>JAKFXG010000020.1 GCA_021731495.1 Candidatus Parcubacteria bacterium | reverse complement strand
TGATAAGCATCTTAAATCACTCGGACGCCGCGGACCGCTGCCTTCCGGCATTATCATCTCAGGCGGCGGAGCCGGAGTGGGTTCTATCAGTGATATCGCGAAAGGCTCATTGAAACTGCCGTCACGATTGGCGGAGTTCCGTATTTCTGCCGATACAAAGATCCGTGACGCGACCTGGGCCGTTGCCTACGGACTTGCGCTTTGGGGACTCACGGGTGATACGAATGCGCCGAAGAAAAGTCTGGGGGCTTCTTTCGGAAAGTTTTTACAGCAATTTTTGCCCTAATGTAGGGCAAAAACAGCGAGTCGCTCGGCAAGATTGTCAATATTTGCATATTACCCGGTTCTGCTACTATAGCGGCACTACTATATGTCCAAGCGCATTGAACCAGAGATTGAGACATTCGCACGGATCCGCGTCGTTGGTGTCGGCGGTTCGGGCAAAAACGCGATTAATCACATGATCGAATCGAAGGTTCGCGGCGTCGAATTCATCGCCGTCAACTCCGACGCCCAAGACCTCCATCGCTCACTCGCTAAGCGCAAGATCCACATCGGCAAGAATCTCACCCGCGGACTCGGCACCGGCATGAATCCGGAACTCGGCAAGCGTGCCGCTGAAGAGACGCGCCAGGAAATCCAAGAAGCGCTCTCCGGCAGCGACATGGTGTTCATCACCTGCGGTATGGGCGGCGGCACCGGCACCGGCGCGTCAGCCATCGTCGCAAAGATAGCGAAAGAAGTCGGCGCGCTCGTGATCGCAGTCGTCACGAAACCATTCTCTTTTGAGGGCGCTCAGCGCAAAGACATCGCGGAACGAGGATTGGCCGAACTCAAGAAAGAGGTGGATGCGTTCATCGTTATTCCAAACGACAAACTGCTTGCCATCGTCGACACACAGACGTCGGCCAAGAGCGCCTTCGCTATGTGCGATGAAATTTTGCGCCAGGCCGTCGAAGGCGTCTCCGATATCATCACGACGCCGGGAGACATCAATACTGACTTTAACGACATCAAGGCGATTATGGAGGGTGCCGGCCCGGCGCTGATGGGCATCGGCATTGCCGAGGGTGACGACCGCGCGCGCGAGGCCGCCAAAATGGCAGTCAATTCCCCACTCCTCGATGTCTCCATCAGCGGTGCGAAAGGCATTCTCTTCGTCGTCGCCGGCTCAGACGACCTCGGCATTATGGAAGTACAGGAGGCCGCGAAAGTCATCAACGAATCCGTCGACAAGAATGCGCGGATTATCTTCGGTATGATGCGCGACGAGAAACTTAAGAAGGGTCAGGTGCGCATTATCGTCATCGCGACCGGATTCCCTGATTCGGCGCTGCACGCACACACTGAGCCCGAGCGTTCGCTTTTTGCAATGCCCGCCGAACGACGCGACGAGGAACGCGGACGTATTTACCATGAGATTTTGAAGCGTGAAGAAAAATCAGTAGAAGAGAAAGGTAGGGGCAAACGGGTGGATGAGGAGGATGCGCCACCGGCGGTTACCGCGAAAGAGGAACCGATTGTGACGGCGACGCCCCGTAAGCGCGAAGAGACTCCGCCAGCTCCGGAAGATGACGAGGCGTGGGGCGCAATTCCGGCATTCCTCCGCCGCCATAAGAAATAAGTCGCAACGACTTATTTCTTTCTCCCTGCACTCGCTCGCAAAAGAAAAATAAGAATTTTTCTTTTGGCTCACTCGCTTGGTAGTAAAAAGTAAGCTATCCGCTTACATCTTTCATGACAGCACAGAACGCGACGCCGGAGGCGTCGCATTCTGTTATACTGCCAGCATGTACGATCTCATGATCATCGGCGGCGGACCCGCTGGCGTTGCCGCCGGTGTCTACGCAGCCCGCAAACATTTGAAGACCGCTCTTGTTACTGAAGAGATTGGCGGACAATCGATTGTCTCCGAGGGTATCGAGAACTGGATTGGCACTCCGAAGATAAGCGGCATTGATCTCGCAAAGTCGTTTAAGGCACACCTCGACGCCGTGAAGGGCGACTTTGTGACACTCTCTGTCGGTGAGCGGGTCGTCTCACTCACAAAGACTCCGGAAGGAACATTTCTTGCCGCAACGAAAACAGGCAAGGAATTTGCGGCAAAAGCGGTGCTTATCGCCTCAGGTGCCGGGCGTCGCAAACTCGACATTCCTGGCTCTGATTTATTTGAGAACAAGGGCGTGACCTACTGCGCTTCCTGCGACGGCCCCCTCTTCGGTGGAATGGATCTCGCGGTCATTGGGGGCGGTAACGCAGGCTTCGAGACCGCGTTACAGCTTCTCGCGTATGCTAAGTCGGTCACATTGATTCACCGCCACAAAGAATTCAAGGCGGATCCGGTCACGGTCGAGAAAGCAAGCGCGTATCCGAACATGCATATCATCCGGCATGCCGAACCGACTGAAGTTCTGGGCGAGAAATTCGTGACGGGACTGAAATATAAGGATAAAGATTCTGGAGAGATAAAAGAACTCGCCGTTTCCGGCATCTTTGTGGAAGCCGGCGTCATTCCGAATACAGGATTCGCCGAAGGCCTCGTGGAGCTTGATGCGGTGAGGCGCGTAAAAACAGACCCCCGCAATCAGCACACAAGCGTCGAAGGTATTTGGGCCGTCGGCGATTGCACCTATGAGCTCTATCA
>JAKFXG010000001.1 GCA_021731495.1 Candidatus Parcubacteria bacterium | reverse complement strand
GTATAATGTGGCGCATGTATACCTACATGCACGGCTTTTCGCCCTTCTATTCCCCATTTGCTCCGGGACTCATGCTTGCGTTCCTTCCTTTCCTTATCGCCATCGCACTCTGGACCGTTGTCATCAAGGGCTTTGCTCTCTGGCATGCCGCTCGCGGCGGCCAAAAAGAATGGTTCATCGCACTCCTCGTAATCAATACGCTCGGCATTCTTGAGGTGGTATATCTTATTTGGTTCCGTAAAACTACATTCAGCACTACGCCGGTGTCCTCGTCATCAACACAGGCGTAAGCAACACCAGGAGGGGTCGCATAGTGGTCTAGTGCAGTGGTCTTGAAAACCACCGTACCGCAAGGTACCGCGAGTTCGAATCTCGCCCCCTCCGCCAAGTATCCAAGTTAGAACTTATGACTACAAAATACATCTTAGTTGGAGGTTATCCTCACAAAGCACCCGATGGCGGCAAGGCATTTTCCAGGGAGCTAGTTCGATCTTTCAAAGAGCCGGTTAGAATATTAGAATGTCTATTTGCTCGTCCGCGAGATAATTGGGAGAAAGCTTTTAATCAAGATAAAGAATTTTTTACAAACAATCTGCCGCACAAAAAACTGGAATTTCAACTTGCTGATCCAGAAAAATTTAGAGAACAGGTAGCTTGGGCAAACGCGATATACATACGTGGCGGAGCTTCCGAAACAGTGTTGCTCGAACTGCAGAAACAAAGTGAGGGTTGGGAGAAAGAATTGTCAGGAAAGACCTTGGCTGGTAGCTCCGCTGGAGCACATGCGATCTCGAAGTATTACTACGGTCTTGATGATTTAAAAATAGGAGAAGGTTTAGGGCTGCTGCCTTTAAAAGTTATTGTCCATTATGGTTCCGATTATAATGCTCCAAACATTGATTGGAATGAAGCAGAGAGGGCACTCAACTTGTATAAAGAAAAGCTGCCTTTGATTAAATTGGCGGAAGGACAATTTGAAGTAAAGACACTATAATTGAATATAAAAAGCGTATATCCGACGTTCAGTTTCCGCTCGAAAAAGGTTCGCGCAAAGCGAATAATTACAGGACAGCGATTGAAGGTCAGACCTTCAAGGTATCCACAGGTGTCGCTTATTTCTTCGAAATAACTCTCTGTATCTCGCCCACGATCTCGTCGAGGCCCGTCATCGCCTTCACGAAGAAGCCGGCAGCGCCCTGCGCCTGGCTCTGATCGGCCTTTGGCTTGTCGTCGAGGTTCGAGAACATAATCACGGGGATGTGCTTGACGGCCTCGTTTGATTTGAGCGCCGAGAGCACCTCGAGGCCGTCCATGTCCGGCATGAGGATATCGAGCATGATAATGTCGGGCTGTTCTTTTTCCGCCATCGCTACGACCTCGCTACCCTTGGTGCTCGTGATCAAAGTGGATCCTTCATGCAAGAGCTTCCGCGCGATGAGGTCAATAAGGAATTTGTCGTCCTCCGCCCAGAGGATCTTCTTGCCCGAAAGCGAACCCGATGCGGGCGCGGGACCCATCGCCTTCTCACGCGCGAACTGGTTCTTCACCTTCTCAAGCACCTCTTCCGGCGTCAGCTGGACCTTGACGAGGTAGTCCTTCACGCCCTTGGAGAGCAGGCGGTTGATCTCGACGGGCTCTCCGGAATTGGAAATGATGATGACCGGAATGTCTTTCAGTTCCGGATCACCGGCTTTTGCTTCGAGGATCTCATAACCGTTCATGGTAGGCATACCGATATCAAGCAGGACGAGGTCCGGCTTTGATTCCCTGATCTTCTCCAGGCCATGCGCACCGTCTGTCGACCAGAGCACCTCATATTGATGCTTCTTCAAGGTACTCATGAGAAGTTCCCCGAGGAGGTTGTTGTCTTCGATGATGAGGATTTTTTTTGGCATAATGTCGTGTAAGGATTCTTTCAGTATACCCCATCAGACGTTCAGGGTGAAATAAATGGTGGTGCCCTCGCCCTCGCGGCTTTCGAGCCGGATGGTGCCGCCGTGCATCTCTATCACGTTCTTGACTATGTAGAGCCCGAGCCCGGTGCCGTTCGGGTCCACCTTGCGCGCGTTCTCGGCCCGGAAGAACCGGGTGAAGATATGCGCCTGCTCGCTTATGGGGATGCCGATGCCATGATCCTTGATAGCGAACTGCACGGTATCCCGTGTGCGAGAGGCGAAGATGCCTACCTCCCCGCCGGGTCGGCTGTACTTGACGGCGTTCTCTAAGAGATTCTGGAATACGGCCCGCATCTTCTCCGGGTCGACCATGAGCGGCGGGAGCGTATCGTCGCGTTCTTCGAAACGGATGGACACCTGCGCCTTCGACGCGCTCGGCAGTATCTCATACAGCACGCTATCGAGCAGATCGAGCAGTTGGGTGCTCGACTTGCGCAGGAGGAGCATCCCCGAGTCGATCTTCGTCGCGTGGAGCATCTCGTTCACGAGCCTGATCAGGCGTTCGTTCGTTTCATAGCTCTTCATCAGCAGAACCTTCTGCTCGATGGCGACGGGCCCGACCTCGCCCTTGATGAGCATGTCGAGCGCCCACTTGAACCCGGAGAGCGGAGTGCGCAGCTGATGCGCAGCTATAGATAGGAATTCCGATTTCCGCTTGTCGAGCTCCCGGAGCTCGACGTTCGCCTTCGAAAGCTCCTGTTCGCGCTGCGATAACAGTTGATTACTCGCATAGAGGTCCTCAACTGCTTTCTTGAGCTCGCGCGTGCGCTCCTCGACCTCGTGTTCTACGCGCTCCTTCTCTTTCTGTAGCGCGGCCGTCGCTTCGAGGACCCGCTTTTCGAGCTCCTCCCTGCTCAAGGCAAACAACTTCTCGGATTCCAGGAATCCCTCCGGCACCACATTGAGGAATAAGCTCACGAGCCCTTGATCGAAGTGTTCGACGAGAGCATCATACGCTCTCTTTGCGGCGAGTACGGCGGCTTTTTCTCCGAGTATGGCAGCAATCCGTTCCAAGAATCCTCGATATACTTTCTTGAACGCGACCGTCACCTCAGATAAGGGAGCTACGCCGATCGCGCTGGTGACGGTATCGATCGCAAGCGAATTGCCTTGCAGTTCCGCACCGTGGAGAAGCGTCCCCTGCGTCGCGGCCGCGAGGATTGAGGTTACTTCCGCCTCGCCGAGGTTGTGCCGAGTATAGGCGACAATCTCCGAGAACGCATAGGTATACAGCTCAGCAGCCTGCTCCGTTTCTTCGGCGAAGATCAGCTTTACAGGAGCCGAGAGGCCATCGACGAGCCCGCGCTGCCGCACATCGGCGCGCAGTTCTTGCTTGCCTGCAAACTCCCGTTTCGTCACAAGGGGCTTGTTGGCAAGAAGGAATTTCTCCAGTCGGAAGTAGAGCTTGGCGTAAGCGAGCTGCCGCTTCCCCGCATCCGCTACTCCGGTAATTTTCTCGCGCTCTCTGAGCTCGTCTGCGATCAGGTCCTGGCGATTGATCAGACTCACCAGGTAATCGATGAGCTTTATCTCCGCCGCCGACTGCACGTACGCATCGTCCGCATCGTCCGGGCGGCCGAATACCCAAGCCCATATATTCTGCATCACCATCGAAGTCCTACGCGAATGCGTCTGACACCCTCATTCGTTATTTTGGCG
>JAKFXG010000013.1 GCA_021731495.1 Candidatus Parcubacteria bacterium | reverse complement strand
GGAGTAAGAAGGGGCAGAATCAGGAGTAGTGGGGGGCATAGTAATTTTACTCGCCGCAACCACAGCCGCAACCACAGCCACAGCCGCAACCGCTACAGCCACCGCCACCACCGGCACAGGCGCAGCCACCGCCACCGCCATTACAACCACTGCAAGCGCTGCAACCAGAGCAACCGCCGGCGCAACCAGAGCAACCGCCACCGCAACCGCTTACATTAGGCACATCTGCGTACACCGTTGGAACTGAGAGCAAGCGGTCAAGCACATTATCAATACTCTTGTTTATACCACCTATTGAGTTACGGCTACCGACTTTCCCGATCGAGAACGGTGAAAGGAGACCTACCACCCCAATAAAAGCTAAGACTCCCGCACCGAGGAAAATTCTCCCGATACGCCCTACAAAAGAAAGACTTTTCGATTCTTTTGAGGAAGGTCTCATTTTCCGCAGTTTAACATAGACTGTCGCTCTCTGTGCAGTATACTGGGGACAAATGGCCCTCGCAGAATTTCAACGACTGTTGCTTCGCCTTTATACGGACCGCTCCTTGCAAGAGCTCTTTTACGCTGGGCTGCTGGGGGAATATGAGGACAGACTCTCCTCTCGTGAGAAAAACGCTCTGCGCGCCATATCCCGCCCTCTTCTTGAACAATTTCAACGCTCGTTGGCAGCAAAACGTATGGGGATGATGCGACGCAGGCTTAAAGCAATGCCGAGAAAAATCATCTGCTCTGATTTTTCTTACCATGGGCCTATTTTATTCTTCAATACTAACGGCAAAACACACACCGTTCCCGTATCTACGGGCACAATACTTCTCGCCCGACATCTGTTTGAGTCAAAAAACCCTCTGTCTCTCTCTGCTCTCTTGCGGGTCTATAGCGAGCATGGAAATATACCGCTAGGCGCCGTCATCGAACTCGGTTGGATACTGAGTCGTCATCGCCTCACCGGCCGCTACACTACATGCATGTAAATCTTGGCGAGATACCTGTTCTTGGCGTGGGTATCGGCCTGCGCGAGGAAATAAAAGACGAGACTATCCTTCATAACAAGGAGATCGATGTTCTTGAACTCATAACCGAGCAGTTCACGCCCGATATGTCTCCTTCTCGGCGCGCCCTTCTCGATTCGTTCCACTCGCAATTCCCGCTCATACCTCATGGGGTTGGGCTCTCCATCGGTTCAGCTCACGCGATCCCCGAGAAGAAAATAGAAGAAATAAAGTGGCTCTGCGATCTGCTTGACGCCCCCTACTACAGCGAACACTTCTCTCTCAATAATGACGAAGAGGAGGAGTTCTCGATCGGTCACCTCTCCCCCATCTGGCACACGGACGAAGAGCTCGATATCGTCGTCGAAAAGATTCTTCTGCTTCAGGAGCGCTTGAACAGACCGATCGTACTTGAAAACATCACGTCCTCTTTTGATCTTCCGGAAAGCGACTACACGGAGACTGAATTTATCACCAAGGTGTGCGACCGCACGTCAGCAGGACTTCTGCTCGACGTGACAAACGTCTATATCAATGCATACAACCGCAAGAAAGACCCTCTTGAATTCTTAAAGGCCTTCCCGCTTGAACGTGTCGTTCAAATGCATCTCGCCGGAGGAGAACTGCATCATGACTGGTTCTCAGATACACACTCCCAGGAACTCTCGGGCCCTAATGAACCGGTGTGGCAATTTTTTGAATACGCGGTTGCACATTGCTCCAACCTGCGCGCAGTGATAATCGAACGCGACCAGAATTTCGGCAGTGACTTCGAGAAAGCACTTCTTGAAGATGTGCGACGCATCCGCCGAATATGGCACCCGGTTATTTCTTCATCCGCGAAAGCTCCTCAAAAAGTTTGATGTAGTTGCCGATATGCTCTTCCCACGGTTGAGTCCCTCGCTGATCGTGGCAGAGTAAAAGCGCCTTCGCTTTTTTCTCCTCAACATTTTTAATCACTCCCATGAGACCCGCCCGTAAACTGGGAATGTCGTCTGGGTTCTCAATAATGGTAAAACTCTCTTTCTCCGGGTAGACACGACTAATTTTCTCGTACATTTCACCACTAAGGACTAATGGCGTTCCACACGCAACCGCCTCAAAAGGCTGAGTTGGTCCGTGGATAGGTATGGGAAACTTGTTTTCCAAATGCAGCAGCGCACTAGCAGAGCGTAAAAGCGAAGGGACTTCCCACGGCGCGACAAACGGACGTGTAAATATCTTCTCGCTCATACCGAGCTTACCGATACGTTCACGCAACTCTGGGACCAGCGAACCTTGCGTAACGATGAAGTAGCGAAAATCAAGCGGTATTTGCGCTAGTGCCTCAACGGATTCCAGTAGTGATTTGTGCCCACCCGCTTTACCCAAATATAAAATTACTGGCATGCCGCTCGGCACCTCTATCCCCCAGCGCGAAAAATCAAAACTGCCACCTTCAGGAGAAAAAGAGGGGTGTATGCTACGACGAATTCTCCATAATGAGTGTTCTTTGACGCCCATGGCTGGCATAAGATGTCGTAGCTGCGGAGAAAGAATTATTTTATCCGCACTGGATATAACGCGTCCGAGCACATAACGCAGGTCATGATGCAAAAAAAGTCTATATATATCGGAGCCGGCATGACGTAAAACAAACGGCATGCCAGTCAGATGCTTCACAAGCAGAGCCGCCGTGCCGTACGGCTCTAGATAATGTGTGTACATAGCATCAAACGTATGATCTCCCATTTCCGCAAGCGCCAGATTCACGAGACGGCTGCTATATGCAGGGGAATATGGAATATGCGTTGGCATTTTTTCTTCAAGCGAACTCACTTCAACATTTGTAGGCTGCCATTCTTTTTTAACGGCAGGGTCCTTCACATCCATCGGAATCCGATACACGTCTTCCACGCACAGCGCGTTTGTCACGACCGTAACTGACACTCCTTGTTCACCGAGTCCGCGCGCAAGCCAATAATTCCCTGCAGAAACTCCTCCTTCTATTGGAGGATACTTTGTAAGCATGAGGACCCTCATTTCTACGAGTGTACCACACGCTTTCTTTGGTATGCCATTGCCCGTTCATTCTAGTGATATACTTTTCACATGCCCCGCACTGCCATTTTGGAATGGGAAGGTAGAGAATACGATCATAATCCGAAGAGCACCGACTGGTATTGGGCGCTCGGCATCGTCGCTGTCGCTGCAACAATAGCGTCCGTGCTCTTCGGTAATTATCTACTTGCAATCCTTGTCGTCATTGCGGCGGTAGCGCTTGCGCTTCACGCGGCCAAGAAACCACCGATTCATCGCTTCCGCCTCGTTGAGCAAGGCATCATGATTGGCGACGAACTTCACCCTTTCGAACGTATGACTTCATTTTCCGTCCTTGAAGACGTTGAGGGCGAGTTCCCGCCCATGATCTCCATTAAGACTGAGAGTTGGCTCTCACCGCATCTCATTATCCCGCTTGAGGGCGTTGATGCCGACGCGGTCTACGCCTACTTCCTGCACCATGTAGATGAGGATGAACATCATCACACCTTTTCCGATTTGGTGGCGGCGTGGCTCGGGTTCTGATATACATTCAACATTGCCCCCGTCGTTCAATGGATAGGACACGACCTTGCGGAGGTCGCGATAGAGGTTCGATTCCTCTCGGGGGCACAAAAGGAACATAGTGAGTTTTGTGCTCTCGAAGCGCGCTGCCTACGCAGCATGCGGGAGGAATCGAAAGGCGCAGGGATGTTCGGCTAGCAAGCCGAACCGCGAGCCCTGCCCAGACAAACTTTTACGACGGCAAAAGTTTAGTCGAGGGAGATATGGCGTAATCGCCAGTCCTCTCGAGAGCACTAAGAACGTGAGTTACATTTTATAGTATCGTGAGCGTTACGCTCTCGTATGTAGGCATACTTGAGCTCGTTCGGAGAATCCGCCTACATGAGGACGTATCGTCGCATTTCCTCGCTTCGCTCTCGTCGTTCAACGGATAGGATAGCCCCCTCCGAAGGGGCTGATGCCAGTTCGATTCTGGCCGAGAGCACATAAGCACGAAACCTGCCCTGCGGCAGGTTTCGTGCTTATGTGCTTGGCGCAGCGATGTTTTGCGAACACGCAAAACCGCATACTCCAAGAGTCATTCTGCTGAATGAGCCGGGGTCGCGGAAATTCAATTGTGTCGACAATTGAATTATCTGTGACCACTGAAAGAAAAACAGCACTTGTGTGCTGTTTTTCTTTGAAATGGATTATGCCCGTGCTCTCTTGATCGCCGCGGCGAGACGAGACTTCTTTCGGTCGGCAGTATTGCTCTTGATGACGCCGCGCTTAGCCGCCTTATCGATAGCCGCATAGGCTGCAGGGAGAA
>JAKFXG010000018.1 GCA_021731495.1 Candidatus Parcubacteria bacterium | reverse complement strand
ACCGTAGGCACAATGGCGACTGGTATACTGTGGAACATGGAGTGTACCTGATACTCCATGTTCCACAGTATACCAGTCGCCATTGTGCCTACGGTCGAATACGCACACCGGCTTTCACACTCCGCCGCCCGTGAGGAGTTCAAAAATTCGTAGAACGAAATTGAAGAACGGCGTTGCGAAGATATACGAGAAGATAAGGAGGAATAGGATGAGCGAGACCACTCCCGCACTTTGGATCTGATGTTCAAGACGGCGCAGTCCGGACGAGAGGTTCCATGGGAGAGCCGAACGTAGTGCGGTGAATCCGTCGAGTGGCGGGAACGGGATCAGATTGAAGAGGCCGAGGAATAGGTTGACGAACGCGATGCTTGCCGCAAGTGAAAGTGCGGTCGCATCGAGCCCGAGTAGAGGACCAAATCGCACGATAAGCCCGAAGATAATAGCGAGAAGGATGTTTGTCGCGCTTCCGGCAATTGCAACCAACATCTCTCCCCACCGCTGGTTCTTTAAATTATAGGGATTATAGGGCACAGGCTTTGCCCAGCCGAACAGGATCGGTGACTGAGTGAAGACGAGGAGCGCTGGAATAATGATCGAACCCATAAAGTCGATGTGCGGAAGTGGGTTAAGAGTGAGACGGCCGGCGAGGCGCGCGGTCGGATCTCCGAGCGAGTTAGCTGCGTAGCCATGCGCCACTTCATGCGCAATAACCGAGAGAACAAGGATGATAAGGGTGAGGGCGATGAGCATGTTTGCTGGTTTTGTATCCTATGCTACCATGGGGCGACTATGGCACGAGCCTGCGAAATCACCGGAAAAACCACTCAGATTGGCGGGCGGTACTCTAACCGTACCCGCGCGACGCAATTCAATCCTACCGGAAAGGTCCGCCGCAAGGCCAATCTCCAGAGACGCCGTATTTACGTTGCCGAGCTCGGAAAGACGGTTATCGTGGACGTTTCAATGAAGGGGCTCAAGACTATTAAGAAGAACGGCGCTTTCGCTGCTCTCAAAAAGGCTGGGTCAATTTAAACTTAATCGAGAAGCAACTAAAATATTTTTGAGTACGCGTCACCCTCTCCTGCGGAGGGCGCGCTCACTCTCGGTGTCGCAAATTGCATCGCAACTGCCTTACAGCGCTGCAATTGGCCGGGCTGCTCCACCTCCGAGAGCCTCAAAACCTTTTAGTTGCTTCTTTTTTGTATTGAAGTCCCGTCTGAAATGTAGACCCCAGCTGGTGTACTAGAGGAAATGATGAGATTTGGGAGGGGAAGATTCGCGTCGGCAGTAGAAAGCCACTTGGAAATACGCGACGGAAGGTCGTTTTGTATACGTATCGAGGTGTCCCCATAAGAGATGCGAAGAATGAGAGTGCCATCAACCGTCTTCAAAGGGGTTGCTGTAATGGGCGGCCAGAGAACGTCGATATATGTACCATCACCGAATTGAATACGGTCGCCACGTTTCCCTCCCGTGACTTTGGTGTCGCTCACAGCATTCGTGATTACAGTCTCCTGGCTATGTGACCCTTCCGCGCGGGGGCGTATCAGAGTTCCGACACGGTATCGGTCCGCGACATCTGCTAGGCCGCCTGCGGAGCCAGCGGTCACACTTGTGAGGATGACAGCATCAATATGTCTCTGCCACATCGGGAGAGCCGACCCAAGAGCGCGTAGCACTGCCGCGTCACGTCCGGCGTCTATGAGGATGGTTTCCCCACGAGGACTTCGCACCAGAAGCGCCCTCCCCTTTTCTCCTACGTCGAGCACTGATACTTCAAGTACGGCGGGCGCAAATATCGCCCGGTACACGACGATATTTCCAATAGCGAGGGCAAAAAATAGCAGAAACCAGATACTTGTCGGAAGCCGCATGAATAAAGTATATGGTACATTTTGTTCATATGACCTACACACCAAAAACATTTAATCTCCCTACCCTCGAAGGGCTTTCAGAGAAACAGATAAAGGTGCATCTCGCATTGTATGAGGGCTACGTGAAGTATGTGAACCTTATTATGGAAAAGTTGAAGGGGCTTAAGGAAGCAGATGCAGAAGGAAATGCCTATCTCATTGCAGAACTTCGCCGCCGGTTCGCATTTGAGTTTGACGGCATGCGCATGCATGAATACTACTTTTCCCAACTTGAGGGGGGAGCAACGGCGGTGAATTCCGATTCGGCACTTGCCGCCGCTGCCAGTGAAAAATATGGAGACCAAGGACTTATCGCGCACATCAAAGAAGTCGCGGGAAGTCGCGGTATCGGATGGGTTGTCGTGTATGCTGACCCTGTTGGTAAGACGTTGTGCACGGTATTCGTAGGTGACCATGAAGTCGGCCAGCTTGCGGGCCTCCCAATACTACTTGTACTCGACCTCTGGGAGCACGCGTACATGGTGGATTATGTGCCTGCGGACAAGAAAAATTATATTGACGCTTTCTTTGCGAACCTCAACTGGAGCATCGTTGAAAAGCGTTTCGAAGCGACACTATAAATCAGAGCCGCATACGCGGCGAGTACAAGCCAGAATGGGAAAGGTGGGAGCGTGACGGCCGCGAACGGCAGCAGAGCGGCCTCGCGAGCGACGAATATGAGATATGCATTCGTGAGGTATGCCGGGAATGCGAATACGATACCGAGGAGTGGCGCAAGAGAGCCGAAGAGCATCCCAGCGAAGCCGGCGAGCGCTGAGAATCCCATTGCGAGCGGCACGAGCGGTACGACAAGCAGATTCGTCGGAATGGCGACAATAGAGAGGTTGCCGGTGTTGTAGAGAAGGAGAGGGAGCACGGCGACCTGTGCGGCGAGCGTTGTCGCTACGACATTTTTCCAAAAAGCACTTTTCATGAACGAAAGAACGATTTCAATGAGCGGAGCCAGCCAGATAAGGCCGGCCGTTGCCACGACTGAAAGACCAAAGCCAGGATCGAAAACGAGATAGAGCGGATTCCACACGAGCATGAGGAGTATAACGACCAGAAGCGCTCGACCGGCGGCATAGGTACGGCCAGTCGCCCGCGCGTAGAGGGCGATCACCGCCATGAGCGCCGCGCGAATGGCGGTCGCTGTAGCGCCCGCAATGCCGACAAAAAGAATGAGCGCGAGGACGCCTGCCGTCACCGCCCACCGCTTCCTTATTGGCGTGAGAGCGAAGAGAGCCATTACCCACTCTGCTACGACCATCACGTTATATCCGGAGAGGACGATGATATGCACGAGGCTTGAGCGAGTGAATGAATCCTTAAGCTCGTTCCCAAGACCTGATTTACCGCCAATGGTGATGCCACCGGCGAGGGAGGAATACGGTTCGGGAAGTGTCGCTCGAATTCCGTCTATAAACGCATGCTTCACGCGCGCGAGCGTAGCTGGTAACGAATACCAGGGCGCGGATGATTCAATGCGAAGGTATGCAAAGTTGAGAATAAACCGTACGCCATCACGCTCGAGGTACTTGTCGTAGCGGAAAGTGCGGCCGTTATCATCAGCGAACGGTTCAGGAACTGAGAGCGTGCCGGAAACAAATACATGATCGCCCACCATGACTGTGGGGTGTCGAGGTGCGACGGCGAACATGGTCGTTGACTCTCCTCCTTTCGACACACGTATCTGTACGCGTTGATTCGCATCGCGCACATCCGGGTCGGCAACGACAATCCCTTCGTAGGAAACACGTTGTTGCAGGTCAGTTGCGAATGAACTTGGTAGCGGTGTTTCAGCAACAATCGCGCGTGTCATACCAAACGCAACGAATAAACAAAAAACCGCGCCAAGCGAATACGCAAGGCGCGGTTTTAGGAACGCCGCGCCACCGAAAAGCGCTGCTATAAAAAGTGCAAACACAACCGGCGGCCAGCCAAATATAAAAAGCGAGCGGAGGAACACCCCGCTCGCAAATCCAGAAACGACAACGATAAGAACGTCCATGGACTTATCTTAACAGCACCAATTCAATATCGCTGGTATTGTGGTACGAAGAAGTTGGAACCACCGTTACTTTGCCAAAATAAAACAGAAAAGCCGTTCTCAACGACTTTTCGTTGAGAACGGCTTTTTCAGGAGCCCGCTACTTCACTCTTCCTTCTGGCAAGCTGGACCAGATAGCCCTTCGGGTATCCCCTGAAGCCATAAAGGCAACCTCTCGGATACCCGCTCTGCACGATGCGAAGCCGGTATCGAACCTTGTTTTTGATGAATGTCTGATTGGCCTGGCCGATACCCGAAAAGCAGCTCATGATCTCTGCAGCTGGGACGATTGCGTTCGGCCCATACGCCTGCAGGTTGGCCAGTATGCCTTTGACGTTAGGCGGACAGGGCAGGTTTTGAATCTTTTCCCAGTCCTTTTTGTTAACCCGCGCGTAATTGATCATTCGTCGTCTCCTTGGCTTGAGTGGTTTTAAACTAAGATTGGGCCTGAATCTAGATTCTGTATACCACGATTATATAAAATAGCCACCATTTCCGTAATGGTTCAATAGCTTCGCAACACCCAAGGATTAAAGTTGTTGCATGGCATACACAAAGAACTCATACGTACAATGCAAGGTGGAACCTTACATTGTACGAGACGTCAACACCAGCGTAATGGTTCAATACCTTGGACGCGATAATGCGTCATATGGCATACACACAGAATCCGCACATGCCTAAGGTCAGGCGAGATGCGGCAGATATGGTTCGCAAAGGATATTCACCAACCGAAGTCGG
>JAKFXG010000028.1 GCA_021731495.1 Candidatus Parcubacteria bacterium | reverse complement strand
TGGGTGGAAGAGAGTGGTCCCGTTGAGGCACTGCCTGATGCGGCGCCGCCCGTAGAGAATCCGCCAACCGCAGAACAGGAGGTTGCGTTCGTCGAAGACCAGGTGAGAGTTGAGGACTGTCCTTGGTTAACAGTATTTGGAGTGGCAGTGATGACTGCCGTAGGAACGAGAGGCACTGTGACATTCACCGTGACGGCATCAGAAACGGTCGGGGTCCCTGAACAAGAGAAGTAGTCAATACGTATATCCGAACAGTCCTCATCGCCCACGGAAAAACGCTCTGTCTCTATGCCCACCCTGGTCGTTCCGGCGGCACACACCGCGCTCGACGGATATACATTAACCCCTGGGCTGCACACAGCCGGATAAATCGGCTCAGGGGGATTGTAGAAGTTAGTACAGACTTGATTGGGGGTGCAACTGTTCCGACTCTCGGTCGCGCGCCCATACAGTCCCTGAGGCCCAATGCAGGAAAGCGTGTAGGTCTGCGAGGAGGTGAGCGGACCTGTTGAGATGCCGATATTGGAAACACCGGTCCATCCTCCTGGCGAGACGGTGCAGGACGATGCATTTAAAGAAGCCCATGAGATGGTTGCCGAGGTATTGGGGGAAATCGTAATCGGTCCGTTAGACCCATTCGCTTTGATGTCGACAGTGGGGAAAGAGGCGATGACAGGGTCGAATTCATTCGCATCATTCCAGGTGGCACACCCCGGGTCATTGGGGAAATCTGTCAGACCATCTCCATCGTTATCAATGGTATCCCAGCACACAGGATTGGCTCTGCATCTAAAATCGTCCCTCCGAAAAACACAGGTTTCTTCGGCGGGGGGTGAAGCGGGTGTGGGGAGAACAATACGTGGCCGCGGCTGCGAATCTCTTAGATGGTTGGCGCACCACAAATCCTGAGCATGATTTGCATAAGCCGTATAGGGTACGAATAATATACCGGCAAAGAAAAGGGAGAAAATTGCACTTGTGTACATAGACATGCGGGACTTCATATTCATCTCCAGTCAGTTAAAAACATGGCTAATTGATTGAACTGGCTGAGGTCCACTATTTCGATTCTCGCAGGGATTTTATCCTCCCACCGATACGCTACAAGACTGGGATTGGTAGGATTCTCTCCCCACGTTTCTACTTCCTGGAAAGCCACATATCTGTCGTCTGGAGAAAACGCCGCCCAGAGAGCGTACGTTTCTAAGCTCTTAATGAATTGGACCTTCTTCCCTGCCCAATCGATGCTAAAAAAGAACGCTTCTTTCCCTGTTGGGTTAGTCCATACTACGACATCGCGACTATGATTCAATGCTAATTTCATGCTGAGAAATACGTCCCCTCCCCATACTTTAGTCAGAGCTTCTTCACCGGATTGCGATACGTCATAGAGATAGAGGCCGTCATTTCTGAAAAAAAGCAATTTCGTACCGTCCGGCGACCACTTCGGATATGACCCTTTGACAATAAGACTTTCCTTTCCTGAAAGATCAGTCGTGTACACACCCCAATCTTCAGGCACTGAAGAGGTGTCCTTAATAGACAGGTCTCGGGCAGTAAATAGTATGTTGGTACCGTCCGGCGACCAGTCTGGGTTTCGTTTCGCAAGAGTTTCGCTTGAGGTCACTTGTGTTGTCTGCTTTGTTGCCATATCGGCGACAAAGAGCTGGAGTATATCGTGGGGCGTTTTGCTTCCGGGAAGCATGAGCTCCGCAGATTGCATGTACGCCATCTTTTGACCATCAGGAGATATGTGGCTCGTCAATTTTGTGATAGCGTTTTGAACAAAGAATGTCCCCAGCTCTTTGGTTTTGACATTGTAGGCGTACAGATTCGTTTTGGAGCTATCGGGGGCAGCGAGAGTCACGTAGAGAGTCCCTTCTGGGGAAGAAGGAGTGTTTGTAAAAAACTCCTTAACATAGTCAGAGTAAGAAACGACTACGACCCCGCCGATAATGAGAATTGCTCCGAGGACCACAGCAAACCTAACACCTCTGCGATTCTGCGCATTTGTGTCTGTTGGGATAGAAGAATCCATATTCTTCCTCTCATGATATCACTGGCCGCTTCACTATTTAAAACTGGTTCCAAGTAAAGTGGATAACGGTTCCCCGCCATTATTGCTTCTTGGCGGCGCGCTGTTTGAAACGCTCCACACGGCCGGCCTTATCAAGTGTCCGGTCCTCACCCGTATAGAACGGATGCGATTTCGAAGAAATTTCTACGGTAAGTTTCGGGTACTCCTTGCCGTCTTCCCATTTCGCAGTTTCAGTGGTATGGACCGTGGAACCGATGAGAAAGCGCGCGCCCGAGGCGATGTCTTCAAAAATGACCTCGCGATAGGCGTCCGGATGAATATCTTTTTTCATTCCCGAGATGATAACACACCTCTAGAATTCTTGGAAGTCGGTCAAGACATTCACGGTTTTCGTGGCGGTTGCGACTGCGTTGCTATTATTCGTACACGATATGAGAAACGTAGTCTGTCCGGTGATGCTGCTGGTATCCGAACCGGATACTGTGCCAGAGACGTCGGCGGTGAGGGTCTGCCAGGTTACGCCGTTCCTCGTGATGGTGCAGGCATTTACGTTTGTGGCATTCCACTCGACAGTTGTCTGATCTCCGCTTCGAACGCGATCCGGTGTGGCGCTGATCGAGACAGTCGGGATACGGACGGTTACCGTTGCGATGTTTGAGAAGCCGCGACCACCACTACCATCGCAATAGATCTGGTAGTTTTGGGTGGAAGAGAGTGGTCCCGTTGAGGCACTGCCTGATGCGGCGCCGCCCGTAGAGAATCCGCCAACCGCAGAACAGGAGGTTGCGTTCGTCGAAGACCAGGTGAGAGTTGAGGACTGTCCTTGGTCAATGGTGGAAGGATTTGCTGAAAGGACGGCTGTAGGAACGGGGCGCGCTCCTGCGACATTCACTGTAACGGTGTCAGAGACGGTTGGGGTCCCTGAACAGGCAAAATACTCTGCATGTGCATCCGCACATGCCGCACCGCCAGGGCCTGACGCTACCAACACTCTAGTAAACCCAGGGGCACACGTTGCGCTTGATGGATAGGTATCGACTGGCCCCGAACACCCCGCGGGATAAACTGGGTCAGATGGATTGTAAATGGCGGTACAACGAGGACCGCAGTTCCAACTCTCTGCCGCACTTCCGTATAATCCTTGCGGTCCGGTGCAGGTAATCGTGTAGGTTTGTGAGGAGGCAAGAGGACCCGTTGAGACCCCGGAATTGGAAAGACCAGTCCATCCTCCTGGCGAGACGGTGCAGGAAGCCGCGCCTGAGGAAGCCCAAGAAATGGTTGCCGAGGTGTTGACTGGGACAATGATCGGTCCATCAGATCCGTTCGCTTTAATATCAACGGTGGGGAATGAAGCGCCCATGGTGCAACTTCCTGATGTATCGCCCGCGAAATGCGGAAATCCCCCTTCTCCTAATCCGGATTCGCAGGAAGCGGGAACGATTGCGCCACCGGAAGTGCCGCGCGGCGAGAGGGACGTGAATCCGACTTCCGAAGACTGTGGAGCTATGGACACCTTGGCAAAACCAGGAGATGCAAAAGACTGCGCCAAACCGATAGCGCCAAGAAGTACCACGAGCGATGAGAGCGCCACCACCAACTGTCGAGTCCGCGGGCGAACTTTCATAGGTATTATCTTAGAGTGTACCGCATATAATCAGATGAGGTGAGAGGTATCCCCAAGAAGTCGTATATTCGCTTCCAATGAGGCCTTCATCTGTGAATAACCCTCAGCGTATATGCCCGGATCGTTCCCTGGGTACGCCTTCCCCCAATCAGACTCATTCATAGCATTAAGCACTGCAAGAGCCTTTTCGAATGCTCCTTTAGCACTATTTTTGTCACCAATATTAAGCAGTGCTACCCCAAGAGCATTGAGGAGCCATGGATTATTTGGGGTTATCTTGAGCCCCGCGAGGGCAGCGTCTCGTGCTTCTGCATACTTCCCTTCCTGAAAATAAATCCACGCCAGATCGTTATTGCCGGCCCAACTATCGGGCTTCCACTTCAGGAATTCTTTGAATGCTGTTTCAGCTTCCTTTAATCGCCCGCTATAGCCGTGTATGAGCCCCAGCACATAGTATGAACGGCTGAAATCCGGATGGAGCTCCAGTTCTTTTTGTATCTCGATTTCTGCCAAGTAAAAATCCCCGCGAATGAAATAAACTCGGGCGAGCTGATAATGCGCACCCGGAAGGGATGGATCAATCTCGAGAGCGCCCCGGAAATAAATCTCTGCTTTCCTTGTATCGTATGCACCTCCACCGAAATAATAATTACCTATGCTGAAAAGTAACTCTGGGTCGCTTCCGTTAAGCGCTGTGGCAGCTTCTGCGGAATGGAGATTCTTCCATACCGCAGAGCCGAGCGGTTCACGAAAGACGTACACGGAGAAAAAAAGAACACCGAACGCTATGATGATAACGTACGCAATCCAAAGAGGTGCGAGACGCAAACGCATACACCTATAATACTACGCACCGAGCAGATCGATATCTTTCTGAAATCGCGCGGCGAATCCCATCACGCCGTCGCCGTAGAAAGAGTAAGCAGGGTTCCTCGCGCCCGTCCATCCTGCGAAGTAGCGTAGGGCGGCGAGACGTTCCGCGGCGGGTGTCTGCGTAGCCGCACCGTTATCTGCCATGAGCATCGCGGTCGCCATAATGGCATCCTGGGCATTCCAAGGATTACTGAGTGACGAACCGCCGAGGAGCTTACGCACGCGGTCTTTGCTTGCGACGTATTGCCACGGACCCTGCCAGAAGGCAGACCCTGCACCCGAGGGTGGCGTGCATGTATTCGTGGTCGTGTGTATGAATCCGCCGTAGCAGACCCATGTCGAAGGGATGAACTGTCCCGGCCCCATCGCACCGCCCCACCCGTACGAAGGCCTTTTTGAGACGGGCATGTTGTCAGGGTTAAGACCGAGCGCTTGGGTGATATGCGCGAATACGGGCTGATCGCGATTCGGCGACATATCAACACGCCACGAACCGGTGCCGAGATTCTCGCCGAGATTCGTTTCCTGTTTCAGCACGGCGAGCGTAACCGCGGCACGCGTGCCGGTGGCTCTCTCAGCCGCTTTCGCGTAGGTGAGCGCCAAACCAAACGGTATCGATGCGCTATCGCGCAGCATGAAAAGCTCGGAACGAATCTGTGCGGCGGTCTTTTGGCTCGTTGCAATGAGTTTCTGATAATTCGCCTCGACTCCTTTTGTCTGCGCGAGGAGCTGCCGTCTCTCCTTTTCCTGCGCCTGCACCGCCTGCTTCGCAAGCTGTGCGACGGTGCGCAATTGTTCTTGTTCCGCAAGTCGTTCCTGGAGCGCCTCCCTCTCCGCTTCGGTTGCAGAACTCGTCTGCTCAATCTGATTGAAGGACTTCACAAGGGCGCCTTTAATAGACACAAAAGCATCGAGGTCGCTGAAGAAACCCGAGACGCTCTGTGAGCCGAGCGCGATACTCACGACAG
>JAKFXG010000003.1 GCA_021731495.1 Candidatus Parcubacteria bacterium | reverse complement strand
CGTCACGGATCTTTGTATCGGCAGAAATACGGAACTCCGCCAATCGTGACGGCAGTTTCAATGAGCCTTTCGCGATATCACTGATAGAACCCACTCCGGCTCCGCCGCCTGAGATGATAATGCCGGCAGGCAGCGGTCCGCGGCGTCCGAGTGATTTAAGATGCTTATCAATAAGTGCGAACATTGTCGAAAGCCGGCCCACAATAAAGTCATCGACTTTCTTGCGCGGATACATTTGTCCGGAAAGACGTCCCAGCTTTACGCGTTCAGCCTCTTCGAGCGAGATTCGGAATCCGAGAGCAATGTCGTCCGTGATGTGGCTTGAGCCCATAGGGAACACTTTTACCGAAACAGGGATATTCTCGTCATACACGACTATCGAGACAGTCTCGGCGCCGATGTTCGCGAGAACGCACCCTTTCATTTTCTGGTCGCCCTCAAGCAGGACATACGAGCCTGCGAGCGGGGAAGCCATCTGGTCGATGACCTCAATACCCGCGTCTTCAACCGCTCCTGAGAGGGCTTCCTCGTGTTGAGCAAGACAAGTAATGAAAAGATAATCCACCTCAAGTCGAACGCCTTTCATGCCGAGCGGATCGCCAAGGACCTTCGTACTGTCGACGCGATATTCGAGCGGAATGCTGTGGAGGACGTGGCGGTTGAGGAATCCAGGCGCCGCGGCTTCACGCGCCACTTTCCCCGCTTTTTCAAGATCAAGCGTCGTTATTTCCTGATCGGCGCGAGAGATGATGGTAGAACCGGTCGCACGCGCTTCGTCGAGCGAAATACCGCCCACCGCGAGGAAACCAGCACGTATGGGGACGTGAGCGGCGGCTTCGGCCTGCCGTTTCGCCTCGCGAATGCTCGCAGCAACCTCTTCTTTATTGACGATGTAGCCGAATCGCAGTCCTTTTGATTCAGCGAGGCCCGTACCGAGGATGCGCAGCTGCCGCCCGCCGTGTTTGTCAGCGAGCTCCTCGACGACGACCATTTTTACTTGGTACGTGCCGATGTCTATTCCTGTCGCGATGCGTCGTGCCATGGGGTAAAGGGTGCGCGGTACTCTTGACGAACTTCGCCAAGAGTTTCCGTTCACATTGTTCCATCGTACCACCATGCGCCCATCCTTTTAAATGCAATAGTCCGTGGATAAACAAATACAGCACGAATGCTCGTCCGTTCATGCCGTATCGGGGAGCCTGTTTTTCGGCTTCGGCAAGACAAATAATAATTTCGCCGCTGCGAGAGCCGAGCGCATACGAAAGGACGTTCGGCGTGTAGGACTTGCCGCGCAGCCGTTCATTCAGCGCCCGCGCTCGTGTGGCGCCCACAAACACAAGGGAGATCTCCCATCCCGGGAGCGCGGCCTGGGCAACCCGCGTATACGCAAAACGCGGCACACTTCTGCGCCGCGTGAAGTTCTTTATCGAAACGTCCGTCATCCCTCTAGCGCTTGCCGCCCTTTCGCGCGTTCTTGCGCGCGGCAGGGTCGATCTTGCCGAGCTTTACGAGCTCATTGTAGGTCTCGCGACGTACTTTGGAGATAAGAGCGCGCTTATGGCCGACGTTCTTTGACTTGGTGCGCTCCCAGTAGCGACGGTCGCGCATTTCGCGTACGAGTCCGAGTCCCTGCGCTCGGCGGGTAAATCGGCGAATAAGCGCAGCAGAACTCTCGTTCTTTCCGCGGCGTACTTCGACTCGTGTGTCAGCTGCCATGATGGGAAGACTCTAGCATATTGAAGTGCAAATTGTCCATTCCTCATACCCTCAAGGGAGTTAAAACTTGCTTGGAATAAAAGAAACCACCCTTTCGAGTGGTAGGAGCCCTGATTTCATTTAACACTATAATAAAGCCAGTGTTTTATCGGCTGGGCAGAACCAGGAACGAGACGTGTCACGATTCTATTGCCCTCAAATTCGGTTCGGTAGAACATCAACCAGTTTTTGTTATTGCCGATGATGGTCTCATCGCCCTCTCGGTTCTCACCGTTCTCCCATAAAACAGGTTGATGAGTTTCACCCAATTCTTTAATGACCCATGCCGGAGGAACGACGGGGGCACGAAGTTTTTTCCAGTTCGAGTCATCAAAAAACTTTTCCGGTCCATGACGGTCAAAGGCTGAATTCGCCATACTATCCTCCAAAAGAGCGTTCGGGAACCACTATAACATTTTCTAAAATCTTGGTTATGCGAACGATTTCAAGCGTTCTGCGAGGCCTGCAAGCGGGAGGACGGTTTCCACTTGCGTCTGCTGGTTGCGTAGGATGGCGGAGTTTTCGAGCGCTTCCTTGCGACCCATGATGAGAAGGTACGGACTGTTTCGCCGTTCGGCAAGACTGAGTTGTTCGGTCAACGATTCAATCCCGATATTCTGGGTCAAGGGAACATGCGCTTTTCGAAATTCTTCCGCGAGGCGAATGGAAAAACGTTTCGCTTCATCCCCAATATGCACGAAAGAGAAACGAAGGCGTGGTACAGCAACTTTCTTTACCATCTTTCCCCCACTCGCTACCTGAAGCACCGCGCATGTTCCGTTGAATGGCGCCCCTGGGAAGAAGTGGCGAGTGAGATCGGAGTAGCGCGAACCCCACGCGACGCGCCGCCCGCCGACACTAAGCTCAAAACAAGTGTCATTCCACGCATTGCCGCGGCTGATAAGGTTTCGCGCGAGCTCGTACGGCGTTTCGGTCATCTCGAGATATTCGAGCAAATCCTCGAAACGTTTTCGGCTCGCGTCGGAGAGGTGTTCGGTTGGTGCGGGCAGATCATCCGCATATTCGTTTGCAATCGCGAGTTCGGCGGCCGCAAATGTGTCTTGCTTGGCACAGGTGACGCATTCCTCGGGAAGAATGCTTGCGCGCTTTTTAAAAAAATTACCGAGTTCGCGCGAGTATCGCGCGCGAGTCTCTTTATCACCCATCGAGTTGATACGGACGACAGGTTCTTCATGAAAGATGTCACGGACGAGTGCGATAAGCGCACGGATGACGACGACGTCTGCAAGCGCACGGTCGGTGCCAAGGGCATGGAACTGGATGACCGCCTTCTTTTGTGCCGCACGGCCCGGGGCGATATTCGTATGCCAAATGAAGAGCGGTTGCCGCGGGGTCGGCGCACATCCGATGTTCTGACATTGCTTCAAGAAGCTCACGACTATTCCGGCGATGGGATCAAGCGCCATGCCACTGAGGGTTTCCGGGTGGTCCGCACTTTTGCGCGCAGAACCGCGCGACTTGAGGGTCAGCGTTGAAAGCGGCGTGAAGCCGTAATATTGACCGACCGTATGCGCTTTGCTCAAGAGCTCTTCAGCCGGAATAGTGTCACGTATCATGGCATCGCAGGTGGGGGAAGCGGCGATACCATCGTTGTCGTGGTTTCGCCGTACGTCTTAGGAGCTGGGATGTAAGAAGTCGCACCGGGGAAAAATCCAATCAGGGAGATTGGCAAGAGCCGCAGGTCGACGCGACCGATAATATCTTTCTTCGGCAGTGGTCCCCAGACGCGGCTGTCGGAACTGTTCGGGCGGTTATCGCCCATGACAAAATATTCTTCCGGGTTGAGCGAGACATCTTTGGTGTACGTCGCGTCCTCGTTCACGATATAGGGTTCAGAGAGAACAAGTGTATCTCCCGATGCGGTACGAATGGTGACGACGCCGCGATGAATGGACACGGTCTCGCCCGGAAGCCCTATGATGCGCTTGATATAGAAAATGGAAGGATTTTTCGGATAGCGGAAGACGATGACATCGCCACGCTCGGGCGCCTTGAAGTTGTACAGGAATTCGTCGACGATGAGGTAATCGAGATTCCCGAAAGTCGGATGCATGGATTCGCCGTCAACGACAAATGGAGAGACTACAAAGAGCCGAATCGGGATAACAACAACAATAATGAGGAACACAAGTGTGAAAAGATCCTTCAGAAGACCCTTTCCAGTGTCAGGCATGAAAGCATTGTACTCGTCCGTTTATAGGAAGCAAGTATTGCGGCACTCCCGCACCATTCAGGACGTGCAGAAATTCCCCAGCGAGAAATTTCTTATGCTCCGCGTTCGCGTTTTGGCATCGCAAACGCAGACGTTTGCACGGAGTAATGCCAAAACACTGTGCGCGAACAGCTCCGCAACACGTCCTTCACGGCGCGCGAGCGCCTGTGGTACGATTCGCGCATGGCAATCGTCATCGCCGGTCTCGGGAATCCGGGGAAAGAATATGAGAAGACGCGGCACAACGCGGGCAGAAGCGCGGTCGAGCTCGTAGCGAAGCAGGAAGGCTTTGATGAACTCGTTTTTAATAAAACCGCCAACGCAGTTGTGGGCAAGGGGGCTATCGGCAGTGAAAATGTGACGCTCGTTCTGCCGGAAACGATGATGAATCTCTCGGGTAAAGCAGTGAGTGCGTTCGTGAAGAGTCCGAAGGCGGCAAAAAATCTTCTCATCATACATGACGACCTCGATTTGCCGCTCGGCACGGTGAAAATGGTGTTCGGGCGCGGCAGTGGCGGGCACA
This sequence comes from Candidatus Parcubacteria bacterium, assembly GCA_021731495.1. Classification (GTDB taxonomy): domain Bacteria; phylum Patescibacteriota; class Minisyncoccia; order Phycocordibacterales; family Phycocordibacteraceae; genus C7867-001. The sequence continues at coordinate 2,724 of JAKFXG010000003.1, read as the reverse complement.
AGGGTGTTGAGAGCATTATGCGCGCTGTGAAGACGCAAGACTTTGCGCGCATCCGCATCGGTATTTCTGGAATAGGAAAGAAGCATCAGGCGAAAAAAGTTTCGGGCGAAGAAAAAGTCATCAAGCATGTCATCGGCAAGTGGAAACCCAGCGAGGAAACGACGGTGAAAAAAGTTTTAAAAAAAGTTGCCGAGGCGGTGCGCCTCTTTGCGGACGAAGGCATCGAATCGGCAACGCAGTTTACCAATACACGATGAGTAGTATCCCGACAAAGACGAAAGTTTATATCTACTGCGTAAAAGAGGATAAACTTCTCGTCTTTCGGCATACTGGCTTCACCTATGAGGAGGTGGGTATCCAGATTCCTGGAGGTAGCCTCAAAGAGGGAGAAGAATTAAAAGATGCTGCATTACGCGAGTTGTGTGAGGAAACAGGGCAAGGTAATTTTGAAATAGTTAAGTATCTGGGGGACTCAACCTACAACATGCTCCCGAAACCGGAGATACATCATCGTCATTTTTTCCTAGCGCGTCCCACTGGCCCACTTCCCGAACGGTGGCAAAGTACGGAAGACCATGATGGCTTGAGACCACCCACACATTTTGAATGTTTTTGGATCCCACTTAGAAACTCACAGATACTCCAGGCTGGACAAGGTGCTCTGCTCTACACTCTTTTCCCTTAGCTAAGTTGGATTTCGCAGGCTCTCGAAGGCAATGCAGTTTTCAAATACGCGATAGATACTAAAAGCGGCCGGATTCCCATCCGGCCGCCACGTATTAATTCTGATCATTCATTCTTTTTTTGCGATGCGGTGTGCTCGTCAGCTTTCTCATTAAGTCGCGGCGGAGTGGTAGGCGAACGCAGTCGGGTTGGATCGCTTGTTCCGAAACATGTGCCTCCACGATCGCCATACGTGGTTTCTTGCCGTATCGCTTTGAGCAGTGTTTGCAGGGTAAGCATTTCAACCTCGCTTTGGCTGTTTCCGAAGATAAGGGTATCACAACAAACAAAAACACCCCCGCAGGGGTGTTTTTGTTTGTTGTGAAGTTTTATTTCTTCTTCCCCGCGTAGGTCAGCGTCATCCGCTGCTCCTTTGGTTCGAAGAGCGCGATACTGAATGGATACGTCTTTCCAAGTTCAAGCGTCTCGCGCAACTCCTGCGGCGAAGCGAATTCGCTCACGTGCACGAGTCCGGCGACGCCTTCCTCGATAGACGCAAGTGCGCCGTGTTTGTTGTATTTGATGATGACGCCCGGCACTTCTTTGCCTTTCGCATAACGTTCGGCAGCAGTGTGCCACGGATTCTCCTTGAGCGCCTTGATGGAGAGCGAGATCTTACCATCCTTTATCTCGATGACCTTCACCTTCACTTTGTCGCCGACATTGAAGAGTGTGTGCGGATCTTCGACGAGACCCCAATCGAGTTCGCTGATGTGCACGAGGCCTTCGAGTCCCGGTTCAAGCTTCACGAAGACACCGAAGTCGACGATACCGGTCACTTCGCCCTCGGCGCTGTCGCCAACCTGGTACTTATCAATGAGTGATGCCTTTTCTTCGGCTTCGTTGCCGGTGCGCTCCGAGAAAATGAGCTTTCCTTCCTTCGCATCGGCCGTGATGATGCGCACTGAAAGCGGATGGCCAACGAGCATCATGAGTTCACCAAGTATCTTGTCCTTATCGCCCTCAGGCACGCGCGGATAGTGCTCCTTTGAGAGCTGTGAAGCAGGGAGGAATCCCTGAATGCCTTGCCACGTAAGAATGAGTCCACCCTTGTTCGCCTCCTCAACAATGAGTGAATATGGTGTCTCCGCGATGATGGCAGTTTCAGCCTCACCCCAAATGGCTGCCTGACGGGCCTCTTTAAGAGACAGCTCGATATAGCCCTCACGACCGGCTGGATCAATAACCTTTGCACTGATGGAGTCTCCCGGATTTGCTTTACGCAAAACGTCGGCGGCGTTCAAGTACTCGCGACCATAAATGAGTCCAGTACCAAATGGCGGCAGGTCAATGTAGACGCGTCCGCGACTGATGGCAATGATGGTGCCCTCGACGAGGTCTCCCGTTGATGGGGGAGTCGGAATGGAATCAATAAGACCCTCCATCGGGTGGCCCTCGGAAAGATGAATGGTCGCTACCGGAATGGCAGCCTTTTTTTCTTCAGACATATTTATATAAAGCAGTGCGAATTTTCGAGAGGGGTATCCGTCACACACTGTAGTGCGGCGGAGGTTAGCCCCTCTCTACTGTCGCACGCAACTCGAGGACTATAGCAAATAAGTATGAAAATTAAAAGGGCCCGACCGAAGTCGAGCCCTTTTTGTTGGGGGTTGAAGACGAGATCTAGGTGAGAGCCGGCCCGACCAATCAGGTCAGTCGGCGGTCACCGCGCGGCCGGCGGCGGCGCCGAGCAGCAGATTGCCGATGAGACGAACAGAGATGAGGTTGCCAATCCGATAATTCTCCAGGGCCGCCTGGAACGGGGGAGCGTGTGTCATGCGCTTTCTCCTAAAAGAACGCCAGGGGGCGAAATGCCCGAAGCCCAGGGTTCTGGGAGTAGTTTATCACACCCCCTGCGAACTTGTCAATACCCCCGTAATGGTTCAATACCTTGGACGCGATAATGCGTCATATGGCATACACACAGAATCCGCACATGCCTAAGGTCAGGCGAGATGCGGCAGATATGGTTCGCAAAGGATATTCACCAACCGAAGTCGG
>JAKFXG010000016.1 GCA_021731495.1 Candidatus Parcubacteria bacterium | reverse complement strand
CCGACTTCGGTTGGTGAATATCCTTTGCGAACCATATCTGCCGCATCTCGCCTGACCTTAGGCATGTGCGGATTCTGTGTGTATGCCATATGACGCATTATCGCGTCCAAGGTATTGAACCATTACGGGGGTATTGACAAGTTGCCATAATTGGTAGCATAATACACTCAGATTCGCTCAGAAGAGCGACCCCTATTAACCCCCTTCAGGAGGGACAAATGAGGATTTTGCTTGCTCTTTCCGTTGCTGCATCATTTTTGCTTGCCGGGTGTGTAGCTCACCCGGTGGCAAAGTTGGTACCGCAATACACGCCCCCGCCGTCCCCTGCGGCGGCACAAACTCAAACAGGTCCGGCGCCGATCGTTTCCCAGTCATCTCCGGCCTGTATTCTCCCAGCCAAATGGGCTTGGGACGAGACCAATGCGCGGTGGGCGTGCGTGGCGCCCCCGGTCTACTACCATGAGCCGGTGTGTGTGTGGGGATACGGATACTGTGGCCCAAGCTATCCTCGTTATTATTGCGGGCCCTATCGGTATTGTTGGTGAGGTTATATGGTGCGCCCGAAACCCTCTTTATGGGACTCGGGCGCACTTTCTATTTCAGCGGTACAATTACCCTCGTCATGGAAACCAGGATCCAGTCGCTGGTAGATTTCGAAAAAGAGGCTGCGCGTTTCGCGCGCACTCTCATACCGCAGAAATCGGGAGCCACTCTCGTTACACTCTCGGGCGAACTTGGGGCAGGGAAGACCGCTTTTACCAAAATAGTTGCGCGCGTGCTTGGTATCGAAGAAATAGTGAACAGTCCGACTTTTGTACTTGAAAAAATCTATGTCCTTCCGGAGGGGCAACCGTTCAGGCGACTGATTCACATCGATGCTTATCGGCTTGAGAAGGGAAGCGACCTTGCTTCGCTTGGTTTCGATGAACTCATGCAGGACGCTAACAATCTCATTTTGCTTGAATGGCCGGAGAAAGTTGCTGAGGCGCTCCCCGCCCCCGCAACAAACATAATGCTTGTCGTGCAGCCTGACGGATCGCGCATGATTTCATATGCCTAAAAAACTAACCGCAAAAAAACGCATTGTGCTTCTTGATACGCACGCGATCATTCATCGCGCCTATCACGCACTACCTGAGCTTACGGGCCCCACGGGCGCACCAACGGGCGCGCTCTATGGTCTCGTCGCCATGTTGCTGAAGATCATCACCGACCTTAAACCGGACTACATCGCCGCATGCTATGACTTGGCGAAGCCGACCATTCGTCACGAAGCATACGACGGCTACAAAGGAACGAGAACCAAGACCGATGATGCGCTCGCGCTACAGTTGAATGAATCACACAAAGTGTTCGAGGCATTTTCGATCCCGATGTATTCGAGGGAGGGGTATGAGGCTGACGATCTCCTCGGCACCATCGCGCATGAATTGAAAGGAGAAAAAGATGTAGACGTCATCATAGCCTCCGGCGATATGGATACCCTTCAGCTCGTCGATGACGAGCGGGTCCGAGTGTATACGCTTAAAAAAGGTATCAATGACACGATCTTATATGATGAAAAAGCGGTCGTGGCGCGTTTCGGATTTCCTCCTACCCTCATTCCCGACTGGAAGGGGCTGCGCGGCGATCCTTCCGACAACATAAAAGGTGTACCGGGCATCGGTGAGAAGACCGCAACAGAGCTCATTATCGGTTTCGGCAGTATTGAGAAAATATACGCAACGCTCAAGAAGGGCGAGGATGCTTTCCTCAAGAAGGGCATTAAAGCGCGCATGATCGGACTATTGAAAGAGCACGAAGAAGATGCGCGCTTTTCGAAGTCACTCGCGACGATACGCCTTGACGCTCCCATTGCGTTCACGCTTCCCGAAAAGCTCTGGCAGGAGAACGTACAGGCGCAAAACGTCTCCTCCATGTGTGACGAGTTCGGGTTCAGAACGCTGCGGGAGCGTGCGCGGAATGTTCTTGCAAAATCCTCTTCGCAGGGGAACATTTCCTTTTCGGACTCCGATGACGCACGGGAATCGATGCCCGAATTAGAGGTGGTAGACGCGACGCGCCTCGCACAAGCGCAAGTGATGCTCTGGCTCATCTCCTCCGAATTTACAAATCCGTCGCTTGATGATGTTTTGGCATTTACGAAAGAACGGAAGTTTGATGCCGCGTTCGCGGCGCTTGAGAAGCAGTTAGCCGAAATGGGGAGAGTTAAAGACGTGTATGAGCATATCGAGAAACCACTCATTCCTATCGTGCGCCAGATGGGGGAGCGCGGCGTCCTTATTGATACGAAGGTGCTTGGTACGCTCGCGAAGAAGTATAGCGTGGAAATCAAGTTGATCGAGAAGAGAATTTACAAGTCTGCCGGGCATGAGTTTAATGTGAGTTCTCCAAAACAACTCGGCGAAGTGCTCTTCGATGAATTGAAGATCATTCCTGACAAACAGAAGAAAACCGCGGGTGGACAGCGCTCGACGCGCGAGAGCGAGCTCGAGAAGATACGGGATGCGCACCCCATCGTGAACGATATTCTTGAATATCGCGAGCTGAAAAAACTTCTTGGAACCTATATTGAGAATCTTCCGCCCATGCTTGATGAAAAGCACCGTCTTCATGCGGAATTTCTCCAAACAGGTACGACAACCGGCCGCATGGCGAGCCAGAATCCGAATCTTCAAAATATCCCGCTTCGAAGCGAGCGCGGTCGTGCGATACGGCACGCATTTGTCGCATCGGAGGGATTTACGCTCGTGGGCCTCGATTATTCTCAGATAGAATTGCGTCTTGCGGCGATACTGTCGGGCGATGAGAAGCTCTGCGCTATTTTCAAGAGCGGCCGTGATGTACACCAAGAAGTCGCAGCACAAGTATTCCATGTCTCGCCGGACAATGTCGATGCGGAAATGCGTCGTCGGGCGAAGATCATCAATTTCGGCATTCTCTACGGCATGGGCGTGAACGCGCTTCGGGCCCAGCTCGGTTCGACCACTGCACAGGCGCATCAGTATCTCGAAGATTATTTCACGACATTCAAAACGCTCTCCGACTATTTGGAGAAGACAAAGGGATTCGCGAGGAAACACGGCTATACCGAGACTTTGTTCGGGCGACGCCGCCAGTTCCCCGAGATGAAGTCGTCCCTGCCGTATGTTCGCGCACAGGCTGAGCGCATGGCTATCAATGCGCCGATACAGGGAACGCAAGCGGACATCATTAAGCTTGCGATGGTGTGGGTAGATGACCTCCTCACGAAAGAGAGCGCTCGCGAGGACGTGCATCTTCTTCTCCAGGTGCATGACGAGTTAGTCTATGAGATCCGCACGGAGCGCGTGGGTTCTCTCAGTGTGAAAATAAAAGAAATTATGGAGAGCGTTTTACCTGCCGAAGAGACGCGTGGCGTACCCATTATTGCGACGATGAAATCCGGTCCCAACTGGGGTAGTATGCGTTTAATGTAACGGGTATGTTGTATCTTTTCCACGGGTCCGATGTCGAGAAAGTGCGCACCAAAGCGTTCGAGTGGGTTGCAAAGGCACGCGCAAAGGAACCGAATCTTGCGTATGTGCGTCTTGCACGCGAGGAGCTTACGAACGCTGCGCTTGAAAATGCAGCACTCTCCGGAGGGCTTTTCGTAAAGCGGCTCCTGATACTGATTGATGACCCATTCCCGAATGTTCGCGTATCGAGCGAGGATGAGGGAGGTGAAGAAGACCTCACAAGCAGCGTGCTTGAGCAACACGTAAACGCCCTCGCTGCCTCCGATAATGCGATCATCATTCTCGCGCCTAAACTCAATGCAGCGAGAGCGAAGAAACTTGCCGCAAAAGCGAAAGTCGAATACAAATTTGATACTCCTGCCGCGCGCGCGGAGGCCCGCGGATTTAACGGGAACTTGGTGAATGCGCTCGCGGCCCGTTCTCGTGAGAAACTCTGGCTTGAGATCAATCGAGCATTCATCGCCGGCGACGCTCCGGAAATGCTTCATGGTCTTTTACACTGGAAGGCACGCGACCTCATGTCTAAGGGCGGTCGCGCATGGACGCCGAAAGAATCGCGGCAGCTATCACTTTCTCTCATTGAGCTTCTTCAGAACTCGCGACGCGGCGGCCTGGACCTGTCTCTTGCACTTGAGCGTTTTGCGCTCTCTGTATTAGGTATAGCAAATACCTTGCGATGACCGACGGAATGGAACCAGCGTATGGTACTATGTAAAGGTAGTCGTCAGTATAGGTTCAAGATGGTAGTGTTTCGTGAGAAAATATGCGCCCGTAGCTCAGTTGGTAGAGCAGGTCCCTTTTAAGGACAAGGTTCGGTGGTTCGATCCCACCCGGGCGCACATGAATGCTTTCAAAGAGCAATGCGTAGCTTTACGTAAGAAGGACTACAGCATCAATGAAATCATGAGAGCGACCGGCAGAGCAAAGACCTCTATATATGTGCACATAAAGAATATTCCTCTCAGTGATAAACGTATTCAGAAGTACCGAGCTACCTCCGGTAAGTGGATAAGGAAGTTTGCACTTGTCAGAAAAGGGAAGAGCGTGCGCCCATTTCAACCTTTTGACGCATGGTCTGCTGATACAGTGCTTCTTGTTGCGCACTTACTTTTTGATGGAGAGATTTCTCGTGGGAAATGTATCTATAATAACCGTAGCAAGATGCTTGTCGAACGCGTAGAGAAACTCGTACGTCAGTGGTATGACTTCGAACCAAAACGGTACGAAAACCAAACAACTGGAGTAGGACGGGCAAGTTATCACAATGTAGCCCTCGGCGCCTACTTGAAAGGGAAGTCCAAAGAGTTATTGCGACAGGTTAAGGGAATTCCACTCGATTTAAAACGAGAGTTCGTGCGCGCATTTTTTGACGATGAGGGATGTATGGATTATCGACCACAATCGAGTCGTCGCAAAATACGCGGCTACCAAAAAGATGTAAAAATTTTAAAGATTGTAAGCAATCTTCTGGGCGACTTCGGTATTGAATCTCGTGTAATAAAACCAAACGAGGTAGTGATTACTGGAAAAGAAAATCTGATGCAATTTGCACGCGAGATAAATTTCTCGCCAGGCGTATATATAAATGGAAATCGTTCAAACAGTAGGTGGAAGAAGCATATAGAGAAAAGAGAGCTACTTAAGCGGGCGATAGAGTCTTTCAAGAACTAGCTAGTATGAGAACGCATCGACAGTTTTGCCATTCATATCCAAGAGCTTCACAATTTCGTGTTTGGTACGCCACATTGGGCTCGTGCGGCCGAGGTAGATGCGCCAGATGTTGCCCTCAAAATCGGCGTCATTCCGATGTGCGGTAACACAGCCATTGTAATTAAGGTACTGCACCACGAAGTTCTGGCACGCGTTTGAGGCGGTCGGCGGCGGTGTGAGCATGACCTGGCAGCGCGAAACTTTTTGCATAGCATCGATGCAGGCGGCGTCGCGGATGTAGTCGGGACCATAAAAGGCAGCAAGCTCATCGGATGGCACAGGGCAGTTCTGCGGCAGAGACGGTGAAAATTTTTGGAAGGTGCTGAAGTAGCCGATACACTTATTCTCGCGGAAGGATGCGCCGATAGGCGACTGGCCGGAAACGACTATCGCCCGGTCTCCCGGAGAAAGCACGATATCCTGTGCTGCGTTTATAGTGCCTGATGTCGGAACCTCGGTTCCTTTTGGAATGACGGTCCTGGAGCCGCTTGCGTCGCTCACGAGCGACCATCCGGAGAGATTGACTGGTACCCGAGCATCTCGCGGGACGGATATTTCAATGTATTCGTTTTTCGGATCTGTCGCACCGGCACCCGAGACGTAATGACTCATCAAGACGATTCCACGGTAGGGTGAAGGCGTCCCAAAGACACTGCCTCCTATAAAAGTCGGCAGCGATGTCACCGAACCGCCTGGCACATTTGTGCCGCTTGATGACCCCGGCAGGGAAATATTCGAACCGCCGACGCCGTAGGGAGCGCGTGGAAGCGAGAGATACGTTCCGCCGCCAAGCTCTTGTGGCGCCGCGAGTGTTGGGCCACTGAACGCAAGAGGGCGTAGCGGACCCCCGGTTGCAATCCAGATTATGAATATAAAGACGAAGACCCCTACGAAAAACCACGCATCATGCTGCATAAGGGAATAGTATCAAACTTCCATAAGAAGTCGCTCCAACTCCTCTTTGACAACTTGTGCGTCGCTCCACGGTGTTTTTGTGCCACGCGGACCCATGATGAAAGGGTCGGTACCCTTTCCGGAAATAAGCACCGCGTCGCCCGCCCGCGCCGCGCGTATCGCCGCGCGTATCGCTTCGCGTCGGTCCATAATGATCTCGGGTGCCCGTTGCATACCGGCCGCCATAGCATCGACAATGGCACGCTGATCTTCGTCGTACGGGTCCTCATTCGTCAGAATAACTTTTTCGCACATTTCGTCCGCGATACGGCCCATCTCCGGCCGCTTCCACGTGTCGCGTCCGCCGCCCGTGTTCCCGAGCACACAAATTTTCCGACGGTTCGGGAAGGCCTCATAAAGAGCGCGGAGAGAATCCGGCGTATGCGCGTAGTCGACGACAGCGATAAAATTTTGCCCGACGTCAATGCGTTCGACTCGGCCAGCAATACGCACCAGTCCTTTCAAAGCTTGAGCAGAGACTTCAAGCGGCACTCCAAATACCTCCGCAGTTTTAATTGCAGCAAGGGCGTTCATAACGCTGAATTTCCCCGGCTGCGAAAGCACAAAGTGCGTCCCCTTGTAAGAAAATGAGACCCCGTCCTCGTTTATTTGCGCGTCGACAGCATCAGTGAAGGAAAAAGAGATTTGATTCTCGACAGGCAGCGCAAGGAATTCCGCACCGCGCGCATCATCCGCGCAGGCAATGATGCTGCGGGGTCGTTTATTTGAGCGAGCAAGAGCCTCGCCAATTGAAAACTTCGCGCGGAAATATTTTTCCAATGATCCATGCGATTCAATATGCTCTTTCTGGAGGTTTGTAAAAACGAGAGCGTTGAGCTCAAGTGCGAGATGCCGGTACTGAAGCGCGGCTTCGCTCGTGATCTCGACTACGGCGTGCGTGCACTTCTTCGCTCGCGCTTTCGCAAGAAATTTCTGGATGAACCCACGCCCTGGCAGCGTCATCTTGAAGAGGTTCGGTCGCGATTCTTTGTTTATCGCAAAACGAATCGTGCCGGCAAGTACAGTTGCATACCCAGCTTCAGTAAATATCGCGTATAACATTTCTGCTACGGACGATTTTCCTTTCGTACCGGTCACCCCAATGACAGAGAGTTGCCTTGCAGGGAAGCCGTACCAAAGCGCCGCGATGAACGCCCAGGCATAGTGATACGGTGCAAGAAGTCGGCGTCGCAGGCGTGTCATGAGCCTGATGATAGTGCCGCTTTCAGTCGCGCGTCTTTTCCTACCGTCCCGTCGGGGATAGTTTGGAGCGCCTTGCGTGCTTCGCGTTCGGTGTAGCCGAGCGCAACGAGCGTGTCGAAGACTTCACCATCGGCATTGTCGTGTGAACGCGGGCCGACCTTATCGGCGAGTTCTACCAACATCTTTTCTGCGCTCTTCTTTCCAAGTCCGACGACTTTAGTCAGGTACGCAAGGTCGCGCTTGCCGATGGCGCCTTCGAGTGCTTCGCGCGGCGCCCGGCGAAGAACCGAGAGTGCTGTTTTTGGGCCAACGCCTGAGACGGAGAGAATGAGTTCGAAGAAGTCGCGGTCAGCCGCATCGGGGAAGCCGTAGAGTTCAAGGCCGTCCTGTTTGAGTACTAAATGCGTTGCAAGACTTGCTTCAGTATCTACTGAAAGTGTTTGGGGGGCACTCATACGCACTTCAATACCGAAACCAGCAACCTCGATGACAGCACTTATAGGTCCTACCGAGAGCACCTTCCCGCGGATTTGCCGGATCATACGTACATCATACAGGGAAGTAGGAATAGGTTGTAGGGAGTGGTGAAGTTTGCTTTTTTTACTAAAACCTATAAGCTACAGCCTACAACCTATTTATATGGCTATCACCAGCTCAGCAAAGAAAGCGATCCGCTCCTCGGCGAAGAAGCATGTCTTCAACCTGCGCCGCAAGGACGCACTGCGCGACACAACCAAGGAGCTCACCAAGGCCCTCACGGCTAAAGACGTTGCCGGAGCGGAAAAGCTTCTCCCTG
>JAKFXG010000026.1 GCA_021731495.1 Candidatus Parcubacteria bacterium | reverse complement strand
ATAATTGAGTTTGCGAAGTCGTAGAGAGACCAGAGAAATAAGTTTTTCTTGTTCACGGTTATATTTATACTACGCCGATCGCGTGGCGCACCCTCTCCATTTTTGATTCGCTTACTGCGCGTGCCTAGTGCCTCCCTCTTTCTAGTACCTCGTCGACGATGCTGGAGTCGTTCTTCAATTCTTCATATTTCGCACGTATCGGGGCGAGGTAGCGGTCGAGGTCTTCGATGAGCATCTCTTTGAGCGTTTTGTAGCTACCTTGGTGCTCTTGATAGCTTGCTTCAAGCTGGCTCTCGCTTCGCACGAGTCGGTGCATGGCGTAGACATTCTTTGGCCGCTCGCCCGAAGAATCGGTAACGATGCCCATAACACACTTTGTGAGCTCCTCGCGGGATGCGAAGAGCGGGATCACGTTCCCGTAGCTCTTGCTCATCTTTTGGCCATCGGTGCCAGGCACCACCGCAACCTCCGGCATGATGTATGGCTCCGGGAGTTTGAAAATCTCCGTCTTGAATACGCGATTGAACTTTTCCGCTGTGTCGCGCGCATACTCGATGTGCTGTTTCTGATCCTGCCCTACCGGCACGATTGCGGCGTCGTAGAGAAGGATGTCGGCCGCCATCAGCATCGGATAGTTGAATGTACCGACGGAAATTTCTTTATTTTTTGCTTCGGCATCTTTGTAGGCATGTGCGCGTTGGAGGTAGGGCATCGTGGTGATGGTATCGAATATCCAGCAAAGTTCGGTGTGCGCCGGTACATCCGATTGTTTGAAAAGAACCACCTTTTCGGGGTCGAGTCCGACCGCGATATATGCCATCACGAGCTCACGAGTGCGCCGGCGCATTTCCTCGGCATCCTGCATTGAGTTCAGCGCATGGTAATCGGCAACAAAGATAAACGGGCGGTACTTCCCGCTCTGTACAAGCTCTACTTGCTGACGCATCGCGCCAAAGTAATTGCCGATGTGGAGGTCGCCGGTCGGCTTTATGCCGGAGACGAGGACAGGCTTCTCATGAGTCATGAAGATATACTATCACGAAGCTCTTTGGGACTGCTTGTTCTGTACGCTATCGACTCTTGCGCACTTTTTTGCCGACTTTCTTCACCGCCTTCTTAACGGCCTTTTTGACGCCCGTTTGCTGTATCTCGCGCCGCACCTTTCCCCAGTTTGACTTCAGCTCGCTCGCTGCGCGCTTGAGGTCTGCTGGATTCACCGAACGGGCCTTCCGATACGCGCCCGCGACCGTGTCCACGATTTTCGCAAAATCTTTTGGGCTGGCCTGCTTGAGGCGTTTCGTCTCCCGTATGACTTCTTTCTTCATATCACCCGCCCATTTCGCCGCAATCTTTCGATGTTCCTTTGATTGCTTGCTTCCGTAAAAATAATATCCTGCGGCGGCCGCAGCACTGGCCACCGCAAGTCCTGCCGCGATTTTTGCCCCGACTCTCTTTTTTGGTGTGGTTTCTTCCATATTGTCTGGTTGTAAATTGATTAAGATTTCTTCGACCCTCGTTGCGTGGTCTTTTTCAGAAAACCGAACAAAGATTTTAACTGGCCTTTCCCACGCCGAATGTCGTCGCGCATCTCGGCCAGGTCTTGGCGGACGATATCGCTCTCGCTCGCAACTTGCTGTGAAATATACTCGATATTCTTAAGCACGCGCTGGAGCCGCCACAATACGAATGCCGCAAAGAAAGCCAGCACGACGACCGCGACGGTCGTCACAAAGAAGAAAATGTCCATTTTTAGGAATTCGCTCATGTAGGGATAGTATACCTCGTACCAAACTATTGCTCTAGTACCCACGCCAAGTAACCATTGAGACGACCCGACGGTTCCAGAATACAGAAGCACTTTGTCAGGATGAGAAGAGCCCTGGAGACACACCATTTGTCTCGCCGCTTCGTTTACCACGAAACGGCTTATCCATCACGATTATTCCCATGAGAATTCTACGCGCTCTGGGTTTGGGTCTCTTCCTCATCATTATCGTCCTGCTTATGCCTGCTGTCTTCTTTGAACTCTCGAAAACTATCGTTGTTTTCTTGCAGAGTTCTCAAGAAGCATTCACGGCTGCCGGAATCCTCGCTTCCTATGCCGGGCATCTACCACCACCCGTCCATTGAAGCGAAAAACCACCCTTCTCTTCCAGGGTGGTTTTTATATAACAGCCACAAGACGGGTTATTTTGGAAATAGTATACTTATCGTCATGTCTATGTTCAAAGAATTTAAAACATTTTTGTTGCGGGGCAATGTCGTGGATTTGGCGGTCGGCGTTGTCATCGGTGCTGCATTCACGGGTGTCGTTACGGCCCTCGTGTCGGATCTCCTGACCACCTTTATTGCGGCTGTTGCGAAGGTACCGGATTTTAGCGGGCTCTCTTTCACACTGAATGGGAGCAAGTTCATGTACGGACACCTCTTGAATGCTCTTATATCATTTATCCTCGTCGCGGCTGCCGTATTCTTTTTTATAGTTAAGCCGGTAAATCTATTGGTCTCCCGCGCGCGCAAAGAACCGCCCTCCGACCCGACGACGAAAAAATGCCCAGAGTGCCTGAGCGAAATACCAATCTCTGCCCGCCGCTGTTCATTTTGTACGCAGATTGTTGTTTAGGGTCTTTTTTGTTCGATTGACATCGATACTAGGGCGGGGCATGCTGTTTATGGAATCAACTGCACAACACAAATAGGTGGAACATGACTGAAGCATGGGTGAAGCGCGGCCTTGAGCGACAGGAATTTCTTGATGTGCTCAAACAAAAGATTATGGACAAAGAGAGTGAAGCTCCTAGTCGATTACCTGCCCAGCTCAACTTCATTGGAGTCTTGACAGAACATTTTGCTCGGATGGATGAGTCCGTATCGGGCAAGAACCCGCTTCGGCAATTCTTCAAAACAGACATCCTCTCCCCTATCAAAGACTTTGCTCGCACGGATGAAGAAGCCCTTTCGCTTATCGCAGAGCTTTTCCAATGGGAATGCAACTGTGTTGCGGGTGACCTCAAGCATCCGCTTCAAGAACAGGAAATGATGCATCCGGGAAAGGTCTTTGGCGGTCATGGGGCAATGGACGAAGTTTAAGCCGCATACCGGAAAGCTGTCATCAAGGCACTCTCGGTGTGCGGCTTTCTGTTTTCTGTGCGCCGTGGGGGGTAAAGTTGGAACTTATTTTAAGTCAAACCAATTGCGGTCTTAAAGTCCTCAAAACGAATTTTGCTACCAGGATACTCGTAGCCAACAGGTGTCGTTGGTGGCTCGGCATAGTTTATTGGTTGCGACACTAATCTCAATACCTCACGGGTGGAAAATAAATTATGGCTACTACTTTGCTTGATGGTGTCAAAAAATACTGCTTGGGTCGCGTGCGCGGCTATAACGCGATTTTGTAGGATTTTCATTTCGGGAGAGAGTGTGAGTATATTCGTTGCTTCCCAAGGTGAGACAAATTGATTCCATATTCTTTTTTCAGGCCACGCATGATATGCAGGGAAAACGTATAGGGGGATATGCAACTCGTCTGCTGCGCGCGAGGCACAGAAACTCACACCGTCATGACCGTTATGACCGCCTTCAAAATCATGGGTAACGATGCAATCAGGATTGAGACTGAGACTTTGCGCGAACATACTGTCACGGACTTCATTTACTCTACTCATCAATTGTCGTTCTGGGATGCGCATAAAATGTACGTTTGTCATAGGAGCAGTTAGAATCTGCATAGATTTTTGCACTTCTTTTTCTCTTTTTTCAATCATTTCTGGTCCTTGATAATCCCCACTCGTTACATAGAGAATATCAACCTTCTTCCCGTCGCTTACCAGTTTCTGTATAAACGCACAGGTATAAATTTCATCGTCTGGGTGCGCAAAAATAAACAAATACCGAGAAAATTGAAAGAAGTCTTTCATGTCGAAAGTATACCTGATAAAACTATATGGTGCGCCGTATGGGGGTGAAGTTGGAACCTACTTTAGGAATCCCTTTATAGCCCCAAAGAGCTGTTCGTACCCTTGTGCGTTCGGATGCAAGCCATCTTCCAAGTCGGTATGTATATCAAGCACGTCAAAAACATCCACATAGGTTAGACTTTCCAATCCGGAAAACTCCTCAAGAAAGTCGTTATACGTCTGAATTACCGCGTTTACAAAGCGCGCACCACTTTTCCTTGTAAGAGCTTCGTCGGCTTTTGTAGCACCTACGACAATAATTTTATCGGTATAGTTTTTAGAAAGCTTGAGAAGCTCTCGCATGTTTTGTTTATATTTCTCTAGCGAAATTAGACTTTCAGTCTCGCCCGCAGGATATTTTGAATCGTTTATACCTATAGCAAATACAATGATGTTCGGCTTGATTGCGTCTGCTTCTACAGAAAATCGCTTTAACAAATCGTCAGTTGTATCCCCGCAAACGCCAAAGTTATAGACACCAATATCGTTCTTTATCCCAAACGATTTACGCAGTCGCCCAACCCAACCAAGGGCTTCGCTATCGCCTGCGCCGTATGTAATGCTATCTCCCCAGATTCCGATTTCCATGTTTGAAAGTGTACCTCTAAAATTGCGAGTGCGCCGGGTTGGATTCGAACCAACGAAGACCGAAATCAAGGCGTTTACAGCGCCTCCCCGTTGACCACTTGGGTACCGACGCGCACTCGGCTATCTTAGCATTTCCCCTCGATATTCGTCTATCCAAGCGATAATTTGCTCGAAGAGCTTCTTATCGGAATAGCGGATATGTATGAGCCCATGAATCATACGGGGGCCACGCGGCCCAAGTGTTGCTGCCTTTTTGATATAGGGCTTTACGAACGCTTGCTCTGATAATCCAAGCAGGTCAGCCCAAAATCGCTTGAGGCTTCTGATGTTCTGTCCTTCGTATGCATAGAGATGAAGCCGTACACGCTTTCTATCTACATTGCATATCTCTGAAAGAAATTTCCCAAAAATAACAACCATATCGGGATCAGAATTCGCGAAGTCGACGGTTCCCTTCCCGACTTTATAACCCTCCGCCCAATACAACATGATGGCGGCCATCTTGAGCCGCTTCTCTTCTTCTGTCAGTTTCGTTTTAAGATCGTACGAAAGAGGTTTTGCTTCAAAACGAATACGATTAGTCTCTTGAGCGGAGCGACGAGCAACATCGAGACTTCGAAGTGTGTAATAAGACGCATGAATACTGACACCGAAATAATCCGCTATTTGTTGCGCACTCAATCCGCTTCGGTACAGCCGAGCGGCTTCTTTTTGTTGATCTGGAGAAAGAGCTGCGTGAGCGGGCATGCCTTTATTTTCTCAACTTGATGTTTGAGAGTCAAATGAACTTATACACAGAAAAGTTTACTTTAGTACAAGAATGAGAACGCCCTGCTTGCCCTTGCGCACGAGAGCGTAGCCATGTGAGAGATCGCCGAGAAATACTTTTTGGTCCGGATCGAAGATTGTCTGTCCAGAAAGCGTGATGCCCTTCCCTTCAATCAGTCGCCGCGTGTCGGATTTACTAGATGCGAGACCGCCCGCAACGAGAGCTTCGGCAAGTGGAGAACCGTCGGTAACATCCTTCTTGGTAAGCACTACTGAAGGAGCTTCCGCAAGAGCAACAGCGAGGGCCTCACGGGAAAGTTCGCTAAAAGGCGTCTGCCCGAAGAGTGCGTCGGTTGCAGCCGCCGCTTGAGCGGTCGCGGCGGGTCCGTGCACGATCTCAGTCACAAGCCGTGCAAGCGTTTCCTGTGCCTGTCGCTCACCCGGATTACGCTTATGTAATTCCATCAGTGCGGAAATCTCGAAAAGCGGGAGAAATGTGTAGATCTTGAGGTAATTCTCAATGTCTGCGTCGGGAAGATTCATCCAGAATTGGTAGAAGCGGAATGGCGAAGTCTTCTTTGGGTCGAGCCATACCGCGTTCCCCTCCGTCTTACCGAATTTCTTGCCGGTCGAGTCAGTGACAAGCGGTGCCGTGAACGCGTAAACGTCTTTCCCAAGTTTTTTATGAACGAGATCGACACCGGAGAGAATGTTCGTCCACTGATCAGTCGCGCCGACCTGAAGGTCGCACCCATGTTTCTGGTGGAGAGTAAGGTAGTCAAATGCCTGAAGGAGCGAGTAGGAAAACTCAGTGTAAGAAATGCTTTCGTCCGGCGTATCAAGACGTTTCTTTATGATGTCGCGCTTTATGAGGTCATTGACGGTGAAGTATTTGCCGATATCGCGTAGAAATGACACTAGCTTTACACCCATAAGCCAATCCGCATTATCGACCATCTTGAATGAGGTGCGACCGAGGATGCTCTTGAGCTGCTTCTGAAGTGCACGAGTATTCGCTGCAACCGTTTTTTCATCAAGCATCGGCCGCTCCCCCTTCTCTTTCGGGTCACCAATCATGCCGGTGCCACCACCAATAAGGAAGATAAGTTTATTCCCTGCATCACCAAGACGCTTCATCAACAGGACAGGGACGAGGTGGCCGACATGGAGAGAATCAGCAGTAGGATCCATACCGAGATAGACCGTCCGAGGTACGGAAAGTATCTGTTCCGGCGTGGCAGATGAATGCTCGATAAGCCCGCGCGCCTTCAATTCCTCAGCTGGGGTCATGCGAAAACTATATCATTACCGGGCCAGGAAGAAGAGACCGATGGCGGGTGCGGAAAACCACCAGAAGAAATATGCTTTTGGGGCGAAAAGGATATCGATGGCTGGGGTGAAGTTGTAGACATCTGCCACAGGGAAAACGTGATACGCAAGAGCGATGAGAAAAGCCGAACCTAGGAATGAAAGCGCAATGAGTCCAAATATCCCGACGTACAGAAAGTCAGAGACGACGACGCGCCGCAAGATGATGTAAAAGATGATGGAAAGGGCGATATAGAGGCCGACATGTGCGAGAAGTGCGGTGAGGGCGGGAGCCGTGGGAAGGTACGACGTATAGGGGAAAGCAACGTAAAGCGCATAGGCGCTATAGAACGCAAGCAGAACGGCGACAAATGGCCCACGACCGACATACCAAGCGAAGAGGAAGAACACGCTCAGCATGACGAGGATAATCAGAAAATCACTCGCGAAATTCCATGCCGTGAGCGCCGTATGGGTCGCGAGCGTACTCACTTGGGCAAGACCTTCGGTGGCAGCTGTCATGGCTACAGTCTACAGCCAATGGCTAGTCGAGAGAAATCTTCCTGTGCACACTCTCCTAAAGCCCTTCGGTTTTCAAATCTTCAAGCGCTTTTCGGGCTTTACCTGAGAGTTTGTGAGGAAGCGCAACTTCGAGACGGATGATGAGGTCACCGCGGCCGCCTTCGGCAGGAATACCTTTGCCCGCAACACGGAGAAGCTCTTCCGCGCGCTTCATTGGAGGAATTTTCACCTCGAGCGTCTTCCCTTCCAGGGTCTCAATAGAAACGACTGTGCCGAGCAGCGAGTCGGTCAGCTTTACGGGCAGATCCATAACGAGATTTGCGCCATCGCGACGGAAGGTCGGGTGCGGCTTCACATGTATCTTCACATAGAGGTCGCCTGCGACGCCCGTTTTGATGGCTTCGCCCTGCTGCGGCATGCGTATCATCTCGCCGTTATCGATACCGGCAGGAACGTGAATCTTGATTTCTTCCTCTTTGCGCTTCACGCCATGGCCTTTGCATTCCGGACACTTCTCTTTAGGAATCTTGCCGCTGCCTTCGCAGACAGTACAGGCGCGCACGCTCGAAAATTGTCCGAGAACGGAATTGCGCGTCTCGTGGATGCGGCCGCTGCCGTTGCAGGTCACGCAGGTCTCGAGCTCGGTGCCCGGCTTTGCTCCTGAGCCGCGGCAATGAGCGCAGGTCGAGACTTTGGCGATGAGCACGGTGCGCGTGGTACCGAACACGGCGTCCTTAAATGGAATCTCGAGGTCGATAGAAATGTCGCGACCTCTTGGGGTACGAGCCTGTTGTCCGCGTCCACCTCCGAATATGTCGCCAAAGATATCTCCAAAGTCGAATTCAGCGCCCTGCTGGAATCCGCTGAAGTCGAATCCGCCGAATCCTTGGCCGCCCGCTTGCCCGCCTCTTGAGGGGCCGCCGCCGGCAAATGCCTGGCCATAGGTGTCATACTCACGGCGCTTCTTGTCGTCGCTCAGGATCGAGTACGCTTCGGTGATCTCTTTAAACTTTGACTCGTCGGTACCGCCCTTGTCGGGATGATATTTGTGCGCCAGCTTACGGAACGCTTTTTTAATATCGTCCTTACTTGCTTTCTTGTCGACTCCCAATACGTTGTAGTAGTCTTTTGCCATATTTTTCATAGTATACGCTCCTTGCTTTTTGTATGCAAAAAGGAAAGCGGCGTGGAATTTCTCCTACGCCGCTTTGTCTAGACATCCATCACATCACATAAACAGGTGGACAATATAACCGATGAGCAGAACGATGAACGGGGAGAGTAGGTTGATGGTAGTTACAACCCAATCCGTTTCATCATTGCCATCCTTTTTGTTCGTGATTTTCTTTTGGTGGGTCAGGAAACCAACGACCAGAGCGATTCCGATGGCCTGTACGACAGTTAAGTCGTCGAGACCAAAGATTGGGACAGCGAACCAGTGCCAAAGTTTTGTCAGTACCCAACCGTTGATGATTGCACTGATTGTGATGATAACCGCAATTGCCATGATTCCACCCAAGACGATAGCAGCAATAGCGAGTACTTCCATTTGAACCTCCGGTTGTGGTTTATCGAAGAGAGATTTGGACTCAGTTCATCTCTTCTCACTATAAGCTATTAGTTTAATTCTGTCAAGCC
>JAKFXG010000005.1 GCA_021731495.1 Candidatus Parcubacteria bacterium | reverse complement strand
TGCTGCCAATGTGTTTTGAAATGGAAAGCCAGCGCTTCATGACCTCTTCATTCTTGTATGCGTCATTCACACCTTTGAGTTCATCAAGAAAACGGTCGAGGAGCTCTCCCTCAGTCAGCACCTCTTCATCGGAAAGCGAGGCATAGAGCCTGGAGAGCGCATCGTGAATATGTTTCGCGGTTGCGGCGTCCACATGCCAGCGAGCAAGGAAATCGTTCGTTTCGCGCTCGCGGAAGAAAGCCGAGTCGAGCATGAGGAAAAAGCGGAACCGGTTGCGGCTCTTCTCATCCTTTCCAAGCGCAGAGAGCAGCGTCTCTTCCGGCACGATAGCGCCGAGTGAACTTATGTAGCGTGCGATTTCTTCAAATGCGGCACCCGCCTCTTTAAAGGCTTTGCTTGCACGCACCGCATCAAGTCCGGCCGCCTCAATCTGGCGCACGCGCTCACGGGTGATGCCCGAGCGGTCGCCGATCGCCTCAAGAGTTTCGCGCTCCGGATTCGCGCCGAGACCAAAACGGCGGATGAGGACCTCTCGGGCTCGTTCCGGGGCCGCAGAAAGGAGACGTTTTACGAGTGCAACACTGTCAAAAGAAAATGAAGCAGGGGCCGCCCCTTTCGCCGCCGCCCCTTTCTTTGTATTTGTAACCGTAGCCATGTGTTGTAATTTATAGCAAACGCCTTATAAAGAGTCAATAGTGGCGAATTAGACCACAAGGTTAATGATTTTGCCCGGTACGTAAATGGCCCGTGTAGGCTCGTTCCCACCAAGCGCAGCGATGACAGTGGGTAACTTCCGCGCCTCCCCCACTACATCATCTTCAGATGCGTCAATGGCGACAGTGACCGAGCCGCGCCGCTTACCATTTACTTGAACCACCACCTCATGTTTGCTGGCTGTGTTCAGAGTGAAAGTAGGCCATGACTGTTGATGGACACTCTCCCTAGACGCGCCATCGAATGGCGCGTCGGGCGACTTTCCTTCGGAAAGTTTAGCCCAGAGATGCTCGGCGAGATGCGGCGCGAAAGGCGCGAGCATGATCGTGAGATACGAAAGAACGGCTTTTGGAAGTACCGGAGCGGCTTCAAGTTCGTTTACCAAGACCATGAGCGCAGCAACGGCAGTATTGAATTTGAATCGATCGCCATCTTCAGAAATCTTAATGCTCGCACGTGCGATAGCTTGTTGTATCGCTTCAGGTATTTCACTTGGGGGTGAACCTCTCAAGTTGATTCTATCCACAAGGCGGGCGACGCGCTCGAGGAACTTTCGCATCGAAGCCACGCCTTCGAGACCCCATGGATAATTCCCCGGTTCATTGTAGGGACCGATGAAAGCGAGGTACATCCGCACGGCATCCGCCCCGTACTTCTGCACAAACTCGTCCGGATTGACGACATTTCCTTTCGACTTGCTCATTTTTTGGCCATCGGGGCCCATGATGAGTCCGCGATTAAAACGTTCAATAAAAGGCTCTTCCACCGGCACGAGGGCAAGGTCATAGAGCGCTTTCATGAAGAAGCGCGCATACAGAAGATGCATCGTGGTGTGCTCGCTCCCGCCCGAGTAGCGGTTGACCGGCAGCCATTTCTTCATGAGCGCCGCATCGGAGAAATCATGGGAATCTTTCGGGTCGAGGTAGCGGAGGAAGTACCAAGAAGAATCAACAAAAGTATCGAGCGTGTCGTATTCAGGCGTCCAGCCCTCGCCAAATATCCTTACCACGCGCTCCCTGAGCTCTTTCGATGAGGCCAACGGTGCTTTGCCGGTCGGTTCGAAATCGACATCCGTCGGCAAGAGCCAAGGGAGGTGTTCAGCCGGAACCACGTGCGGCTTCCCGGAAGGATCGTAGACAATCGGTATCGGACAGCCCCAATAGCGCTGGCGGGAGACGAGCCAATCGCGAATGCGGTACTGCGTTGTCCGCTCTCCGCCTGCATAGGCAACGATGTCCCACTTTGCCTCATTATTTTCTCGACCATCAAATCCGTCTGAATTGCGAAGAAGGCCATCGCCTATATACGCCTTCTTGGTGATGAAGCGCGCGAGGGCATACTGGTGCTGGTCATCATGTATCTCAGTCAACGCTTGCTCCGGAGAAGCCCATTCAACGGTGAACTTCCCGTGCTCATCTTTTTCAAGCCGTTGCTCTCCTGCCGCATCGCTCTTGAGACGAAAATGGAGGATAGTTGTGTGGGCAATAGTCGCCTGCTTTTTTGAAAAAGCAAAGTAGGAGTGATGTACCATTTCGTCTGCGCGTTCAACGAGTTCGAGATCGGCATACCCCGTCTCTTCGGCAATCTCGCGGACTGCGGCAACCGCAGGATCTTCGCCCTCATTCACCGTCCCGCCCACAAGAAGCCGCCCGCCAAGCTCCGGAGGCCAATGGATGGTCAGTATCTTCCCTGCATGCTCGACTACGGCAACGATCTTCTGTTTATGCATCGGCTCCTTTTGTTCGTCTCCCGTGACCGGATCGATGACATAGGTAATTGGCAAACTCATCTTCCGGGCGAACTCAAAATCGCGCTCATCATGCGCGGGAACGGCCATCACCGCACCCGTGCCGTACGAGGCGAGCACATAATCGGCGACATACACCGGCACTTCCTTTTTGGTCGCGGGGTTGATCGCTGAAACACCCTCCAGTTTCACTCCCGTCTTTTCTTTATTCTCACTCCGTTCTCGTTCGGTCTTCTTCGTTGTGGCGCTGATATATTCTTCGATTTGCTTTTTATTTGAAACGGCCGGCATCAGAGACGAAACAAGCGGGTGCTCCGGCGCAAGCACCACATACGTTGCGCCGAAAAGCGTGTCCGGCCGCGTAGTGAATACTTTTACTTTCTCATCTCGTCCGGCGATTGGGAATTCAAGATAGGCGCCCTCGCTCTTACCGATCCATGCGCGCTGTGCGTCTTTTATTTCTTCACGCCACGGAAGCACGTCCAAGCCCGTCAGAAGTCGCTCAGCGTAATTAGTAATCTTGAGAAACCATTGTGTGAGACGTTTTTCCTCTACTTCCGTACCGCAACGCTCGCAGTGACCGTCGATGACCTGCTCATTTGCGAGTACGGTTTGATCCTTCGGGCACCACTTCACCGCCGCTTCCCGATGCTCAGCAAGCCCATGCTCGAAGAGTTTGGTAAACAACCACTGCGTCCATTGGTAATAGCCTGGGTCGCACGCAATGACTTCCTTTGACCAATCGAAGGATGGCCCCATGCTCATGAGCTGCTCGCGCATACGTTCGATGTTCTTGTATGTCCACTCCTTTGGGTCCACGCCGTTTTTGATAGCCGCGTTTTCAGCAGGCAGTCCGAACGCGTCGAAGCCTATCGGGAACAACACGTTCTTTCCGCGGAGCCGGAGTAACCGCGCATACATGTCGGTCACCGCGAAAGCGTACCAGTGTCCGATGTGCAGATCGCCCGATGGGTAGGGGAATTCAACGAGGAGATAGTAAGGGTCCTTTGTCTCGTCTGAGAGATCGGTGCGGTAGAGATCAAGGCCCGCCCACTTCTCTTGGGCTTTTTTCTCTATCTCGCTGTGGTCATACGCCATAATTCCTAGAGGTTCAGCCCGGTAAATCGCGGAAGGGTTAGACCTTATTTGTTGAGGGGTGGGTAGAAGCTCGGGTCGATAGTGCGGTCGAAACATACTTGCCCGCTGTCGTGCTGCCAGTTGTCCGGCATCATTTCTTTGCCGACAGAAGAAGGCGCGGGCAGTATTGCGCGAGTCTCTGGTGGATACATGTTTTGATTCCCGCGGCTCTCTGCATTAAACGTTGCACAGAGCCTGAATGAGAGCGCTCCTGTCGCCTCATAGATGTAGGACTCCCCCGTTTGTGCGTCCACAGGTAGAGGCCCATATGAGAGGGGGTCGCTGAGATCAGTGATTGCGGCTGGCAATTTCCGCTTCGCCTGATAGTAACTGATTACTCGATACTGAATGTTCTGGAGATCCGCCACCTTTTCTGCGTCAAAGCGGGCAAGACGCGCCTGTTGTGGCGTACCCACGATGAAGAAACCGGAGACTACTACCACAGCAGCAAGAACCGCAACGCCGATACCCACTGCGCGTTTACGCGCAGGAAACGTGTCCCAGTATCCTCGCAGGTCGGCGATGAAATGCATAAATACCCCGATGGCGATGAGGAAGATGACAAGCACCTTGAGGAGAAATGCTGTTGTGAGAGCTTCTCCGTTAAGGAAGGTCGTGAGCAATATGATGAGGTCGCCCGCCACCGCCACACCCGCGACAAAGAGCGTCAGTATGAGCGCCCAGCGGCGCACCCAAATCTCATTGCGAGAAGGGTCGCGAACCGCGTCCTTGCGTATGAGCCACATGAGCAGCATATAGAGCGGAAGAAGGACGATGATCGACGCCATTTCGTAACTGATGCCGCTCTGGTACGGATCCGCCGGATAATACGCAAGCGGATTGGGGAACGTGTAGTTAATGTAATCGAAAATGAGAAAAATAGATGCAATAACGCTCCAGTAAAACGTGACCATTGCCCCCGCCCACAGGAAGAAATCTTTTGGTGTTGTTTTTGGTTTATCCATGGGGCGCATTATACCACATTGGCGACTTTCTTAAAAAGAGGTACTCTCCTGTGCAGAACCTTTAGGGAGGAACATATGAGAGAAGAGTTGCTCGCGAGGGGCCACCGAAGCGCAATGCTTACTAAACCCGGAGTATCTGCCGCCTCTCTTGCGGACGCTTTAAATGATCCGGACTCAGTAGTCTGCGCCACAGCGCTTTCAGAGCTTGGGAAACGACGTTTTCCACAGGAAGAATTTGAGAAAATTCTTCCTGGCCCAACGAAGCAAGCTCTCGAGAACAAAAAGGAAGACTGGTTCTTACAGACGGTCGTGGCGATGATCCATCCTGATCGAGATGTTCTGATGAAGCTGTTCTGCGCTGGAAATTGGAACGTGCGACTCGCTTTGGCGAATCGGTCCGACTACCCAGAAGAAATTCTCAACCTCCTCGCTACTCTGCCGGTCGAAGCGTCAGGACATCTGCGTGACCGTTTCGACGTAATACGGAACATCGCTCTTGCACGTAGCACCCCACCCAAGGGACCTATCGCCGACGAATTCTGACTTCGAACTTCGAAAAGAGACGCTCTCGAGCGTCTCTTGTTTTTTATTAATCATGGAAGAAGGCTCCTTGGAAGGTATCCACAACTTGTACCTATAGGTACAAGTTGTGGATAGTCCATATGTTATCCGTGGAGAAATACCAGGACGTCGCCATCCTTCACGACGTACTCCTTTCCTTCCGTGCGCACTTTCGCCGTTTCGCGGGCGGCGGCCCAACTTCCGACAGCAAGCAAGTCGTCCGTCGAGACGACTTCAGCGCGAATGAATTTATTCAAAAAGTCGTTATGGATAGCCGCACCGGCAACTGGTGCGGTGCTGCCGCGAGTGATCGTCCATGCGCGCGTCTCGTCGGTACCCGTCGTGAAGAATGAAATGAGACCGAGCGTCTCATAGGCACCGCGAATGAGGCCTGCAAGACCGTCCTCCGATACACCCAATTCCTGACGGAAACTCTCACGGTCATCGTCCGCAACATCGTTCAATTCGCGCTCGGTTGCTGCATCCAGAAATATGTAGCGCGCACCAAGCGTTTTGATGAGGTCATAGGCGCGGTCTGCGCGGCCATCGGCGAGCTCATCGAGATTATGTCCGCCGCTTTTTTTATTCAGCGCATACAGAATTGGCTTCATGGTGAGGAGATTCAGGTGCGCCACTAGCTTTTTCTCCTCGTCGGAGAGTCCTGCATGGAGCGCGAGCTTGCCTGCAGCGAAGCTCTGCATCAGCTTCGTAAGTGCCATGTCTTCGGCCGCCGCCTCTTTGGAACCCGTATTAATATCGCGTACGAGCTTGTCGCGGCGTTTCCTCACCTGCTCCGCGTCGGAAAGCACCAACTCGAGGTTGATGACCTCAATATCTTTATACGGCTCAATTTGTTGATCGACATGGAGTACATTCGGATCATCGAAGAAACGGACAAGCTGAAGGATGGCGTCCGTCTCGCGGATATTTGCGAGGAACTGGTTGCCCAGGCCCTCGCCTTCTGCTGCCCCTTTTACAAGCCCTGCGATATCCACAAACTCTATCGCCGCCGGAATTACTTTCTCGCTCGCCGAAAACTTTGCAAGCTTGCCAAGCCGGACATCAGGAACGCCAACAACGCCGACCGATGGGTCGATCGTACAAAAAGGATAATTCTCCGCCGGCACCGACGCCTTCGTGAGTGCATTAAAAAGCGTCGATTTTCCGACGTTAGGTAGCCCAACGATTCCGATTTTTAACATAGTTAATTTAATTGCCGACAATTTTTATCCCGTAGCAAACATTCTGATGTTTTGGTATGGGACCGATTTTCAACATGTAAGCACCCTAAGGCTACTTCAACTTTTACGCAAGGTGAAAAATCGTGCGCCCTGGAGGACGGCGTAAAAAATCATTGTTGCTACCAAAAAGAAGGCTGTTGCGGCTCCGAAAGAAATCAGTGGTAACCACCCGAGCGTAAGATACGCAAGGAACCACCACGCAGTAAAGAGGGCTGCAGTACCGAGCGAGAAGGATATGCGGCGCCTGGAGAGAGCCCACGAAATGCCAACGATGAGAAGTGCAAGCGCAATAAGGATCCAATAACTTGCGGTCAATGCTGGCTGTATGTTCGCCTCGAATACATATGCTGTAACGACGAGACCGAGTGAAGAGAGGAGTATAAGGAGCATGCCAAGGCGCAATCCGTGCGCAATGACACGCAGGTGCGCACGCTCAGCAACGTCTATCTTCCCATCGCGCATGGCGCGCATATACGCGATCTCGCCCCAGACCGCCGTAAGGGCGCCTATCGATGCTCCAAGCGCTTGAAAGAAAACGAGGAGGGAGACGATTGCAAGCATGCTATTTCTTCTGCATCAGCACAGAGAGCTCGGCACGGTATTTCTTCATCACCTCCATAGCCGCTTTCACCTCGCTCTCGCCGCCCTTCTTACGGCGCTCAATCTCCTCGCCTATTTTCTTAAAGAGCTGGGGATCTTTCGAAACGAGAGCGGTCATCTGCTCGCGCTGCGCCTGCGGCACATCTTTCATTTTCCATTTGGCGTATTGGTTCAAAAGAAAACTCTGTACGGACATACGAAAATCATACCATAAAAAGAACGGGGCCCCGTACAAAAGGGGGCCCCAGGTTAACCGAGAACTATTTGCTCAGGCGTGATGGAAGGGCCGGTCTTATCAAGCAATTCGACATAGTCGCTCAACTGGGAAAGTTCGTAGGCCAAGTTTCCACTCCACGTGAAGGTGTGCAGACGCAAGTTAACCATGTCAGGTACAAGCGCCCGCAAGCTCTTAATCGGGTAAGAATACGCGCCATCTCCACCTGCAATCAAAATGGTGACCTCAAGAGGAGGCTCAATTCCCTGACGTTCCTGTTCATGGAGCATGCCAACGAAGCATTCCCACACGTCGTTCACCATCATCACGTCAATGTCTTTCCCGCTACGGACGTGAACCTTCACTTCCCTGCGATAGCGGCCAAGCCCACGCTTCATCCCGTGCGCAAGCCAGTCGATTGTGTGTTTCCGACCGTTACCGGCAAATAGGTACACATTGCCGACATAGGTGTAGTCGTCCGCCCCAAGTGAGGAGAGCATCCGCTCGACGAGAACATCCCATTTAATTTCACCGAACGAAAATTGGTGATTGTCCCCTTCTTGCGTACACCAATGCTCGATATTCGGGACATCGACAAAAAGCGCCGCAAATTTCTGTGGAAGAACTTTTTCTTCACTCATTGGGAACTCCTTTCCCTTGTGTGAGGCTACCCTGATGGAGAAAATACTATCTGTTCGCTAAAGTGTCAAATTGGTTTTAAGTAAAAACCGCGAATGGTCCGCGTGGTGAAATAGAGCGCAATGAGCGAAAGGAGCGCAATCGCCTCAATGTATAAAAAGGACGCATCAAAGATACTCACGCCTGCGCGGTAGTAATCGATAGCAGTTATACCGAAAAGAAGTGTTCCTGCGACGGCCACGACCGCATTCAGCCAATGGATCCAGCCCTGTACCGGGTTCGTGATTCCGGCGGCTATCACAAGCAGTACGGCCGAAATGACTGCACCAATCGTCGAGAGTGGGAGCTCCGCGCCAGTGGATTGAGCAACGATGAGTACGATGGCGGCAATGACGAAAAGCACACGGGTATTGTCGCCATAATAATGCGGTATCTCTCGATGCGGCGGGACGCCTCCACCACCATCTTTTTCGGAAAGCATAGCTTTAGTATACCCCATGAGATAATCGAGGCTATGTTCTGTCTACGTACTACTTGGGATAACAAAATACTTAAGAGAAAGACATCTGGGTGAAGGTTATCTCACGGGATATACGCTTTATAGGCTACGCACAAGTGCTAGAGGAGAACAGTCGCTTGATTGTTCGATACCTCGACGAGACCTCCATCAGAAATATCAAAGTGATACATCTGATCATCTGCCGCCTTAATGTGCGCCTGCCCACTCTTGAGACCAGAGACGAACGCTTCATGTTCGGCAAGGATCTGAAATACTCCTTCACTCCCGGGAAGAGATGCGGAGATCGCTTCCCCTTCGAAGAGGTTCTCACCGACTTTTGCAACCGTGAGATGGAATGTCTTTTGCATACCGCTTTCTGCTCCTGCTTACCGCACCTGATCTATCGCCCCCTTCATGTAGAACGCCTGTTCGGGCTTATCGTCGTGTTTCCCTTCTACTATTTCTTTAAACCCACGCACGGTCTCTTCGCGTGACACATACACACCTGGTGTACCCGTAAACGGCTCGCCGACGAAGAACGGCTGTGAGAGGAACCGCTCGATCTTGCGAGCGCGCGCAACCGACAACCGGTCCTCTTCCGAAAGTTCTTCGATGCCGAGAATGGCAATGATGTCCTGTAAGTCCTTGTAGCGCTGGAGCACCTGCTTCACGGTGTTTGCGACGCGATAATGCTCCTCACCGACGATCTCGGGAGTCAGAGCTGCAGAGGATGATGCGAGCGGATCGATAGCCGGATAAATACCGAGCGAAGCGAGAGTACGCGAGAGCACGACGGTACCGTCGAGGTGCGCGAACGTCGTCGCCGGCGCCGGATCGGTGAGGTCATCCGCCGGCACGTATACCGCCTGCACTGAAGTAATGGAGCCTTTCTTCGTCGACGTGATACGTTCCTGGAGTTTGCCCATTTCTTCCGCCAGGGTCGGCTGATACCCCACGGCGCTCGGCACGCGGCCAAGGAGCGAGGAAACTTCGGAACCCGCTTGAATGAAACGGAAGACGTTGTCCATAAAGAAGAGGACGTATTTGCCGCCTTCATCGCGGAAATATTCCGCCTGCGTGAGGCCAGAGAGCGCCACGCGAGCGCGGGCACCCGGAACCTCATTCATC
>JAKFXG010000027.1 GCA_021731495.1 Candidatus Parcubacteria bacterium | reverse complement strand
TGAAAGTGAGGATGACGATGATGAAATAGAACTTGAACTTGAAGACGATGTAGATGTGGCATTCTCACTCGACGATTTGAAGAAGAAGATCGAAAATCGCAGGCATGAGCTTGAGGACGAAGAGGCTAGCACGACGCCTAAGTTTAAGAAGGCAGTGAAGAACGCAAACGAAGTGCGCCTCGCCGTGCACGGTCTTCTCGCGTCCAGGGACCTCCTTGGCGGCATCGGACAGCAAGTGTCGGAGATCGCCAAGAGCATGAACGACTCAGTCGCAACAACGACGAATGCCGAGGCGAAGATACAGTCGCGCGGATTCTTCATACGCCTTCTTTTCGGCGGCGATAGTGCGGCAGCAGACGCGATTTCGCAAGCAGTCGAGCGAAATCAAGAGCATATCGATGATCTTATGGAGCTTCTCGGAGAGGCGAATGTCTCGGTAGATATGCAGGCAGTCCTTACCGCGCAGATAGCGGCATTGCAGGAGGCACAGGTGCGTCTTCGGAATCTTGCACAAAAAGAGCGGAAGATGTGGGGGCTCTTCAGCTGGAGGCTCTAGGCGACTGGAAGGTTTTAACCTTCCAATCATGCAACACGCCCCGTAGCGGGGCGTGTTGCATATCTGGTCTGTGATATAGTTGCCCATATCATGCAAGGCGGTGATACGGCGAAACATATACTGAGATGGATAGCGCTTGGGGCGCTTTTCCTCATCCCGCTCGCACCGCTGGTCGTCGCCAACACATTTTTCTTCCCCTTCATCACCGGTAAGGCGTTCTATCTGCGCATTCTCATCGAGGTGGCGTTTGTGGCATGGGCGGCGCTTTCCCTCCTGGATAAAGAATACCGCCCGCGTTTTTCCTGGATCGGAGCGGCGACCGCCGGTTTCGTCGTATGGATGTTTGTTGCGGACGCATTTGCGCCCAATGCGGCGAAGGCGTTCTGGAGCAACTTCGAACGTATGGAGGGCTGGGTACTTCTCATACATCTTCTCGGATTCTTCTTCGCCGCGAGCGCGGTGCTCCGCGTGGAAAAGAAATGGCGCGCATGGTTTCTCGCGTCGCTCGGCGCTTCGGTAGTCGTATGCGCGTACGCGTTTCTGCAGCTCGGCGGTGTACTCGCGATTCATCAGGGCTCGACGCGCATCGATGCCACGCTGGGCAATTCCGCGTATTTCGCAATCTATCTTCTTTTTAGCGTGTTCGTCGCGCTTTGGCTCGCACTCACCGAAAAGCATTCGTGGCTCAGGTGGTCACTTATCGGACTTGCGGTGGTAGAGGGAACGCTTATCTTCTTCACCGAGACACGCGGTGCGGTCATCGGGCTCATCCTGTCCCTCGCGCTCGCGGCGCTCCTGACGGCACTCACGGCGGGGAAGCATGTGCGCCGCGGAGCGGCCTTCGCCTTCGCGTGTATCGTGATCCTGGTGGGTAGCGTCTACCTTGCGCGCAATTCTGACTTTGTGCAAAACAACCATACGCTGGAGCGTATTACCTCCATCTCGCTTGCGGACGGGCAGACACGCTTTACGCTTTGGGGCATGGCGTTTCGGGGAGTGCTCGAACGCCCTCTCACCGGCTGGGGACAGGAAGGTTTCAACTATGTTTTTAACAAGTACTACGAACCGTCGCTCTATAAACAGGAACAGTGGTTCGACCGCGCACACAACGCATTCATCGACTGGCTCGCCGCAGGAGGCATCCCGGCTTTTCTGCTATATCTCTCGCTCTTCGGTTCTGCCCTGGTACTGCTCTGGCAGAACTCGCAGCTCTCACGCCCGGAGCGCATTGCACTCACCGCGGCACTCGTTGGATACGCCATCCATAATTTTTTCGTCTTCGATAATCTCTACTCCTATATATATTTCTTTGCGATTCTCGCGCTCATCGACTCGCAAGTCGCGCGGCCCATTGAGCGACTCGAGCGGGCGCCCGAAATTACTGCCGTGAATGGCACGACGTATGCGCTCCCGATAGCTACCGTTACGATAGTCGCGCTCGTGTGGCTCGTGAATGTTCCTGGAATACGGGCGGCTCACAAACTCGTCGCTGCATTGACACCCGTTTCCGCCAGTCCCGGAGCAAATCTCGCCATATTTGAGGATCTCGTGGCACATCCGGCATTTGCCGCGCAAGAAATTCGCGAACAGCTCGTGAGTTTTGCAGCGTCGCTCGTGCAAACTCCCCAAGCGACCGATGAAGAGAAACAAAAAGCTGTTGCGCTTGCGATCGGCGAGATGCAAAAACAGGTCGATGCGTACCCGCAGGACGCGCGCGGGCGGCTCCAGCTTTCTTATATCTATCGTGTGGCCGGAGATGGTGTGAATGCGCTCAAAGAAATTCAGGCCGCCGCACTTCTTTCTCCGGGGAAAATAGGGATATGGATCGAGGCGGGCGCGATCGAATGGGACATGGGTAATGTGAAGGCGGCACAGGCTCATTTCAATACCGCATACGCGCTCGGCCCGCAGTTCCCGGATCTCGCCGTTTATGCCGCCGCCGGTACTGTTGCCGTCGGTGACATAGAGACGGCCGACCGTATTTTACTCGACACTTTCGGCACAACGACCGTGGATAGCGACATTCTCGCGGTCGCCTACTATCGCACCAGGAATTGGCCCCGCCTTGTCGATATCTGGAAACTACGCACCGCAAAGCCCGATGCAGGCGTCGAAACGTGGTTTGGTCTTGCGGCGGCCTACTACGCGGCAGGTGACAGAGCGAATACAATCAAGACAATCAATGCGGCTGTGGAGCTTTTTCCCGGTGCGGCTTCCGCCGGTGCCGCCGCACTCAAGCAGATAGAGGCGGCATCGGCGGAGCGATGAATTCCGTTACAGGTGAAAACCATAGGGTAGTTGATGGTATCCTTAGCGGGATTGGGTCGACATCATTTTATACATTCCTAATCGTACGGACATCGAAGATGTCCTACCTCTAACGGGATGAATGCTCAGGAATACGTCTCACTTGCGCCGCACACCACATTCCGTATCGGCGGCCCCGCTCGATTTTTCGTAGAGGCGCACACCGAAAGGGATATTCAGAACGCGGTACTGCACGCACAGCAACATACGCTCCCGCTCCTTGTGCTCGGCGAAGGGAGCAATGTGCTCATACCGGACGACGGCGTCGACGGCGTCGTTTTGAAAGTGGCGATGCGGGACATTAGAGTCGAGGAGCGTGTCGAAAGCATTTTATTCGATGCGGGTGCAGGAGCTCTCTGGGAAGATATTGTTGATGAAGCGTGCGCACGCCGTGTTTTCGGCATCGAGAATCTTGCGGGCATCCCCGGCTCGCTTGGCGGTGCGGTGGTGCAGAATATCGGGGCCTACGGCGCAGAACTCTCTTCCGTCTTTGTATATGCCGACAGCATCGATCGCACGACGGGTGCGACAAGGCGCGTTACCCGCGCCGAGGCCGCATTTTCATACCGGACGAGTTTTTTCAAAGAGCATCGCGAATACATCATCACTCGAGTCGTCCTGCGCTTTATGAAGAATGCGGCATCGAACATCACCTATCCCGATCTCGTCCGCGCGCACACTGAGGGTGTGCCGCTCTCGACGCCGGCGGAAATCGCTCGCGCGGTACGCGTCATCCGCGCTCTGAAGTTTCCTCATGGTTCTGAAGAGGGTACGGCCGGCTCGTTCTTTAAGAATCCCGTTATCGCGCGCGCACGGTTCGAAGAGCTCGTACAACGTTTCCCCGGTATACCTATGTTCCCTCAAGAGAACGACATGGTGAAGCTATCGCTTGCATGGATTCTCGATCACGTTCTTTCGCTCAAAGGATTTTCACTCGGCAACGTGCGGTTGTATGAAAAACAGCCGCTCGTTATTGTCGCGCGCCCAGACGCCCGTTTTGCAGAGGTCGACGCACTCGCCACGCTCGTCGCTAAGCGCGTGTTCGCTGCCACCGGTATCACCCTTGAACGCGAAGTGGAAACATTCGGCGTGTGTAAATGATTTTTGCAAAAAATTTCTTATACATTTTTTGCGAAAGTTATCCACACGTCACAATTTTTTCGCACACAGAAAATTATTTACGCGCGATAATGATACCTAGAAACGTTTGCACGGAAAATCATTTCGTGTGCAGACGGGTCGACATATCAGCCACACGTATAATTCGCAACCACCATGGCAAAAAAGCGTAAGGCCGCGAAGAAGACAGCAAAGCGCAAGACAAAGAAGCGCAAAGCTGCAAAGAAGCGCAAATAGTTTCGTAAAAAAGTTTGCCCCCGGCGTTCGCTGGGTAGTAAAAAGAAAAACACCACTCGATGAGTGGCGTTTTTCTTTTTCTGTACTCGACAGCACGATGCGGCATCGCGCTCATGAAGGCTAAATGGTATACTGTCCGCCAATGCTCGGGCTTTCCCGCCTTTTCTCAAAGAACCAAGCCGCAGCCTTTTTAAAGGCTGCGGCTCCGGTCGTTGCTGCGGTACACAAGCGTTCCGAAGAACTACAGGGGCTCTCCGACGACTCCGTGCGTGCACGGCTTTCCGAGGTGCGCGTCCGGGCACACGAAGCGGGCACGACGCCCGTTTCCGATCTTCCGCTCGTGTTCGCGCTCGTGCGCGAAGCCTCTCGCCGCACGCTTCGTCAGACCCATTTCGATGTGCAGATAGTAGGAGGCTTCGCGCTTGCCGAAGGAAAGATCGCTGAGATGCGTACGGGCGAAGGAAAAACACTTGTCGCCACGCTTCCCGCGACCTTTCATGCTCTTTCGGGCAAGGGCGTGCAAGTCGTCACCGTGAACGACTATCTCGCGCGCCGCGACGGCGCATGGATGGGGCAGGTGTATCACTACCTCGGTCTCACGCTTGGCGTCGTCACGAGCACAGGTGCGTACCGTTACGACCCGTCGCATGTGGCGAAAGAGGAGGATGCAGAGCGCGATGCGGAAGGTTCCTTTAAAGTGTTTTATGACTATCTGCATCCCGTGAGTAAGCGCGAGGCATACGGTTGCGACATCACGTATGTCACCAACAACGAACTCGGTTTCGATTACCTGCGCGACAACACCGCGTACGACGTAGGACAGATCGTACAGCGCGGGTATCATTATGCGATTATCGATGAGGTTGACTCCATATTGATTGACGAGGCGCGTACGCCGCTCATCATCTCGGGACCTTCAGGCGATTCGCAAATGCTGTATGAACGTTTCGCGGGCATCGTCCACGGCCTTCAGGAAGGCACCGACTACACGGTTGATGAAAAACAGAAGGCAATTCAAATAACCGAGGAGGGCATGCGGAAGGCGGAAACAGCGCTTGGCCTCGAGAATATCTACACCGAGGGCGGCATGAAGTATGCGCACCATCTTGAGACCGCGGTTCGGGCAAAAGCGCTCTTTCATAAAGACAAGGAATATATCGTTCGCGACAATGAAGTCATCATTGTGGACGAATTTACGGGAAGATTACAGCCCGGCCGCCGCTGGTCAGAAGGCCTGCACCAGGCGATTGAGGCCAAGGAGGGTGTACGGATCCAGGAAGAAACACGCACGTATGCGACTGTGACATTCCAGAATCTTTTTCGCATGTATGATCGGCTCGCGGGCATGACGGGTACCGCGCTGTCTTCGGAAGAAGAGTTTTATACGGTCTACAAACTCGAGGTTGTAGCAGTGCCAACCAACAAGCCGACTGCGAGGAAGGACTATGATGACCTTATTTTCCAGACAGCGGCAGGGAAGTATCGCGCCGTGGCGCGCGAGGTAAAAGAACGCCACCGGAAAGGACAGCCGGTTCTCGTCGGAACGGTTTCTATTGAGGATAATGAGATCGTCAGTTCATTTCTCACGAACGAAGAGGTACCGCATGAGGTGTTGAATGCAAAGAATCACGAACGAGAGGGTGAGATTATTGCTGACGCGGGAAGGGAGGGGCGTGTCACGGTCGCGACGAACCTTGCGGGCCGCGGTGTGGATATCAAGCTTGGTGGGGCACTTGCGAAAGGGGAGGATCGCAAAGTAGTCATCGATAAGGGCGGACTTATGGTCATCGGTACCGAGCGGCACGACGCGCGCCGTATCGACAATCAGTTGCGCGGCCGTTCCGGTCGCCAGGGCGACCCTGGGGAGACGCGTTTTTACGTCTCTCTTGAGGACAAGCTTATGCGCGTCTTCGCCGCCGATACATTGAAGAAAGTGATGGGACGTTTCGGCATTCCCGAGGATGAGCCGATAGAAAGCTCGATGATTACCCGGTCGCTTGAAACCGCACAGAGTCGCATCGAGGGGTTCAATTTCGACTCGCGCAAGCAAGTCCTTGCATACGATGACGTGATGAATACACAGCGTCTTGCCATCTATGCCCGCCGCCGCGCCGCGCTAAAAGGGAGTGACGAGGAAGTCGAGGCTCTTTTTCGGACGCTTCTTGGAGAAGAGGTTGAATCACCGTCCATACTCAACGCAAAAAAAGCTGAACTCGGCGATGCCTTCGCCGAACATCTGCGCCGCCTTCTTTTACAAGTCATCGACACATTCTGGCTCGAACATTTGGAGACCATGGACTACCTGCGCCGCTCAGTGTCGCTTCGGGCCTACGGTCAACGGGACCCTCTCATCGAATACCGGCGCGAAGGGCTCATGCGTTTTCGACAGCTTGAGGAGAATATCAGGGCAGCGGTCGCCGAAGCATTGCCGCGCATACAGCCAACCGATGCCGCGCGTATTCGCGCGGAGGAAGAAAAGACACGTGCCGCGCTCGTTGCGGCAGGCGATGCTACCGCAAGCAGTACTCCAGCACCATTGGTGAAGAGTGCGCAGTACGGTCGCAATGATTTTGTTACCATCAAAAAGGGTGATGCGACCCAGACACTCAAATTCAAAAAAGCGGAACCATTACTTACGGACGGTTGGGAAATTGTCGACAAAGCCCTTTAGTTTTGATGACTTCTGTTGTGTGCTAAGGTGCAGGCATGGCATTTGTTGATGAAGTAAGGATACATGCGGAGTCGGGGAAAGGCGGTGACGGGGTCATCCGCTGGCTGCGCACCAAAGAGTCCGCGCGTGGCGGTCCTTCCGGCGGCGATGGCGGCCGCGGCGGCGATGTCATCCTTGTCGGTGTGCGCGACCTTGCCGCGCTTGCACACTATCGGTACGAGAAAAAATTTCATGCGGAGGACGGGGAAGCAGGAAAAGGCGAATTGAAGCACGGCAGTAACGGCGCTCCAACTCTCCTTCCGGTCCCCGTCGGCACGTTCGCGCGCGTTGTCGAAACAGGCGAGGAATATGAGATTACAAAAGAAGGCGAGGAGATTGTCCTGTTCCGTGGCGGCAGAGGCGGTCTCGGTAACGCTCGCTTCAAGAGTTCAACGAATCAGAATCCTTTTCAACAAACACTTGGGAAGCCGGGGAAGGGCGGGGATATTGAGTTTACCCTTAAGATCATTGCGGATGCGGGGCTCATCGGGCTTCCAAACGCAGGGAAGTCCTCGCTCTTGAACGCACTTACGCGGTCCAAGTCGAAGGTGGGTTCGTATCCCTTCACGACGCTCGAGCCGAATCTCGGTGATTTTTATGGGTACATCCTCGCCGATATACCGGGCCTTATAGAGGGCGCCTCGTCGGGACGAGGTCTCGGTATTAAATTTCTTAAGCATGTGGAAAGAACAGGTATTCTGCTGCATCTCGTCTCGGCAGACCAAGATGATCCCCTTGCGGCATATAGGGAAGTATATAAAGAGATAGACCAGTTCGGGCACGGACTTACCGAGAAGCGAGAGATCATTATCCTGTCTAAAATAGACCTCGTCTCAGCTGAAGAATGCGAAACAAAAATGAAGCTTCTTGCCAAGGAAACGGGTAGGGAAGTGCTTTCCGTGTCGGTCGAGGACCCTAAAGTCCTGAAGGAATTCTCGGACAAACTCTCGAAAATCTTCGCCGAGCGCACATAGCGCTCTATCCAGCCTGCGACATTTGCTATAAGCTAAAACCATTCGCTATGGAATACCACCCCACCACCCCATGACGTATATTCCGACAATAGGCTTAGAAGTGCATGCGGAATTAAAGACGCGAACCAAGATGTTTTGTGCCTCAAAGAACGATCCGGATGAGACGCGGCCAAATGTAAATACTTGCCCGATCTGTATGGCGCATCCGGGCACACTACCGGTTATTAATCGAGAGGCGGTGCGGCATATTTTGCGCATCGGAAGCGCGATCGGGGGGAAACTCGCTGATTTCAGCGAGTTTGATCGCAAGAGTTATTTCTATCCGGATATGCCGAAAGGCTATCAGATCAGCCAGTACGAGTATCCACTCGTTTCTGGAGGGGAGCTCGCGGGTGTCGCGATCACGCGCGTGCATCTTGAAGAGGACACGGCGCGTTCAATTCACGCAAGCGGAAAGAGTCTTGTTGATTTTAATCGCGCTGGCATTCCGCTCATGGAACTCGTTACCGAACCAGTGATACACGATGCAGAAACAGCGGGACGTTTTGCGCGTGAACTGCAGCTGCTGCTACGCACACTTGGTGCTGGCGAAGCGAACCTCGAGAAAGGGGAGATGCGCATCGAGGTGAATGTTTCCGTCTCAAACAAGAAAGGAGCGTTCGGTACGAAAGTAGAAGTGAAGAACATAAATTCGTTTCGTTCTGTCGAGCGCGCCATTGCATTTGAAATACATCGCCAAATCGCACTTCTTGAAAAAGGGGAAAAGGTGGAACAAGCGACGCGAGGATGGGACGAGACCAAACAGGAGACCTTCCACCAGCGCTTCAAAGAGGGGAGCGCCGATTATCGTTACTTCCCGGATCCGGACCTCCCAAAACTCTTCCGCTCGGAGATTTCCGAATTTTCTCCGGAAGCGTTACGCGCATCGTTGCCAGAGCTCCCCTGGGAACGCCGTGCGCGGTATGCGCGGACCTATGCGCTTAAGGAGAGCGATACGACATACTTGTGTGCGACCACGGAGCGCGCCACATTCTTCGACGCCGTTGCGACAGCGCTACACGGCGACAAGGAGCTTGTCGCACTCGCCGCAAATTACATTATTTCGGATCTTGCCGGCATCTTTGCGAAGCGTGCGGAGGAAGAGTATACGGCACTTGATCCTCTCACATTCGCAAAGCTCATTCGTCTCGTTTGGAGTCGCGATCTTTCTTCACGCGGCGCAAAAGACACGTTGCTTATATTAGTTGAACAAGGCGGGGACCCGGAGAGTATTGCAAAAGAGCGCGGCCTTATCCAATCGCATGATGTCGAGACCCTTCGGCATGCTGTTAAAAGTGTGGTGGCTGAGGAGACGAAAGCAGTCGAGGAGTATCGTTCCGGGAAAGAAGCGGCCCTGCAATACCTGATAGGGAAGAGTATGAAGGCCGCCAAAGGCGCAGGGAATCCGGCCATTCTTAGAGATTTAATTATTGAAGAGCTTCAGTAGGATTATTGTCGTGGATCTGGAGTGTCCTCTTCATGTTCCTACGTGTTGTGCACAAGCACTTCCACACAAGCCGAGATATGGCTATACTGCAAGCTATGGATGAGATACTCATAGGCGAGAAGAAATACGTATCGTCAAAACAAGCTGCAAAAGTCACTGGCTATGCAAAAGATTATATCGGACAACTTTGTCGAGAGGGACGAGTCCCTGCACGACTCGTGGGGCGTAGCTGGTACGTTCTTGAGACGGCGATTCAGGACCATCGTTTTGGTGACCAAAAGATCGGGCAACAAGATGCACAACCTACGTCCACCACCCCTGTATTCCCCTCCACATGGGAGTCTCCACGCTATGAATCCTCGCCAGCTGAGATTCTCCCATCCGTAAATCGTCTGCGAGAAGGTGATGTGGAGGAGACGATGAAGGATGACGTACAGGAAGACCCTCCACAGTCTCTACAAGACTCCTGGAGGTCATGGTTTGACCATGCTCAGGATTCTGAGCCTGTTGCAGTTTCCATACGCCATATGGATGATGACAGCGATGATGTACAACCGCCGATCATTGATAATAATGAGGAGCCAGAGGCGGGGAAGACAGACGAGGTGAATATACCCATTCATACGGTGTATGAATTACCTTCTGAGGTCGTTATTCCACGGCATATAGCAGGTACTCAATCAGGTAAGGAGATAAGCGTAGGTAGAGCTATGGTAAAAACAATTAAGACAACTGGTGCAGTACTAGCGGTTTTCGCTGTTGCTCTTGCAGCCATTGGCACGGGATACTTCGATAAGTACATACTATCGAATAGCCAAGTTAACATGATTGCCGGTGTCTCAATGTATAATAAATAGTGCATCTACTATATATCTCGTCTTGGATGCACGAGATGCACATAGTCACGCCAAAGGTTGATGCTCAGTATATTCTAATTCAAAAGACCTCAATTTGATGCGGGTGAGATTCATTTTTGGATCATTACGATTAATAATTACTATACATAACACGACACATTCTAAATAAAGGTTTTAAACGAGTGATTTGAAACAAATACTTCGCACAATATTCTACTTACAATGTTTTGCGAACTTATACATACTGAAGGAACAGCGAGTATTTCTTGTGCGTATTGAAATAAATACAAAGAATATGCTTGGTACTGATCGTATTTCGTATGTCCGACATATCTAGTATATACAATATA
>JAKFXG010000011.1 GCA_021731495.1 Candidatus Parcubacteria bacterium | reverse complement strand
ATCCACGAGCCGCCCTGCGAGATAATGTGCCCAAAGAAATAGAGACGGTAATTGCGCACCTTGAGCGAGGCGAACGTGCGATGCCCGAATTGTGTGAGGATGTGCATACAATAAACGTTGCCTGTTGATTACGCTTCTCAAGCCTCGAGATTTAACGGACTAACTGAGCGTAGGATTGCTTTTGGATTTTCTTTCCACTCTGACGACACGTCAGCGTAGAGTTCGAGCTCGTTGCCGTCCGGGTCGAGGATATAGATACTGTGCGTTACGCCGTGGTCGGCAGTGCCGACGATGGTCACGCCGTGTTCCTTCAGGTGCGCGTATACTTCCTTTAGTTCTTCGGTCGATTCGGCAGCCTTAAAACCGATATGATAAAGCCCGGGCTCAATCCCCTTTCTGCGCGCCACGCCGCCAATTTCGATAAGGAGAAGTTCGTGGTGCGTCCTTCCCGATGAAAAAAGCGCTGTGCGCTCGTCGCGCGCGATTTCCTGAAAACCTAAAACGTCCTTATAGAAATCAGCGACTTTCTTCAGGTCAGTTACGTACAAAACGACATGTCCCAGTTCACGTATGCGCATACGCGAATAGTACCAGCAAAATGTTCTGGGCAAAAAGGAAAGCGCTGTTCTGGCTGATAAAGCGGGATTTTTAGTCCGCCCAGATGACTGCGGTGAAGACTTTCTCTCCGTTGCCGAGATTGCGCTCGTACATGGACGCTCGCCCGTCATGGGACTTTCGTATCGCCTTCCCCCATTCCGCATGAGCGTAGATGGTCTCCAGTGATCGCGTATGCAATTGTGGTAAACGCTCTAATGGAAAAACAACCGTCCCGTCGCGATGCTATCGTTCTTTTCTGATGAGAGACCCGTCGGCGTTGGTGCGGTAAACGGATGATTTGCCCTCTGCGGTAACCGTCACCTCCCACCCGGGAACAATCATTTGGATGCAAGATTCGGCTGGACCGCCCAAACCTAAACAACCGTCAGACCATTCACGTTCGTAGGCAGTCTCGATCAACACCTTGCCTTCCGTCACGCCCGCCTTTTGCGCCGCATAGGTTCGCACGGCTGCGACCGCTTGCGGCACTGGCAGATTATGAATGGAGCCCGGAGGAGCATTGTCGGCGGAGGTCGGGACGTTCTCATTCTTTTCCCCGAGCGACGCGACATACGCAATACCCGCGAGAATGCCGATACCTATGACTGCAATGACTATTTTGTTCATAGATTTTGATGTGGCTATTGATGGTATGCGGATAGTATAGCAAAAGCCGCTGGCCTTAGGCCAGCGGCTTTTGCATTTGTTTATTTTATTGTAGCCCAGGCCGCAAGCCAGCTTCGCATCATCGTGATCTCTTTGGATTGTGAGGTGATGATATTGTCTGCAAGCTGTTTCATTTCACTGCGCTCCGTTCCCGCCTGAAGCATCTGCGCCATCACCACCGCCATTTCGTGGTGCGGGATCATCTGCGTGACAAAGGTGCGGTCGAAATCTGTTGCAGGAACCGCGGCGAGAACATTTGTATCGCCGGTCATGCCGTCCATGTGCATCATGCCCATGCCACCCTGAATGGGCACTGCACCAAACCACGACTGATACCACGATCGCATGTCCGCAATTTCTTTCTCTTGCGCTTCGATGATGCCACGCGCAAGCGAAAGCACCTCGGGGCGCTTTGAACGCTCCAGCGCGACCTTCGCCATCGCGATAGCTCCCTCGTGATGTGGAATCATCTGCGTGATAAAGTGCTGATCGATATTCCGGCCCATCATCGATCCGTCGGGCATCACATGGGTGCCGACAAGCGGCGGATTGCTCCCCCAGACTACGTACCCGACACTCACGCCGATAATGAGGAGCAGCGCACCAGTCATGATTGTTCTTGTTTCCATGCTGTAGTGATTAATTAGTTAAACGATACTTGAGACTATTGCAAAGACCTTCTTCGGAGCAAGGCTGCGTTAAAAGCCACGATGACGGTCGAGAGGGACATGAATACGGCGGCCACCGCCGGCTGAAGCATGATACCGTAAGCTGCCAATGCTCCGGCCGCAATTGGCAGTGCGACCACGTTGTATCCGGTCGCCCAGAACAGATTTTGTATCATCTTCGTATAGGTAAGGCGGGAGAGTTTGATGATCTTCGGAATATCGCGCGGGTCGTTCTTCACGAGAATGATTCCCGCCGATTCTATGGCGACATTCGTTCCGGCGCCAATCGCAATGCCGAGGTCGGCTTGGGTGAGCGCCGGGGCATCATTCACGCCGTCACCCACCATCGCGACGCGTTCTCCCCGACTCTGAAGTTTCTTCACCGCGTCGGCTTTTTCGCCGGGGAGCACGTGCGCGAAATATTCGTCTATCGAGAGTTCTTTGGAAACCCAGGCCGCCACATCTTCCGCATCTCCCGTTATCATGGCCACTTTGATACCCATGCTCTTGAGCATGCTGATTGCTTCGCGCGATTCCTCGCGTATCACGTCCGCAAGAGCAATACTGCCGACCAATTCTTTTTCGCGTATCACATGAACCACCGTCTTCCCTTCACGCTCGTGTGTACGGACTTTTGACTCATGTTCAGGAGAAACCTTCACTCCTTGTTCGCGCAATACTGTCGAAGAGCCCACGAATACCCGCTTCCCTTCAATATCGACTTGCACGCCTTTCCCGCGGATATTGGAGAACGACGATGTTTGTGGAATGGGCATGCGCCTCTCCTTTGCGTGCGCGACGATTGCACGACCAAGAGGATGCTCCGATGTTTCGTTTGCGGCAGCTGCAAGCGCAAGCACGTCGCGCTCGGGACCTATAACGGCGACAACGCCGAAAGAGCCTTTCGTGAGCGTTCCTGTCTTATCAAACAGCACCGTATCTATATTTCGCGCTGCTTCAAGCGCGAGACGGCGCTTTACGAAGAAACCGTTCTTCGATGCCATGGTTGTCGAGATGGATGCGACAAGCGGTATGGCAAGCCCGAGCGCGTGCGGGCAGGCGATGACCAGTACAGCGACCAGTCGCTCGACCGAGAACCCGAAACTCTCCCCCGCCCAGAGCCATGCGGCAAATGTGATGGCTCCCGCCGTTACGGC
The DNA here is from genome assembly GCA_021731495.1 of Candidatus Parcubacteria bacterium. Lineage (GTDB taxonomy): Bacteria > Patescibacteriota > Minisyncoccia > Phycocordibacterales > Phycocordibacteraceae > C7867-001. The sequence goes on along the minus strand of JAKFXG010000011.1, from coordinate 8,167 downwards.
AAGGATGGTGAGATAAAAAGCAGCACGGTCGGAGAGAAGCTGTAAACGAGACTTTGAGCTTTCGGCTTCCGCCACCAGGCGCATGATGCCGGCGAGGAAGGTGTGCTCGCCGAGTTTCTCCAGGCGTATGTGCAGACTGCCGTCTCCGTTTATTGATCCCGCAATTACTTCCGAGCCCTTTTCTTTGGGGACCGGTTTCGACTCGCCGGTTATCAGAGACTCGTCGACCTCGGATACTCCTTGTACGACCACCCCATCGGCGGGCGCTTTGCCGCCCGGACGAATGAGGACGACATCGCCTTGTCGGAGGCTGGAAAGAGACACGGTCATCGTCTTGCCGTCCCGCACAACCTCGGCGGTATCGGGCAATAGTTTGGCAAGCTCGCGGAGCGCACCCTTCGCGCCCTGCACCGCCCGCATCTCGATCCAGTGACCGATGAGCATGACGGCGATAAGCGTCGAAAGCTCCCAGAAGAGGGTCATTCCACTCCCGAAGAGCGTCGACCCGGCGCTGTAGAGGTATGCGGCGGTGATCGCAAGCGCGATGAGCGTCATCATGCCGGGCAGTCGTGCGCGCAGTTCATGTACAGCACCTCTGAGAAAGACCGCGCCGCCGTAGAAAAAGACGATTGAGCCCAATACCAGCGAAAGATATTCTGAACCGAGGAAAGAAGGCGCTTCCCAAGAGAAGAACGTCTCAGGCAAGTCGGAATACAAAAGAATGGGCACTGTCAGTACCAGGACCACCCAGAACTTCTTTAGGAAATCGCCGGTGACATGGCCCTCGTGTTTATTGTGTTCATGCTGTGTATGATCGTGGTTCATAGTAGGTTAGCTGTGACGCTCAGTGCCCTCCCTGTGGCCAGGGTGCGTGAAAAGATGCATAGAAAGACAACTGAGGAGAAAAGTGGGTGGTGGAGTTTTTCATATTATTTTTTCTTTTGCGCCAGTTTGTAAATCTTAAGGATTTCCATAGTTGCCCTCTTACTCTTCCCGCTTTTTATCTGATGAGTGACGTGGGTCATGAGGTGATTCTCAAGCACGAGATCTTCCACGCCTGACAGAGCCTCCTTTATCGCGCTCGACTGGGTGATGATGTCCACGCAGTACCGCTCGGTGCCCACCATTTTTATGAGACCGCCCAGCTGGCCATTAATGAGACTGAGCCGCCGAAGTACCTTCTTCTTTATTTCCGCTTTCATATTGTCCCCATGATACCCCCGCGGGGTATTTGAGTAAAGTCTGGCATTCTCGTATCATGTACCGAGAGGTCGAAATTATTCGCATTGGTAACTGCAACAATCATATGATAGACACCAACCACCTTCTCAAAGTCACCGCGGCATGGATAAGTATCGTGTACATTATCTGCTTCGGGGGCGTAGCGCTTCTCCCCGGCATACGCGGATGGTTTATGCTGTATGCGCTTCACACGGACGTAAGTTCCTTCGCAAACGTCATCACACTCGGCACGTTTATCTCGGGATTTGTCATCTGGAACATCGTAGCGGCTATTGCTGTATGGATCTTTGCGTTTCTGTGGAACGCGTTTAGGCGATCGTAATTAATAAAAAGATCACGCACAAACACTATGATGAATTACGGATACACCAGTATGATGGGTGGTGTAAGCATCTTCGGCCCGTTTGTATGGCTCATTGTGCTCGTCGACCTTATCCTCGTCGGCATCTGGCTCTGGCAGCAAATCTCTAAAAAGTAGCTAGCACACCGCGACCACTTCTTGGGACTGGAAGCGTTGTTGTCGCTACGAAACAGCCTCTTCGGCGAGGCCTTTGAATACGTCGCTCTCGATGTGGCTGATGCCGCTCTGCCTAAGCGCCTCGATGACTGTCTCCACAAAGCCGGGCGAACCGGAAACGTAATACGCCGCACGCGGGTGCTCTTTCGCTATGCTGGCAAGAGTGCCCGGCAGCTCGTTTCTTCCTGTCGCCTGATAGTGTGTCGCGAGCGTTGAAATCTCATCGCCATAGAGAAATGAACCGCTGCCGACATGCACGACACTCACGGTCATCGGGAGTTGTTTGTGGGCGCGATCTCTGAGGAACGAACGTATGGGTGTAATGCCGACGCCTCCGGCTATCATGACGACATCCGATTTCTCCGGCGGCCACTGCATATGCCGTTTCACTTTAAAAAGACCTATCTGGTCGCCCGGTTTGAGCAAAAGTAGTTTCTGCTGGTAGGGACTGTGTGAGCGGCTGTCGATGCCGAGCCAAATATATTTTTCGTGCGACGCAGAGGCAAATGAGATCTCGCGAACTGCCTTTACGTCCGGCGGCATATCGAAGAGGCGTACGTGGCCATACTGCCCTGCTTCATACGGTATCGGGTGTTCCGGCTCAAAGAAATAGGTGTAGACATCTCCATACTCATGACGACGCTCGACAAGCGTCAGTTTCTCTTCAGGCATCGCCGCCAAGGGCTGGGTATCCATTAAGCTCCAGTATACAGACACTGGATGCCCTTACAGCCCGAGACGAGAGTGGAACTGTGTTAGAGGAGCGAGGGACCGAAAAACACGCCGAGATAGTACGGCCAGATGATAACGGCTAAAACGCCCTTCCAGAACGTAAGGTGGAGGAACCCGATAGTGAAAAGCCAACCTGCGAACCAGAACCCGCCCGACAACGTATGGTTCTCAATTTTTATTTTCTCCATGCGGATGTGTTGCGATCTGCGGCACGTCGCCTTTGCGGAACTTTACTCCCATGTAATACGGCCAAATGATGAGCGCAAGCACGCCTTTCCAAAACGTTAATTTCAAATATCCAATAGTGAAGATCCACCCAATCATCCATAACGTTCCGAAGAGGTCTGGCTGATTTATGATTATGCGGTCCATACGATTATGGTAGCACGGCCTGCGCAGCCATGTGAGACGATGTTGAAAAGTGGGGATACGCTCAGTAGTTCCTTCCATCGCCAGTTATCGGAATGGTGTCTCCCAAATATTTCGGCCTCGTATTGAACAGGAGATCGTACACGGCCTTTTCATTGGCAAATATTTCACGAACGTAGTTGCGGAGGAGGATATCGCCGCCGCCCGCACTCACTCCATAGGCTTGTATGCCGAGCTCGCGAGCAATGAAGACAGCGCGTGGGAGATGAAATGACTGGGTTGTGATGAGAATGGAAGAGACTCCGAAAATATCACGGGCGCGGTACATACTGCTATAGGTGTCGAACCCCGCGTGATCCAGGAAAATATCTTCGTCGGGGATGCCTTTACCAAGGAGATAGAGGCGGACGGGGTCCACTTCGTTGTGGCTCACGGTGCTGTTGTCTCCGGAAACGAGTATCTTGGACACCTTCCCTGCGTTGTAGAGATCAATAGCCATAGCCACACGCTCTATAAAAATGGGAGAGGGTTCGTTATTTTGCAGAATGCCCGCTCCGGGAATGAGCGCCACTTGAGCCTTCGGAGCATCCGTAGCGTTATCGTATATATAAGGTCTTGTCTTTAGGAAGAACGCCATATTGGTGGTAAGCACAAATATAAGTAGGAGTCCAAAACCAAAGAGAGTGAAAAGCAAAAGGTGCCTCATCCAATAAGTATACGCGCTTTCGTTGCCATCTATAACGACCTTGCGACGGCTCGTTACGATAGTATTTCCGTATCACCAATAGAAGAGGTAATTCTACTTTCGGAAATCCAGTTGGAACCATTATAAAAAACCCCGCCGAAACGGGGCTTTTGGAGAATCAGTGCTGACCCTAATCATCAGAGATACGCCGCTGTTCCTCCATGTCGCGATCTTCACAATTCTGGCATTGCGAACCAGCGTCACCATTACAGCCCTTCCCCTTACAACCGCCACAACGATAACAGGGTTCGCTATCGATAGTTAAATAACCTCTTACTAAACACCTTGGACAGACAACACACCCCTCCTTACGAGCTTTTTCTGCCTGCCGATAAAGCTCTGCTTTCCTCTCTTGTCTCTCCTGTTCCTCTGCTATTCGTCTGCGTGCCAATTCCTCTCTTTGTTGTTTTTCAAGCCACAAATCCATTTGTCGCTGTTTCTCAAGTTGAGCATACTTTTTTAATCCCTCTCTCGTTGGCCATGTAGGTTCTTTAGCTTTAGGTGGAAACACATTAACTTTAATCCATAAAACTATTACGACAAAGATCGCTCCAATTACCGTGAACGAAACCCAGCTACTCATGGGTAACCTCCTTTACTTTCCTAAGTAAACTATACCTATAAGCAGGAACAAGTCAATACGTGCCTATTTTGCTGCTAGACTTGGTCTAGACTCACTTAGGTCGTTTAACCGCCCCCTCGGCAAATGTAAGTCGCACACAGTCTCCGACTTTGATGCCTTTGAGAGCATAGACCTGATTAGCAGAAAATATCTTCTTATCTTTTTGGTCAAGACCGAGCCACGCAATTGCTTCGTCTATCTTTGTCCACGTGAGTGCTTCTATTTCTAAGTAGGGTTCGAGTGCGGGGTATGTATCGATGTCGAATTCAACACCGTCCTTTACCCAGCGAGTACGTTTATTTTCTGCATAATGTTTCTCTATAAATCCTAACTTTAAGATCAGTTGCGCAGTTGTAACGAAATCATTCACAATGATCTCAGTCTCTTCCATTCCCGAGTCGTTTCCATCACTTCCCTTTCCCGCCATGCCAAGACGCTGTTTGAAGCTAAGAGTGACACGGTCTCCTTCGTCGCGAAGACGTAGCCAAGATCCTTTCTTATCTAAGCGCCAATCAGGATAATCAAAGACGCGTCGACGGTACGAGAAATCACCTACTTTCTCCGCTCCAATATCTCGAAGTTTCTTTTCGATTTTTACGGGATCAATATTGAGGAACTTAACTTCAATTTCTTCCATCAGATTTAGTATACTCCCATCGAATTGGCCATCCGAGACAATACTCCCTGTTTGTCCAAGAGTCCTCGATTGGGCACAAACAGCAGTCCTTTAGGGCGGAAACCATATGGGTGCAAAGAGGGTTGTTACTAGTATGTTCGAGAAAATAACGTTACGCATCTTTTTCATTTGTCTCGCCAGTTGTGCGAGCTTGGTTCTCTCGTTTATGTGGGGAGGACCTCCTTCAGAAGTGTATTTCAAGGTTGCAGCTACCTTTTTTATTGTAGGTCTCGGCTCTTTTTTGTGTTGGTTTGTAACTATGTTCTACAGTCTCCGCGCAAAAACTGCTTCCACTTCTCTTCTTGACGCCTAGTGGCATCTGCGTTATAAGATAGTTCATCCGAACACCTCATAGTGAGGTCGGCTGGATACAAGGAGGCTCTTATGGTCAAGCAAGTTCCTCATATGGTTCGTGGGTTGGGTCTGGCAATGCGCCTGATCACCGATCTCAGCGAAGAAGTCGTGTCGCAGGGTGGCTACCCGGAAATGCTTCACTTTCTTACGACTGAGGAGGGGCGCCCTCATATTACAAAGATCGCAGGACTGATTGTTTCACTTCCATGTCGAGTGCCGATAAGCCGACTTATCGAGATGTCTCGTGAGTACCACCGGAATGACGACACTACGCACGAGGGACACTATCAGTTTGACTGGCAGACGGGTGTGACGAAATTCGATATACCCTCCATCCGTTTTGGTATGCAGGGACTGGAGGGTGGCTGGGATTTTGACCGAGTGACGCCAACCAACCTGATACTCCAGCTTGTAGGTGAGCGTGCCAAACCGGGGATGACCGTTATGTTTGAGGAAGAAGAATACGTCGTTACGTTTATCCTCGACCCGCCGGAACCCGGGGAAATGATCGAACGTGACCACATCGGACTTATTCACCTCTCACCACGCAAGTATTTCGATCTTGAAAACTGAGCTTCACCCTAAGCTGGCTCCGTTCACCACCCCGAGCAATTTGGCTCGGGGTTTTGTTATTTAGAAATGCTGACCTCCTCGGGCTGGAACCGTGGCCGGTCAAGCCACACTTGGTGTGTTTGACTCCCTTTTAGGTGAGCAAAACGACGCGTCTCGTGCGTGTGATATCTAAAAATTTACACCTTGAAAACTTTCCATTCAAAGTCCTTAAGTAGCACCAGATCAAGTTCTGGTGCCATGTCTTTTAAGAGAGACAGTGCCTGTGGATTTGGAGGCAAATCTGAACTCTCGTAGTGACAAACTACTCTTAATGGTAAGAGTCCGAGTCCCTCACGCACCTTTCCACCTGACTCGTCATCATGAAAAGCACTGTAACGCCCGATCGCATACGCTCCCGCAGAAGAACCTGCAATTGTCTTGTCATTCAAACTTTCTTTGAGATTATCGTACTTCCTCAAGATTCCGAGAAGTTTTGGAGTGCTACCTCCACGTATATAGAGAGCATCGGCCTGCTTTAGTTGCTCCATGAAATCTGTCTCATCAGCGAGTAGAAACGTAAAGTCTTTACCGTGAGATTGTTCTTTGATTCTTTCACTGTCTTCTTTAAATCTGTTTGAATTGTCTTCGTCTTTGGAAGCAAAATAACAGAACAATATTGCGCCCCCATCTGGAACATCGCGAGTGATTTCCTCATTGAAAGTGCGGTTCAGTTCATTGTCTATACTGGTATATCCGCCATGGAGGATGTATTTGGTCATGATGTTTGTATTGTATCGCTTTTAGCAATTTTGCTAAACAACGCACCTCGAGCGCCCAAGCTCCATGAGCATCTCGTGCGCGATAACCTATCTCGAGTTGGCTGGCCTCGTCGGATTCGTATATTATACCGCCAAGCCCCGCAAGGTTTTCAGGCGACTTTTTAAGTCCGGCTTTGATGCCCCTCGGACGTGTATAATCTGGTTGTGAAAACGATCTCTGGGTTTATACAGACAACGCGTTTTATTAAGTCTCTTGGGGTAGGACTGCTTCTCTCTTTTTTCTCAAGCTCCATATATTACGGTATGGGTGCATTACTGTTTCTTTTGTTCTCTTTTGCTTTCAATGACTGGGTTGATGCCCCTAAAGACAGTATTGGTCATGCAAACCGCGCCATACCGAGCGGTAAAATCACTCGACAACAGGCTTTTTACATCTCGGCTGGGCTTCTGATAGTAGGGGTAGGGTGGTCTACGCTTTTCCTAGGAGAGCATGTACTTGCATTTGCAGTGATATACCTCTTTTCGATATTCTATTCTTTCTTCCTCAAGCCCAACATACCCATTCTCGCAACACCCGTCTGGTCATCGGCAATAGCAATTCTCTTCATCCAGCCATTTACTCAAGATAGTCTTATGTATATTGCTGTTGCGAGTTTGGTCTACTCGTATGAACTGCTTCTAGATTATCGGGACAGACAAGCAGATAGGGAATTTTGTAAAACACCAACTTTGGCAAATGTGCTAGGTAAACATACCTTCATGGTTTCAGGACTTTCCTTTTTTATAGGTATAGCACTTTTAGCTCAAATCTTGATTTGAGTATGCTCCTCGGAATCCGAACCTATCTCAAACTGGCTGACCGCGTTGTACCGTATTCGAACCTTGTGGGATACACGCGATCCAAAATTCTTGAAGGCATTGCATGTCTTCAGGACGCTGCTTGAGCGCGATCGTCAGCAGGAGATGGCGGAGTCTTCTCCTCAGGCAACCGGCGATAGATGAGCTCGCCGAGCAGCATGAGACGGGTGGCGATGATCCGCGCTTCTCCATCTGAGAGTTCCTTGCCATACTCTTCACGAGCAATGGTTTGGAACTCTTTGACCGCTTCGTCGGACAACATCATACTGCTACTGCTCCAGTGTATATTTGGAACGCTGGAGTACAAGTGGTGGAAGTGCACCGGCTTAGAGAGCAACTCTGGTAGCTCTCTTCATACGCGCGGGATGACGGCTGTCGACGTTATCTCTTGAAATGCGCGCTAGTTCACTGGCTTTCGATTATCAGCCTCGCTCGATCATATGGGAATTCTAGGACCTCAGTGGGCTGGGGGTAGTTGGGTGTGTCCCGATGCATTTATTAAAAGCTCCTAAGCGATTGACCCTACCCTGGCTGACTTTTGTGTGCGTGGTAGTCTAGATGCAGATAGATGATCCCGTAGCAATTCACAAGTAAGGAGGTCCTATGGCTCGGACATCACGACGCCCGGCGACACCCACTAAAGGTAAACTCTGCTCGTTTCGTAGCATCCGAGCGATGCCGATACCAAGGCAAAAGACGCTCTTAAGGAATTCGATTCGTC
>JAKFXG010000012.1 GCA_021731495.1 Candidatus Parcubacteria bacterium | reverse complement strand
GGGTCATCCGGAAACCGAAAGGTTCCGGTACCGTTAACCACCCGCACGACGCCGATGTCACGAGTTACCACTTTGTTTGTTTGTGAATCGACGTCCACATAACGAACCGTGACATCCGTGGTTACTGGAGCGCGAATTTTCACTTCGCGCCGAAGTTGCGCCCCCAGCGTTCGAGACAAATCGTCTGCCTTGTAGGCTTCGACGTTCATCGCGTTCTGGCTATCGCGGCTTTCAGCCGCAGCAATCAGCCCCATCGCTTTCTTGCGAATGGCATCAGGGAACGACTGCAGTGACCATGCGTTCATGGTGAGCGTGTATCCATTTGGACACACGCCTGTTGCAACCGGAATTACCGGTACCGGTATACTACCGTTCAGGCACATCAGCGAAACAATCGGCTGATTTTTGTAGACCAGCACCTTCTCATCCGGCAGGCACTTTCGGTGCCAGACTCCGAATGCCGAACTGACTTTGTTCGTGACGATCAGCCAATTGTCCCGCTGGAACATCTCGTCCCGGCAGGCAACGGCAGCAAAGTTGCTGTCATTCTCGATTGCCGCCGCAGCACCCTCGCATCCCTCAAATGGAAGACTCGGGTGCGCCTCGACTATCTGACGTACGAGGACCTCGCACGTGACTCGCATCTCTTTCTTTGCGAGCCCCTTGTCCCGCAACAGGGCGACGAACTGAGCCTTAGTGCGATTCTTGTACTCGTACGCTACGCCCACGCCCTCGCCCTTCGCGAACGATTGAAAGGGCTGAAGCGACTTGAACGAGCTCGGTTCGGCCGCCTGTACTGCAGTTGCCAGCGTCGCAACTGCGAGCATCAGCATCGCGATGATTTTAGTCATTTTGAACTACTCCTGTGCTGTGCCGCGCGTGCGGCGGTTGATTGGACTGATTGATTCGAAAAGAACAGCCTCTCCCTTTGCGGAGAGTCATTCGATCTCTACCTCCTGCATCAGGATGTCCGAAGGAACATTAGATAGAGACGGAATGACTTTCAACAAAATCGGCCACAACGACGAACCGGTCCGTCTTCGCCCCGAACGAGTCACAGGTCGCGAGCGTAAGCACGCGGCCGGCGACCGAGAGCGGGATTGCGGCATCGTTCGCACTCTCTTTCGTGACACTCCGTACCTGATATGTATATGCCGTACCGGCAGAGTACACGGTGACAACGTCTCCCTTCACAAGCTTCTGGATGCCATTGAAGGTTTTATAAGCCTGATTGCCCACCACCGGTAGGTAACTTGAATGACCGAAGAGAATTACGTTGCCTATCTCACCGAGCATGGCGGACGTCGGGTAACGCACGGCGCCCTTCAGCAACTCTTCGTCAAGAATCGCGATGGAGGTGGTCGTCGGATTCGCGACAGTCGCGGCGAGATTGATCGCAGGAATTTCTATCTTCGTCGGTAGCTCGGGAACGGCAGTCGGCATTGATGTATTGATGCCTGCCGTAACGACAGGACTCGACACCTCCACGGAAGCTTGGGTCGTGGACGGCAAAAGATCGGATTTCCCGAGAACAATGACACTCCCGAGAAATACAACTGCGAACACGCCCAAGAAATTCCACTTCCTTGAATACGCCAGCCTGCCGGCCCGAATAAGCCGCGCGATGAAATTGATGAATCCTTCCATACCGTCCTCCTTATCAATACACTGTTGTGTATGTGCTGTCAAGCTTGACATAAAAAGTCCATCATGTTACATATAACCCATCCTATGGATACGCCTACAAAAAACCTCCCCGCTCGCCAGGTGGCGATAACTGCCCTTGCGGTAGTCGGTTTCATTGCGCTCATCGCCGCAAGCATGTGGCTCGCCGTCTATGCAACGCGTTTTGTCCCCGAGGTAGTGGGCCGTATAGGCAGTGCTGCCGTATATCTAAGCTCAGTCTTTACGCCGGGCGAAGGACCGACTCTTTCAGTCGTCCCTCCGACGCCGCTTGCATCAACAACAATTCCTTTCGGCACTGCAAGTTCGAGCGGTTCAACAACCGCTTCCTCGACGACCCCCAAAGGCACTGTACCGAAACCGATAGCAACGACTCCCGGCGAAAAAACAAGCACGACATATCAAATAAGCGGAGCAACGAGTACGCTACATGGTCTTCCTGATTTCGTCACGACTATACGTGCCGTTGGATACCTCTCGACAACCGCAACGGACTCATTCGTGGCAAGCTCGACGGTGCCAGCAGGTAGTCGTCCAGCGGTACATTTCATCATCAAAAATGTTGGGACAAACGCGAGCGGTTCATGGCGCTTTAGTGCGTCTATCCCAGCGCAAACCGCATTTATTTACCAGTCTCAGTTCCAACAGTCATTGAATCCTGGTGACGGCATTGAATACACACTTGGGTTCGACCAGGCGAGTGCCGGTACTGACAAGATGATTTCTATCACGGCAAACTTCGATCGCTCAGTCGCAGAATCGAATCCGGACAATAACAGTGCCTCCGCAAAAATAACTATCCTCGGCTCGTAACGTAACAAATTGTCCCTACGCGCAGACTTAGACATCCAAATTCGCCAGCTTCGCATTACTTTGTATAAAAGATTTCCGACTTGCGACGTCGGAGCCCATGAGAATATCGAAAATGCGATCGGCCGCTTCGGCATCCTCCACGTTTACGCGCTTCAGGACACGGCGTGCCGGGTCCATCGTGGTCTCCCAGAGTTCGCTTGGGTTCATTTCTCCAAGACCTTTATAACGCTGGATATTCGCCTTCGTCGGTTTCTTTGTTGTCGCAACCACCTCCTCTTCAGGAACGGCATCTTCGCCTTCCAGCGGGTTTTCAGAAACTTCTGAGGCAGCGACACCCAGCTCTTTCAGCACTTCCTCTTTTTCCTTATCGGAGTATGCATAGGCAACAGCCTTCCCTTTCGTAATTTTGTAGAGCGGCGGTTGAGCGATGTAGACGAAGCCTCCTTCAATAATTGGACGGAAATGGCGATACAGAAGCGTGAGCAGAAGCGTGCGGATGTGTGCACCGTCGACGTCGGCATCGGTCGCGATAATGATCTTGTGGTAGCGCAGTTTTGAAATGTCGAATACGTCCCCAATGGCGGTGCCCATGGCGATGACCAGTGCGCGAATTTCGACTGAAGCGAGCATGCGATCGATACGCGCGCGTTCGACGTTCAGAATCTTGCCGCGAAGCGGCAGAATGGCCTGCGTGCGCCGGTCTCGTCCCTGCTTGCTCGAGCCACCGGCCGAATCTCCCTCCACGATGAAAAGTTCTCCCTCCTCAGCACTTTTGGTCTGACAATCCGCGAGTTTACCCGGAAGTGTCATGCCCTCGAGTGCCCCTTTGCGTAGCACCGAATCCTTTGCTGCTTTCGCCGCCTTACGCGCCTTCAGTGCGAGAAGAACTTTGTTGATGATCGCGCGTGCATCATCCGGATTCTCTTCAAGAAAGGCTCCCAACGCTTCGCCGAACACGGTCGCGACCGCGCCCTGCGCCTCAACCGAACCGAGTTTTGATTTCGTCTGTCCCTCGAACTGAATCTCAGGAAGCTTCACCGACACGACCGCAGTTATGCCCTCGAGCACGTCATCGCCGGTGAAGTTCTCATCCTTCTCTTTCAGTATGTTCGCATTCCTGCCGTACGTATTAAGACTGCGCGTGAGAGCCGTTTTGAAGCCAGTGATATGGGTGCCACCCTCGCTGTTGTAGGTATTGTTCGCAAAAGCGGTGATGCGCGGGGTTATATCGTCGACATACTGGAAGGCGACCTCCACAGCCACGCCATCTTGTTCGCGGTCGATGTAGAAAATGTTTTTGTGTGCGGGCTCCTGGTGCCGATTGTAAAATGCGACAAGCGATTTCAAACCGCCTTCGAAATAGAACGTGAGCGACGGCGCCTCGAATCCCTTCAATTCACGCAAGTAGAAACAATCTTCGTCGGAAACGCTCGCGAGAGCTCGCGCATCTATAACGCTGATACGGACACCCTTCACGAGGTACGCCTGCTGACGCAAATGTGAGACGATCTTGTCCCAGTTCCATTCAATACCCTCTTTAAAAATTTCCGCGTCCGGCTTGAACTTCACGATCGTGCCGCTCTGCTTCGTCGTACCAATTTTCTTTACCTTCCCGAGCGGCTTGCCGATCTTGTACTCCTGCACGTGTATGCCGCCCTCTTTGTGCACCGTGACCATCGTGTGCACCGAAAGTGCGTTCACGACCGACGCGCCGACGCCGTGGAGACCCCCCGAGACTTTATAGCCGGAATCCTCTCCGCCAAATTTACCGCCCGCATGAAGCGTCGTCATGATGGTCTCAAGCGCCGAGACTTTTGTCTTTGGGTGGATGCCGACCGGGATGCCGCGGCCGTTATCCGCAACGCGCACATACCCGTCCGGCAAAAGCGCGACTTCTATGTCACTTGCGTGGCCGCCCATGGCTTCATCGCGCGCATTATCAAAGATCTCCCAGATGAGGTGATGGAGGCCATCGGGACCCGTGGTACCGATGTACATGCCCGGGCGCTTCCGCACCGGCTCAAGACCCTCGAGGACGGTAATGGACGAGGCATCGTATGCCTTCTTTTTAGGGTCTTTTTCAGCGTTTTTAGCCATAAAAATAGCCGATTCTCGGTTACGTACAGTATAGCACAAATTAACCTCGTTTTCTCCCAGAAATTAACGTACTTCGTAGCCCGCGGCGCTTCGCGCCGCGGTGACTTTTTCCATAACACTTCCTACTTTCTCGTCGGTCAGGGTGCGGTCCATTGACTGGAAAATGAGCCGAAACGCGTAGGATATCTTCCCCTCTTTCTCGAAATGGTCGAACTGGTCGAGACGTACAAGCAAGTCGCCCAGGTCCTTCACAACGCGCGGCTTCATAAGTTGCACATTAAATAAATTCCTTGTGATATCTTTTGCATGGACGTGCGTTGGTGTTCGCATCAACCATTTTGTCCAATCACACTACATAGGAGAAGTGCTGTGAGAAAACACAATCCGTTTGCTGCAGAAGGGTTTTCTGTTTCCAGTTTTTCGTTCGACAAGGCGCCGACTTGTGTCGCCGTCCGTGTTGGGGACAAAATCGATATTCGGGACACAAAGAACTCTGACGGCCCCACTCTGTCTTTCAACAAGGGAGAATGGGATGCTTTCGTTCGGGGTGTCAAAGCAGGTGAATTCGACTTAAAATAATTCGCCGCGTGTTCCCCTCTCGCCGTTCACAAGGGTCTGCATTGAACCGCGGACCCTTGTTTTATTTTATAGACCTTTTGCTACACTTGACACAATGGACATACAAATACCAAGGGATGACGAGAATCGGCTAAGGAAAGGGCTCGAGGCGCGCACAGACTTAGACGCGGAGCGAATTAAGAGGTATTTGGCAATGCCCGACCTCTCTCGCACTCCCGGAAGCCCGCTCCACGAAATTGTTGAACGAGTGAAGGCGCTCCCTGTCTTCAAAGATTTCGACAACATCGAGATTCCTGAAATCGTTCCTGCCTCTATCTCCTTCGACCTATTTGATTTTCCCCCTACCCACCCAGCGCGCTCAGCCTCAGACACCTACTACGTAGATACCGAAAACATTCTCCGCACCCACGATACTGTCTTCTGGTACTACTACCTCAATCAACCAGAGATAAAGGAGCGCATCGCAAACGGCGAGCCGCTTGGCGCACTCTGCTACGGTAAGGTCTACCGCAAAGATGAAATAGATCGCCGCCACATGAATATCTTTCACCAGATGGGCGGGTGGTTCATCGCGCCCATGTCTCAGCCACTCAGTATCGAAGACCTTAAGAATGTACTCTCGCAAGTGGTGAAAAGCGTCTTTGGCGAAAATACAAAATTTCGTTTCAACCCAGACACTTTCCCTTATACCGATCCGTCAATTGAAGTGGAGGTCGGCGTTATAGGCGCCGCAGCGCAAGCTGCAGGGAGCGAGTGGATCGAGATCCTCGGTGGCGGCATGCCGAAAGCCAGTGTCCTCGAGAAAATGGGGGTCACTGGATACCATGGTTGGGCCTTTGGCTTCGGGCTTGAACGACTCGCAATTATCGGCACCGAGGTCCCGGACATCCGTCTCTTCTGGAGCGCCGACGAACGCGTGAAGAAACAACTTCGATTGGGACAGAAGTTCGTCGAGGTCAGTAAGTATCCGCCCGTCGTACGCGATATTTCCTTCATCGTGCAAAAGGGGTTTGTGCCAAATAACTACTTCGACCTCGTGCGCGATATTGCCGGCGACCTCGTAGAAGAGGTTCATCTCATCGATACCTATGAAAACGCAGAGAAACTCGGTGCTGACAACGTGAGTTATGCTTACCGTATCACCTACCGTAGTCTCGACCGAACACTCACGAACGAAGAGGTGAGCGCGCTCCACTCAAAACTCGAAACTGCCACGATTGAGACCGTAAAAGCTACAATCCGTTAAAACACTGTATCTGTGGTATAGTGGCGACACTATGAGCCCTGAAATGCTCGCATACCCGTTTCTCTTCATTGCGATCTTCTTCGAATCGTTTATCCTCGTGACGTTCCTATCGAGGCCTGCGCGCGCTGCGCGCGCACGAGGCCCCGGTGGGGAAACCCCTGCGGTCGCCATTATCGTACCCTGCTGGAACGAGGCCACCACGGTCGCCGCCACCACACAGTCATTGCTTGCGCTTGATTACCCGAAGGAAAAGCTTGAGATCATCCTCGTCGATGACGGCTCTACCGACGCGACGCCGGAAGTAATGGCGCGTTTCGCGGAGCATCCACAGGTACGCATTATCACGAAAGAAAACGGCGGCAAACACACCGCGCTCAACGCGGGCATCGCCGTAACGAATGCTGAGTTCGTAGGCTGCCTCGACGCCGACTCCTTTGTGGACCCCGCCGCTCTTCGCGAGATAATTCCATGCTTCGCACGAAAGGAAGTCGCGGCCGTTACCGCGGCAATGTCGGTGCATCGTCCGAAAAATCTGCTTCAGCACATGCAGAACGCCGAATATACGTTCGGCATCACCCTTCGCCATACACTTGCCTCGGTCAACGGTCTCTACGTCACGCCAGGGCCTTTTTCTTTCTATCGGCGTAGCATCATTACCATGGTCGGCGGGTTCAGGCATGGCCATCAGACCGAGGATATGGAAATGGCACTTCGCCTCCAGCGCGAGGGGTATGAGATCGAGAACGCGCCGCGCGCACGCGTCTACACCAAATCACCGGATACGATCACCAAACTCATCAGGCAACGTACGCGCTGGACAACCGGATTCCTTCGCAACACCCTGGGCGAACATCGCGGTCTCATTGCTAACCGCCGGCATGGCGCCCTTGGCATGCTCGTGCTCCCGCTCTCTATCGTTGCTATCGCGAGCGGTATTCTCATCTTCTCGCTTGTACTCTTCACACTCGGACACAGCCTCGTTACCGCGCTTCAAATCCGCATCGGCGTTCCGCTTCTGTACACAGTACTGCCACACGGCCCATTCGATTGGTTCTATGTACCCTCCAACTTCTATATCCTTCTCGGTGCCATAACTCTACTGATCACACTTTCGTTCGTCATAATCGGCAAGCGCATTTCACAGACACCGGGACCAATTGGGATCGGACTCATTTCATACACATTCCTTTACGGTCTCATCGCGCCCTTGTGGCTCCTGCGCACCACCACGGACGTCATACTTCACAAACACCGTCACTGGCGTTGATTTCTCTCCATGTCACTCGTCACTAGAAACGTTCTTATTGCTCTCTTCATTACGGTCGCGCTTACGGGCACGGTCGCGTATACCGTTAACTACCTGAACAAGGCGCGTGTCGCCGAACTTTCGACCATAGAAGACCAGATCTCGATAGAGACACTCTCCCTCGATACGCAATTCTCTTTGCTTGAGGCGACGCCGTGCGATAGCGCCGCATCCTCAACGACGCTAACGGGCGAGCTCGCGGACCTCGGCAGCCGGCTTTCGTACGCAGAAGATCATCTGGGCAACGACAACCCTCAGGTGATACGTCTCCGTCAACGGTATTCTCTGCTTGAGATCCGAGACTACCTGATCACGAAACGGCTCGCCGCCGCCTGCGGAACAAAGCCCGTGACGGTTCTCTACTTCTACAGTAACGCCGGTGATTGCGCCGACTGCGATAAGGCCGGCTATGCGCTTTCGTATCTGCGGAACACGTACCCGAGCCTGCGCGTGTACTCTTTCGACTACAACCTCGACCTTGGTGCTTTGAAGACTCTTATCGCCCTTACAAAAGTGAAGCCGTCCCTGCCCGCCTTCGTCATTAATGGCAAACAATTCTACGGCTTTACCTCACTCGAAGAGCTCGAAAAACAGTTTCCTAAGGGGGCACTCGCCACGTCGACTCCACCTTCTTAAGCATCTTTATCTGGAATTTGGAAAATCTTAAAAGGCAAGCCGCCAAAATGATGGCGGCTTGTTTTTAGTTTGGCTCGGGTATGTTGAGTCGCTTTCGAACACGGCGGCGATGTTCTTTAGCAAGTTCACTTAGCTTTTCTTCCAGAACTACCTGCCCGGGCCAATAGCCCACGTCGATTTTTCCAAGAAGATTCTCGATCTGTATTGACCCGTCACCATTATCTTTGACGTAAACACCGTCAGTCCAAGAGTCCGTTCCATCGGATCTTGGTGAACTTACATAGTCACCAAGTTTTGGCGGAGGAAAGAGCTTCTCTAAAGGAAGCTTGCAGCCGAGGCAAGTAACTAAATAGGTCCTGAAATACGGATCTGTTATCCCAAGCCACCGATGCCCTTCAGGCCAATCTATAGGGCGCAGTGTAGAAAAAGAACACAGTGACTGACCGTGATGAAGTGCGTGAACTATCAATTCAGACATTTTTATACCTCTCGTTCCAATCTAGCTCAACCCTACCTAACTGAAAATCCTAAGTCAAACTACCCCTTGGAGCCGCCTCTCGGATTCGAACCGAGGACCTTCACTTTACAAAAGTGTTGCTCTACCAACTGAGCTAAGGCGGCCATATCTATATTTTCTACTGTACTGTAAAGAGCGTTAATAACAAAAGCGGCCATCGGCCCTCCACCAACTGAGCTAAGGCGGCGGCTACTATTGATGTATATCAGGAACTTCCGGGTGTGTCTCCTTTAATCGTCCCTTGAAGTCAGAGAGTGTCTTCACGAACGCCCTCGTACTTTCGCGCGGTGTCGCGTCGATGATATGCGGCGGGCGCAAGTGCCGGACAAGACGCGTAAGAAGGCGCTCAATCGTGCGCACTACCCGGAGTGAGAGATGCACGATGGCATGCCCGACGATGCCTGCCGTACGACGTATTTCATCGCGAGCAAACGCGCCGAGGTCGACATGCGCGGCGACGAATTCAATACGCGCAACATGCTGATCGAGACGAGTGCGTTCCTGTGCGAACAAGCGCCGACCGCGGCGCCCCTCATACGAAGTCAACACGAAAAAACAAGTAAGGAGCACGATCGTGGTTAGGATGAAAATAACGTACGGCATGACGATTAGTGAGTGGAGACGCGTACGAAACGACTCACCTCGACGCGCTCTCCAAACTTCTGTGCCGCTTCGTTCAGGAGATCTCGTATTGTTTTACTCTCGTCCCGAATGAACGGCTGTTCGAGAAGCACCTGATCGCGAAAATAACTCGCCAACTTCCCCTCGAGGATTTTCTCCCGCATCTCTTTCGGCTTATCAGCAACCTCCTTCTCAAAAACGGCCGTTGCGGCCTGCTTTGCATCCGCCGGAATCTCATCGGCCGTCACATAAGCCGGATTTGTCGCCGCGACATGCATCGCGAGAGAGCGGGCAAGCGCCTCAAACTCCGGATTCTTGGCCACAAAGTCGGTCTCCGAGGAAAGCAGCACCATCGCACCGATGGTCCCTTCGTGCGTATAGCTCCCTATCGTGCCAGCCGCAAGCGAGCGGTCCGCCTTCTTTAGAGCGGATGCGGCCGAATGCTTCTTGAGAATGACAATGGCCTTATCGAGGTCGCCCCCAGCCTCTTCGAGCGCCTTCTTGCACTGCATGACAGACACGCCAGTCTTTTCTCGCAGTTCTTTTATGCTGTCCGTCGTGATTTCCATAGTGAATGAAAAAATAATAACACGCGGGTAAACCCGCTTTTGAGTACCTTACACCGTCTGCCCCTCCTTAAAGGATTCGGTAAGTTCGGTCAAAATGAATCGCACGGTCTCACGAGAAGTGTCGTTCGCGACGATCGGATATGCTGCTTCCTTTAGATCACAGTCAGAACTCATGATGGCGATAATAGGAATGCCCGCGTCATTTGCCTCCTTGACCGCATGCTTTTCGTGCTTGGTGTCAACGACAAGGAGAGCGTCCGGACGCTTGGTGAGTGTTGTGATGCCGTCGAGTCGCTCCTCAAGACGCTTCCTCTCTCGTTCAATCTTCACAAGCTCAAGCTTCGTATGTTTCTTGGCAAGCGTTCCTGTGGATGAGGTGTCTTTAAGCTCCGCAAAGCGGTCGACACGCTTCTTGATCTCGCTCCAGTTGGAGATCGTGCCGCCGAGCCAACGCGCCGCTACATAGGGAGCATCGATGTCCTGGGCCGCCTTCTTCACAAGCGCCGCGATCTCGACTTTTCCACCGACAAAAAGGACAGTCTTCCCTTCCTTAGCGAGCGCATTCATGACGCGCTTCGCAGCCTCAAGCTGTTCGGATGTCTTCACAAGATCGATGATCTCCTGTCGCCCTTTCGTACCCACTAAGTATGGCTTCATGGAAGGGTGCCGACGACTCTTCACCTGCGCGAAATGCGCCCCTGCATCGAAGAGGCGCTTGAATTCTGCCGTATCCTGCCCAGTTGTCATTTCCTGCTACTGTACCCGAATCCCCATCACAAAGCAAGTGTTTACAAGGTTCAACCTTGTAAACAGCTGTTATAATAGAGATATTATGGCACGTACTTTTACATTCTCTCCCGACGAGTTTTATCACATCTATAATCGCGGCACAGAGAAGAGAGATATCTTCATGTCCCATACTGATCGAAACCGATTCGTGGCTTTATTATATTTTGCAAACCAGAGTGAACCGGCCGATTTAAAATTACAAGGTTCAACCTTGTTGGAAATAATAGAAAAAAGGATTGGCGCTCCTATCGTTGAAATAGCCGCCTATTGTTTGATGCCAAACCACTTTCATCTGCTGATTCGCGAGCATGAAGAAGGCGGCATTAGCAAGTTTATGCAGAAGCTTACCACCGGCTACACGATGTATTTCAATAAGAAATATGAACGTAGCGGTTCACTTTTCCAAGGTAGATTTAAAGCGACACACGTTGCTGACGACATATACCTGCGTTATCTCATTTCTTACATTCATCTCAACCCTATTAAGCTAATTGAGCCGAAATGGAAGGAAACGGGCATCACTAACAAGGCGCGAGCTGAACAATATTTAGAAACTTATATGTCATCAAGTTATCTAGATTACCTTGGCAAGGAACGACCAGAAAGTATGATTCTTTCTCGTGAAGTGTTGCCGGAATATTTCTTATCCAACGCTGATTTCAAAACCTTCGTCACAGAGTGGCTTACTTACGGCCCAGAATAATACAAGGTTCAACCTTGTAAATTTGGAGCCATTTAAGCCTCTGGGCTCTGAGCGGCCTCACTAGTGCCAGCTGCGCGGAGTGCCTCAATAAGGTCGTCAATCCCGCCGGCAAGGAGCTTGGGGAGGTTATGCCAAGATTCCTTTAGCCGATGATCGGTAACGCGATCTTGGAGATAGTTATAGGTGCGGATCTTCTCCGAACGATCGCCGGTGCCTATTTGCGCCTTACGGGTCGCCGCGTGTTTTCGTGCTTCCTCTTCTTCATGCAGAAGCTCGAGTTTTGCGACAAGGATCTGCATTGCTTTCTCACGGTTCGCAAGCTGACTGCGCTCGGAAGAAGAACGGACGTCAACGCCAGTAGGTTTATGGATGAGGCGTACGGCTGTCTCAACCTTATTCACGTTCTGCCCTCCGGCTCCCCCGCTCCTTGAAAACTCCATCTCAATATCGGAAGGGTTTATTTGTATCTTTGACTTGTCACGAATGGGTAGAACGGCAACCGACGCGGTCGACGTGTGGATACGGCCCGATTTTTCGGTGAGCGGCACGCGCTGAACTCTATGCACGCCGGTCTCATACCGCAGGGCGTCGTATGAGCCCTTCCCAGCTATTTCAAGCGTAAGGTCATCAATGTTACGCGTCTTCCATCCGCGATGCTCGGCGTATTTCTGATACATATCCTTTAATTCATGGGCGAAGATGCTCGCTTCATCGCCACCCGCGGCAGCGCGCAACTCCATCACCACCGAGCTTGGACGCACTTCTTCCTCCTTCTCTTTCGCAAGGATTTGTTCTATCTCAGTGAGGATAGCTGCTTGGCGCGCGCGAAGTCGAAGGGTCTCTTCTTCAGCCAAGACTTGTAGCCCCTCGTCGGTTCCAACCGCTTCCCTGGTTTCTATCGCCTCCTTTTCAAGACGCTCATATTCCTCCGCAAGGTACGCGGTCGCAAAGTTCTTTTTGAATTCTGGCGAATAATCCATCGTCTGCTCACTCTACCTCACTATCGTCAGAAGCTAAAATGTTCAGTACCTCAAATACAAGGTTG
>JAKFXG010000019.1 GCA_021731495.1 Candidatus Parcubacteria bacterium | reverse complement strand
GGCGTCATTCCGAATACAGGATTCGCCGAAGGCCTCGTGGAGCTTGATGCGGTGAGGCGCGTAAAAACAGACCCCCGCAATCAGCACACAAGCGTCGAAGGTATTTGGGCCGTCGGCGATTGCACCGATGAGCTCTATCATCAGAACAACATCGCCGCGGGCGACGGCGTAAAAGCGCTCGAAGATATCTACCTCTGGATTAAGAAACAGTAACTTGGCGCTTCGCGCCGACCCCATTTCGGCTTCCAATTCCGATTTTCAATTTTGGCGGAGGCGGGAGGATTCGGTCACGGATAATTTTCTGCTGAAAATTTCCGCTACCCCGCCTCGGGCCGTCGCCCTCCGGCCTTCGAATCTCCCGCGATCTCGCAATAATACTCCATGCAGATAGCTCCCAGCTATCTTTATGGATTATTGCGGAGGGGGGGAGATTCGAACTCCCGAGAAGCTTTCGCCTCTACTGGTTTTCGAAACCAGCGCACTAGACCAACTATGCGACCCCTCCAAATGACTACTCGTGATGCGATTCTAGCATTTGAGCACGAAAATGCTAGAATCCATCGGTAATACGGCCCTATCGTCTAACGGTTAGGACGAGAGCTTTTCAAGCTCTAAACCCGGGTTCGATTCCCGGTAGGGTCACAAATGCAAACCGCCGAAAGGCGGCTTTTGCATTTGTGACCCTAAGCAACATTTGGGAAATGTTGCGTCCGGGAATCGAAGACCTTGCGAGCATATTTTGCGATTTCCTGAAGCAAAATACCCGCAAGGTGTACTGAAACTGTAAGTTTCGATACGCGTAATCGCGGTCCCGGCAGGATCATAAATTAAATTCGTCATCAGAAAGCCCAAAGAAAGTTCGAAAAAGGCGACTTGCTATAATCTATAATGACGTACATGAACCCAAAACCCAAAAATACAATTTGTATCTGGTATGAAAAGGATGCTCTTGCTGCTGCGGAATTTTACGCTGCCACATTCCCTGATAGCAAAGTGGGTGCCATTTTCCATGCACCCTCGGATTTTCCAGACGGCAAGGAAGGCGACGTCCTGACGGTAGAGTTCACTGTCTGTGGAGTTTCTTGTATCGGTCTGAATGGTGGCACGGCCTTCAAGCAGAGTGAGGCGTTTTCTTTTCAGATTGCAACAGACGATCAAGCAGAAACGGATCGTTATTGGAACGCCATTGTCGGCAATGGCGGACAGGAAAGTGCATGCGGTTGGTGTAAAGACCGTTGGGGAGTATCCTGACAAATCACGCCGCGCGTGCTTACCGATGCTCTGGCGACTGAGAGCGCCGAGGCAAAACGTGCTTTCGATGCGATGATGACAATGCAAAAAATCGATGTCGCTGCTATTGAGTCCGCACGACGTGGCTGAGCTTCCTGCAAAGATCTCTCAAGCTGCTGCCATTGATAACAACTCCAGCACACCAGCTAGTTCCAACTCGCTCCCACGTGGGGTCATAAATTGAAGTAGAATGGCCTCTATGGAGCCTGCCCTGCTCACCCCCGAAGAATTCGATGCACACGTGGCAGCTGACACCTTCCGACTGTCATTTGTGGGAATGTCGAATTGCGGCAAAAGCTATCGCTCGCGCGTACTCGCGTCCGAGGACGACTTTCACTGGTACCAGGTAGACAGCGATATCCAAAGCGCGCTTGGCTTTAAGGACCAGGAAGAGATGCCCTCGTGGCTTGGCTACCCTTCCGACAAGGACTACTCGGAGCGGGAACGGCAGTACCTCGAACTTGAGGATACATTCACCGGACAGGCGGCGATGAGTGCGCACGGTAAGAATCTCGTTTTTGATACCACTGGCAGTGTCGTACATCTCGCACCGGAAACGCTGCGCACGCTTCGCGAACACACCCTCATTGTGCACTTAGACGTCGGCAACGATTCAATGGAAGAATTACTCGTTCGTTTTTTTAAGAACCCAAAGCCCGTTGCGTGGAGCGGTTTCTTCTCCATATCTCCGGACGAATCCGCGGAGGAAGCGATTCGACGTTCCTATCCCGTTCTGCTTGCTGAACGCCTGAAACGATATCGTGCTATCGCCCACCTGAACATCAATGCATCGGAAATGCGCGATAAAACTGGAGCGGAAACACTCGCACTCATCAGAAGAAAATTGTAAGACAATCGTCACAAAAAGCGTGTTGTGATATAGTTTTCGCACGCGCGGTTAGCTCAATTGGTAGAGCGTCACATTGACGTTGTGAATGTTATAGGTTCGAGTCCTATACCGCGCACCAGGGTAGGAAATGATAAAAACGCCATGATACAATGCTCCGAATAGCGATGGACGCCTTACTCATATGTCAGAAAAGTTGCCGAAACCAGAATCACTATCACGACGAGGCTTCTTGAAAGAAACTGTCGCATTCGGAGCAGGCCTTGCGATAGGTGCCGGTGCTCTTGAAAAACACCTAAGTGAAAAATTGTCTGAATTACCTGAGCTGCCCGACCACTCGTTGACCGAATCAGACAAGGCCATAGAAAGTCACGGCTCTATATGGAGAAAAGAACAAATAGATAACTGGCGGAAGGCTATAGAAAGTGACGAGAATTTGAGCAACGACTCAGAGACAATCAAGGAATTGGATAAGCTTATTCTTGATATGCTCAAAGAATTCAATTACCTCAAAGACAAAGTAGGAACCCTTCCTGCAGAATCTGAGAATGGAATGGCCAATATCAGGCGGCAAGACGCTTTAGAACGATACGATGTATTGCAGAGGCGCATGGAGGAAGCAAGAGAAAATCTTCTTTTTATTAGGAATCATATTCAGAAACAGCAAGGACGTTCTAAAAATCAGTCCGCTACCCTCTCGGAAAGGTGAATGGTTGGTAAGGTGCCCCTGCCTTGATTTTGTGCTATAGTATTGCCCAATGCGACCGAAACGACATATCAAATACGAAGGGGGTCGAAGTAAAACGTCTTCTCCCGGAAAGGTCTATATCTACGGCAAACATGCGCTCATGGAAGCGCTTTTAAATACGCCGCAGGTCATTCGGAAGGCATTTCTCGCTCCGGACCTGAAGGACGCAGAGTTGAATACCCTTCTCAAGAAGCACAATATACCGACCTCCCCACTCGCTGCCGGTAAAGGCAAAGAGCTCGTCGGGCGGGATGCGACGCACCAGGGAGTCATCGCTGTCATGGATCCTTCTGCCCTGCTTATATCGTTTGACGACTTCCTAGCGACCCTTGATACGAAAAAGAATCCGGCTGTCGCCGTCCTCGGTGAAGTACAGGACCCCCACAATGTGGGCGCCATCATCCGTTCGGCAGCAGCCTTTGGTCTCTCGGCAGTTCTCATCCCCGAACACAATCAAGCTGGTGTGACCGGCGTGGTCGTGAAGACCTCTGCCGGTATGGCCTTTCGCATTCCGCTTGTTTCCATAGGTAATGTGAATCACGCTCTTGGCGTACTGAAAGAAAAGGGATTTTGGATATACGGCCTCGCGATGGATGGAAAGATGGCGCTCGGCACGGATGCATTCGATGCACCGAGTGCGTTCGTCGTTGGGAACGAGGGCGCAGGCATACGAGAAAAAACACTTGCCGCGTGCGATGTGACACTTTCGATCCCTATGCATGCACGGACCGAGTCGCTGAATGCCGCCGTCTCTGCGGCGGTTGTCTTCTACGAGTGGTCAAAGAAACATCCCGAAGCGCTATGATCTACGATCAACACCTTACCTCCG
Organism: Candidatus Parcubacteria bacterium; assembly: GCA_021731495.1. Taxonomy (GTDB): domain Bacteria; phylum Patescibacteriota; class Minisyncoccia; order Phycocordibacterales; family Phycocordibacteraceae; genus C7867-001. The sequence goes on along the minus strand of JAKFXG010000019.1, from coordinate 11,352 downwards.
TCCCCTGGAGCGATTATGAGCTTCTTGATTCGGGCGATTCGATGAAGCTGGAGCGCTTCGGCGATGTCATCGTTGCTCGACCAGAAACACAAGCGCTCTGGGAAAAACAACGTCCTGAACTCTGGGACGGTGCACATGCCGAGTTCGCATTTCATGAAAAGAAGGGTGAATGGATTATGAAGAAATCAGTACCGGAATCATGGCCGCTCTCCTGGGGAAACGCACGATTCCTTGCTCGACTCACCAGCTTTAAACACACGGGCGTCTTCCCCGAGCAGGCACCGAATTGGCAGTGGGCCGCGGAGCGTATTTCAAAACTCGAGAAACCGAATGTACTCAATCTCTTCGGCTATACCGGCATCGCATCTGTCGTTGCGGCGCAAGTGGGCGCATTCGTTACGCATGTCGATGCATCAAAGCAGTCGCTCGATTGGGCACACGAGAATGCGCGACTTTCGGGTGTAAGCGAGAACTCAATTCGCTGGGTACTCGATGACGCGCTTGCGTTCGTAAAGCGCGAGGCGCGCCGCGGGACGAAATATGAGAGCATCATTCTGGACCCGCCGGCATTCGGTCGCGGAGCGAAAGGCGAAGTCTGGAAGATCGAGGAAGATTTTTCCGCGCTCCTTGGGTCGCTCAAGGAAATTCTTTCAGACAAACCGGGTTCATTCTTTTTGGTGAACGGTTATGCCGCCGGCTATGCACCACGTTCTTTTGCGCAAGCCATCGAGAGCACGTTCGGCGAGGTACAAGGTGAGAGCGGAGAACTCTTCATACAAGAGTCTTCTTCGAACCGCGTCGTCCCCGCCGGCATCTATGTGCGCTTTACCCGGTAAGCGGTACACTAAGCAATATGCCGCACAAGAAGATAGTCGTGCTCTATCACGCCGACTGCCCTGACGGGTTCGGGGGGGCATACGCCGCATGGAAAAAATTCGGCGACGACGCGGAATACATCCCGGTTGAACACGGGTTCCCTCCTCCAGACCACCTTGCTGGTAAAGAGGTATATCTTATCGATTTTAGCTATCCGGCCCCCGTACTTCAGAAAATACTTGCCGAGGCGAAGTCGTTTGTGGTCTTGGACCACCACAAAGGGGCTCGTGAGGCGGTCGAGTCCGTCCCTGAGCACGTGTATGATGTCGCGCGTTCTGGCGCGGTCATCGCATGGAATTATTTTCATCCTGATACGCCAGTTCCTGTTTTTCTCTTGTACGTCCAAGAAGGAGACCTCTACACTTTTTCGCTTCCTGACGCTCAGGCGATTCTCGCGTATTGCTACACTCTTCCATTTACTTTTGAAAGCTGGGGGGATCTCGTGCAGCGCATGGAAGATCCTTCCGAAGTTAAGAAAATTGCTGAGCGTGGCGGAATATACGTTGAGTATGGAGAGGCGTTGAAGAAACAAATAGCAGACCGTGCCTGGCTCGTCTCATTTGAGGGACATGAGGTACTTGCTGTCGACGCGCCGCGGGCCTTCGGATCCGACGTCGGACACGCACTTGCACTACGTAAACCACCGTTTGCGATGGTCATTCGGGTAAAAAGAGACGGTATACGAGTTTCTCTTCGTGGCGACGGATCAATCGACGTCGCCGAACTCGCACGCAGACATGGCGGAAACGGACACCCAAATGCCGCGGCATTTTCGATTTCTCATGAGGCACCCCTGCCTTTCCATGCCGTCGAACATCATGAGAGTCATCGTGATTAACCAAAGCGAGACTACATAGCATGCGCATTCTTGCTATCGAAACTAGTTGTGATGAAACAGCGATTGCTGTCGTCGAAGCTGAGGGGAACGAACAAAGCGCGCAATTTCGAGTGCTCGGGAATACCCTTCTCTCGCAGATAGAAATCCATAGAGAGTATGGAGGGGTCTTCCCGGCGCTCGCAAAGCGCGAGCACGCGAAAAATCTCGTACCGATCCTTGAGGCGGCACTCGAGGAAGCAGAACTTTTACACGAGGACACCCAAGCAATTCCGGAAGAGATGCGCTCGGCAATCGCGAGAATTCTTGAACGCGAGCCGGGACTCGAGGAACAATTCTTTGAATTCATTGGTGAGTGCGAGCCACCTGAAATAGATGTCATCGCCGTTACGGCCGGCCCCGGACTTGAGCCGGCCCTTTGGGTCGGCATCAATTTCGCCAGGGCGCTTGCCCTCGTTTGGAATAAGCCGCTTGTCGCAGTGAACCACATGGAGGGGCATGTGATTGCCGCTTTAGTTAGCGGCAATCATGCCGCCTCGCCTTTGGCGAGTAGCGGCGTCGCGTTTGAACTGAAGAATCCAGAGATGCCGGTGCTTGGACTCCTCATCTCCGGAGGCCACACCGAACTCGTCCTGATGCGGGAGTGGCTTCAGTACGAACTCATCGGACAAACGCGCGACGATGCAATAGGCGAAGCCTTCGATAAAGTCGCGCGCATGCTCTCGCTCCCCTATCCGGGCGGGCCGGAAATCTCGCGCCTCGCAGAAAAGTCTCGCTTGGAAACTTCCGAGACCCTCTTCAAACTTCCACGTCCAATGCTCGACTCGACGACCTGCGATTTCTCATTTGCGGGGCTCAAAACGGCGGTGCTTTATCTCTTAAAAACAAAATCCGATGTTAGCGACCGGGAGAAAGAGCACATCGCCCATGAATTCGAAAATGCCGTTACCGACGTGCTCTGGAGGAAGACCTCACGCGCGATTGATGAGACCGGCGCGCAAACGCTTGTCATCGGTGGCGGCGTTTCAGCAAACACGCACATCCGCCGCGTCTTCATAGAAAAGATGCAGAGCGACTACCCGGACGTGGCGCTCCGTATCCCTTCCGCAGACCTGACCACTGACAATGCCATCATGATTGCGCTCGCTGGCTTCTATCGCGCTCTACGAAAGGAATTTGTGACCGATATCACTGCAAATGGAAATCTTTCACTCGCCCCGGTGAGATAGCCGCGGACGACATCTCACGGGGCAAGCATAATCCGCCCTATTTTGCTATATTCTATAGGCAATGCTCGAGAAATTTCTAAAGCCCTATGATTCGACCACGACCGAATCCCGTGTCTACGGAACGTGGGAAGAAAGCGGTCTTTTTAATCCGGACGAGTGCGTAAAGCAGGGCGCCACAGCCGCTGATGCGCCCGCATATTCCATTGTACTTCCGCCGCCAAATGTGACCGGGCGGCTCCATATGGGCCACGCACTGGCTATTTCCATCGAAGATATTCTCGTCCGCTATAAACGCATGCGCGGCTTCCGCACCCTTTGGATACCGGGTACCGACCATGCTGCCATCGCAACACAGTCGGTCGTCGAAAAACAGATAAAGAAAGACGAGAATGTAAGCCGCCATGACCTCGGGCGCGAGGAATTGCTCAAACGCATCGAGACATTCGCCACCGAGAGCCACGACACCATTCTGACCCAGTTGAAGACAATGGGTGCGTCGCTCGACTGGTCGCGCGAAGCATTCACACTTGATGCCGCACGTAATCGTGCGGTGAATACGGTTTTTAAACGCATGTATGACGCTGGCCTTATCTACCGCGGCCTGCGCATCGTCAATTGGGATCCCAAGGGACAGACGACAATTTCCGATGATGAAATCGTGTACGAAGAGCGCATGGCAAAGCTCTACACATTCCGCTACAGCAAAGACTTCCCCATCGCGGTCGCAACCACGCGCCCGGAGACAAAGGTCGGGGACGTCGGCGTTGCGGTGCACCCGGACGATGCACGGTACAAAGAATACGTTGGTAAAGAATACGATGCCGTTTTTTGCGACGTACCCATCCACATAAAGATCGTTGCTGACAAGGAGGTTGACCCGGCTTTCGGGACGGGCGCCGTTGGCCTGACGCCGGCACACAGTTCGACAGACTGGGACATCGCCGATCGGCATAGGCTCTCGCATGAGGTCATCATTATCAATGAGTACGCGAAGATGACGGTTGCGGGTCGTCTCGAAGGGAAAAAGACGACCGAAGCGCGAGACATGGTCGTTGCCTGGCTCGCGGAAGAGGGTCTGCTCGAGAAGGAAGAGGATATCTCGCAGAACGTCGCTACCGCTGAACGCACGGGCGGTATTGTCGAACCCCTTCCAAAACTGCAGTGGTTTGTTGAGGTGAACAAGGAGGTTCCTGGGCGCGGGAAAACGCTCAAAGAACTTATGTTGGAGCCAGTACGCTCTGGTGCTATCAAGATCATTCCTGAGCATTTCGAGAAGACCTATTTCCATTGGATAGAAAACCTGCGCGACTGGTGCATCAGCCGGCAGATATGGTACGGACACCGCATCCCCGTCTGGTACCGCGGCGAAGAGATCGCTGTGGGCGAAGCACCGACGGGCGAAGGCTGGACACAGGACGAGGATACGCTCGACACATGGTTCTCTTCGGGAATCTGGACATTCTCCACGCTTGGCTGGCCGGAAGAAACGAATGATTTCAAAACATACCATCCGACCGACCTGCTTGAGACGGGTTACGACATCCTCTTCTTTTGGATCGCACGCATGATACTCATGACCCAGTTCACACTCGACACCATCCCGTTCAAAACAGTGTATCTCCACGGTCTTGTGCGCGATGCGCAGGGACGCAAGATGTCGAAATCGCTCGGTAATAATCTCGACCCGCTCGACGTTGCAGGAAAATTCGGGGCGGATGCTGCACGCATGGCGCTCGTCGTCGGGAACACTCCGGGCACTGACATGCGCATCAGTGAGGACAAAGTGAAGGGTTATAAGCATTTCTCGAACAAACTCTGGAACATCGCCCGATTCATATTGGAAAATACCCAAGGAGCTGACCTTACTGCCCCGCTTGTTGAGAGTGATCGCACGATACTTTCCGCATTTAATACGCTCGTACGAGAAGTGACGGCAGACATCGAGGAATACCGAATCTATCTGGCCGCGGAAAAGATGTACCACTATGCATGGCACGAACTCGCAGATAGGATCCTCGAAGAATCGAAACCTATACTCGCCGCTCCTGACGCGCATGCCCGTGCCTCACGGCAAGCGCTTCTCATAACACTTCTCGACCGCACCCTACGAATTCTCCATCCATTCATGCCATTTATCACCGAAGAAATTTGGCAGTCGATGCCAACCAAAGACGCGTCTTTCCTTATGGTCGCGAAGTGGCCCGTTCCGGATGCGCTAGAATAGACACGTGACCTCTACAACGCTCGGCTATGCGTTTCTTGGCGGACTCTTGCCCTCGTTTATCTGGCTTTATTTCCTCCTAAAGGAGGATAATCGTTGCCCGGAGCCACGCAAATTTATTGCTCTCGCTTTTGTCGCAGGCATGGTGGCGGTAGTGTTTACACTTCCCCTTGAGCACTACGTAAAAAGCGAGCTTGTAGGAGGCCTCCCGCTCCTGATCGGCTGGGCGACCATAGAAGAAGTGCTCAAATACGCCATGGCGGGCGCATTTATTTTGTGGCGTCACGCCGTTGATGAAGCGCCTGATTATGTCATTTATATGATTACGGTGGCGCTCGGCTTCGCTATGGCAGAGAATATGCTGTTCCTCATTGCCCCGCTTTCAGACGGCCAGTTCGCCGCCAGTTTCTTCACCGGTAACGTGCGCTTTCTCGGGTCTACCCTGCTCCATGTAGTCGCCTCCGCGGCGATAGGTTTCGCATTCGCTTTCTCAAAAGAATTCAAGCCGCCAAAGCGAGTAGTTGCAGCGGCTTCTGGACTTATCCTCGCCATTGCATTGCATACTGCCTTCAACACGCTTATCATTAGCCAAGGTACTTCGACTACACTTGCTGCGTTCTCCCTCGTATGGATGGTCGCGGTCGTTTTCTTTGCGGCATTCGAGGTGCTAAAATACTTTCAGTATCGAAACCTTCCTAAAAATACCTGCTAATTATGAACATGAAGCCTTCCTTCTTTGAACGCCTCTCTGGTAGCCAGTCTGCCGGAAACACGTTCGATTCCTTCGACGAAGAGTCACCTGTTGCGCCGCCGACACCGTCGCGTAAAGAGACGCGCGCGAGCGCGTCGTCAAGCCGGCCTGCGCCGCTTGACGACGATCTTCCGGGTGGCGAGGGGCAGCTCCCCGTCGATGTGCACCAGACCGCAGGCGACATCATCATCCGCGCATTCGTTGCCGGCGTGCGCCCTGACGAACTCAGTATTTCCATAAGCCGCGATATGGTTGAGATCGAGGGTTCGCGTATGGAACGCGAACAGGTCGCCGGCCCCGATTATTTCACCCGTGAACTTTTCTGGGGTTCCTTTTCACGTACCATTCTCCTTCCGCAGGAAATTGATGTGGAGGCCTCCTCCGCAACTGCCAAAGACGGTCTTTTGACCATCATTCTCCCTCGTCTTGATAAGGCAAAGCAAACGAAACTGCGCGTGAAAGCGGGCTAACGAAGTGTTCCCGTCGTCTGGGGTGGCGGGAGCGTTGCCCACTCGACCGTAAATGGAAGTCGTGTGACACGGCGTCCGTCGGCTGTTTCTATGTTGACGCGCCACTCTCCAGCCTCGCTTATGGGTACCGTCGAATAGCCGCGATACCCACCGTCTCGGCCGCCCACGATTGGATACTCGATGACCGCTCTTGATACCCATTCTCCTTTCGCCGGGTCAAACCACTGCCACCGGTGCACAATGGTCGTCTTAAGCGTCGTCGGCGCGAAGACCGAGCTATAGGCAAAGAGCGATTCGCCAGGAACAACATGCATCGTTGGCTTGAAGCCGAGATAGCGTACCGGCCAAGGCTCCGTTTCGCTCGTTCCCAAATACGCGCCTGGGACGCGCCACACATTGTGGTATATGCCTGCGGCCTCCGCGGAAAGCGGCAGGGGCGGCAGAATATTCGTGAAATAGAAGACATTAACGAGAACGAGCACCAAAAGCGCCCCCGCCCGGATATGCTGGAGATCGACAAGGAACCGCTCGCGCGCGGCAATGCGTAAGAGGACAGTGAACAGCGCGAAGATACAGACGGCTACCACCCCGCTCGCGAGGAACACATATGTCCCCATGCTGCCGATGTATACCGGCAAGGCGAAGATCGCGTAAGAGTACAGCGCAAAAAAGAAAAGCACGCTCGTGAAGACAAGACGAGCATGATACTGGCGGAAATATTCGCTGGCCAAAAGTACGGCCAACAGGAAAAGAAGGAATGGCCACGAAGCACCGAGATCTGCCGAGCGGCCGTAGAAAATGACGAAGCCGCTCCAGAATCCGCCGAGCGCGAACTGAGTCGCCACAGGAAGGAAGAGGCGCCACCGAGGGAACAGTGCATTTGGTTGCGGCACTTCGTCAGGTGTCCCGATGCGGGACGCGCGCATCTCGAACCAATGGAGGAGCGGTATCGTTACAAAGCAGACCGCTGTGTAGAAAGCGAATACCGCATGGGTCTGCCAGAGATCAACGCGACCGAAAAGGAGCGAATCGGCGATAAAGCCTGCGGTCATCGCGAGCGCCGAGAGGTGCCGCTCATGAGTTTGCATCCAACGAAAGACCTTTTGCAACATACTGGTGCCTGGGCCCGGATTCGAACCGGGGACCCCTTCCTCTTCAGGGAAATGCTCTACCAACTGAGCTACCCAGGCGGTTAATTTTTCGATTATAGCATCCTACAGTCGCGCCTGCACCCCTTCGATAAGTCCAATCAGATAGTGAAATTTGGACGTATCATATACGGCCACTTGAAGCGTTCCATAAGGCAATCGATTAAATGGCCGTTTTTCTTTGCTCGCTAGACTTACCATCTTGGTTGTTTGTTGAAAACATGAAGGAGGTAGCCCTGTGATTTTCATCCAGTATTCACGTGCGTATTCTTCATTAATGTGGGGGTACAAACGCATAGTGAGACGTATCGCGCTAGCAGAAACTTCAAGTACTTCACACAAGAAACGTAGAAACGTTTTAATCATAGAAGGGTCTGCGTTTACAAAACTAATTGAGTGACCCATTCGTTCTTTTCCATCTCGAATATGCAGTCGTTTATGTCCTTCTGCCCAATACAATACTGTGCCAATTATGAGCAGATCGCGTTTGGTTAGAACCGGAACTTTCCCTTTCGCTGACATGCGCGTCTCACGTGCACGCTGTTCTGCCTTGTGCGTCTGCATCTTATTACGCTTTATCAACGTAGCACTGCCGAGACGGGTGCGTGACGCAAGACGAGTTCGCGCGGTGTCCGACAATATGACACCTTTAAACCAGCCGGAGAGTGTCGATTTTGGAATATTGAGCTCCGCACGTATTTCATTATAGCTCTTGCCCGTAAGACGCAGACGTAACGCACGAGCTCGTACCGCATTCATCTGTGTATGATAACCTCGCTGGTACGAGCTACCAACTGACCTCCGTGGACATCAGAACTACTTGCCCTGAAACGAATTCAATAACTTTTGCAGTTCGGCGGTAGTCGGGAGGCCAAACATGCTGGTAGTGGTTGCTCCGGGTGTCGTGGAGAACTTCGAAACGATAGGTTCAAGGTATTGCTGATAGAGATAGAGAGGCAAGGCAAGCACGATGATCCAGATAATAATCCTGCCTGCAAATCCGAACCATTGATCGCGCCGAATCGCTCGGAGCATGCGATGATTGTCCTTTGCGAGCGCATGGATTTCATCGAGCGTTCGTTTGGTCTCAGGGTCCATGTCTTTTCAGTATAGCAAATGCTGTGCCACCGGCAGGAATCGGACCTGCATCTAGGGATTAGGAACCCCTCGTTCTATCCATTGAACTACAGCGGCCGAACAGTTATGCGGTAACGCCTAGGGAAGACACGAGCCTTTCCTTGTCGAAACCGATGATCATCTCTTCACCAACAAAAATGACGGGTACGCCCATCTGACCTGACTTTTGGATCATTTCCTGGCGCTTTTCGAGATCGTGTGCGACATCGTAATCGGTATAGCTGATACCCTTTTCTTTAAGAAAATCTTTCGTCATCTGGCAGAAGTGGCAAGTCGGTGTGCTGTAAATGGTAACAGTTTTATCCATATGTATGAGGTTATCTGACAAGTATAGCACCAATAGTTATCCACAGAAATAGCAGTGCGGGTACCGGGAATCGGGGTCAAGTTTCTAAGTTCGCAGACTCTCTAAGAACTTCCTCCCCGGACTCGGCGACCGCTCGAAGACGTGCGGTACTCGCCTCTGTCTTTCGATTCCCGGCACCTCGTCACAAAATATATTTCTCGAACGCTTCACGTTCGCTTCATTATTTTGTGCGGGTACCGGGAATCGAACCCGGGTCTCAACCTTGGGAAGGTCGCGTTCTACCACTAAACCATACCCGCAAAATAACTTTCTAACCTTCGTTTCAAGAACCCTCTGCCAAACCCTGTTTTTAACTGAAGCTCTCTTTTCAGTGCATCCTTTTTACTCAAGCACGCTTCATAATACACGAGAGTAACCGTATCGAACTTTTTTGTCGTTTTTACACTTTTTGTTTTATGCATCGAGAGCCGCTGTCGGAGATCATTTGTAAATCCAATATACATATCGGGTTTCTCGTCCTTGTTCTTACATAACAATATGTATGTGTAGTACATTGATGTCGAATTAAATTGATCACCCGGCCCAAAGGCGTTGCGCCATTGGGGCGGGTCCGCCTAAATGCCCTAGGGGCTTTTGGCGGAAAACCAATTCAATATCTTCTGCCACCAGGACGGTGTTGAGGTCGGAGCCCTGACTTCTGGTGGCACCACTACAATAACCTCTTCCCCAGGCCTCGCAACCCCAAAGGCTGTACGGATGGCCGCATCACGGCCACGATCTGTATCAAGAGCGGCGAGATTCGCCTCAAGTGCCGTCTTCCGCTTCTCGAGCTCCTGGTATTGCCATTTTGCTTCCTTCGCTTGAGATACTGCAATTTGCGCCTTGCCAGCGAGTCCCCAGATCAGGGACAGGAGCCAGAAAGCCACCAACAATAGGGCGCCGATGAGAACCCCTTGTCGCCACTGCTTCGCGTGCATCATTTCAGTATACGATTTTTTCGTTGGTACTCCAACGAGCAAAAATCGCGTCGAAAATCAGGCCTATCGTTATGTGATAGGCACCTGTAGACGGCACATTTTCGACGAAGTTTAATAAACTGAAGCCTATTCCGCAGAAGACTGCACCATTTTCATGAAGACGTCTTCGGGAATGTTTACTTTCCCGCGACCACGCTCAAGCATTTTCTTTTTGCCGCGTTTTTGTTTATCGAGAAGCTTATTCTTGCGCGAGACGTCGCCACCATAGAGATAACCGGTGACGTCTTTGCGCATCGCCGAGAGCGTCCTTGAGGCGATGATGCGACCCTGAACCCGTGCCTGAATCTTCGTTGTGAACAACTGTTTTGGCAGAATTGAATGGAGCTTCTCTACCATTTTCTCTGCCTCCTCCTCCACTCGCCTCCGTGCAATCACGCGTGCGAAAGCGGCTACCGGTTCATCTGCCACCAGCACATCCAAACGCACAACATCCGCTTCACGTTCGGGAAGAATCTCATACGAAAGCGATGCATAGCCTGAGGAGATGTTCTTCAGCTTGTCGAAGAAACCGCGCATAAGCTCCCGGAGCGGCATCTCGACGCGCATCTCGACGCGCCCATCTTGGTACGTCTCCGTGGAAAGGGTGTGGGCTTCGTGTTCGTACAACAGCTGTATGAGCGAGCTTAACGAATCGGGCGGAGTAATGAGGATAACGGAGGCCCATGGCTCTTCGATCTTTATAATGTCGCCGTGCTCGGGAAATTTCGCCGGCGTATAGATGGTTTCGCGCATACCGTTCGTTCTTGTGACCACGTACGAAATAGTCGGGATCGTGACGATAAGCGAGAGACTGAACTCGCGCTTGAGACGCTCGGTAACGATCTCAAGATGCAGGAGTCCGAGGAAGCCGCAGCGGAATCCCCTTCCAAGCACGCCAGAAGACTCCTCTTCAAATGAGAGCGAGGAGTCGGAGAGACGCAATCGCTCGAGTGATTTCCGTAAGAGTGGAAGATCATCCTGACCCTCCGGGTACACCGACGCCCAGACGACCGGCCGAGGCCTCTCATAGCCGGGAAGCGCAGGGAGTCGGCCTTTTGCAGCGCCGATGGTGTCGCCCACGGCCACCACTCCCGGCTCTTTGATACCGGTAACAATATAGCCGATCTCACCAGCGGACAGGGATTCAGCAGGCGTCTCCCCCGGTGTAAAGATACCGGTCTCAAGCGCAATGAAATCCTTCCCTGCTGCATGGAACGTAAGTGGCTGACCTTTCTTGAACGTGCCGTCAAAGACGCGCAGGTACACAGCGACGCCGCGATGTGTGGAATAGGAAAAATCGAAAATGAGACCGCGAGGCTCTTCCCCCGCCTCCGGCGAAGACTCGTGAGGCGGCGGCCTGTA
>JAKFXG010000004.1 GCA_021731495.1 Candidatus Parcubacteria bacterium | reverse complement strand
GTTCTTCAATTTCGTTCTACGAATTTTTGAACTCCTCACGGGCGGCGGAGTGTGAAAGCCGGTGTGCGTATTCGACCGTAGGCACAATGGCGACTGGTATACTGTGGAACATGGAGTATCAGGTACCGCAATTCGTCGAAGTTGAGGACAAGATCATCGGGCCTTTGACCTTGAAACAATTTATCTACCTCGCCGGAGCCGCCGGGCTCTGTGTTGTTTTCTTTTCTTATCTGCAAATCATCGTTGCGATCCTGCTTTCAGCGCCCGTGGTGGCGCTCGCCGCGGCGCTCGCTTTCTATAAAGTAAACGGGAAGCCTTTTATTGAAATGCTCGAAGCGGGTTTAAACTATCATGTGAAAGCAAAACTCTTTCTCTGGAAACGCGAGGTGCCGAAAATTTCCGAACCGAGTGCGGCAGTCGCCGCGGCGGCGGCCGCTCGGGCTCCCCGTGGCACGCCGAAGCTTACGCGCGGCAAGCTTTCGGAACTCGCGTGGTCGCTCGATGTAAAATCGCCGCGTGGCGAGACCGACGACCGAGAAATTTAGTATGGCGGCACAACCAGCAGGCGCGACACAGCAGTTTGTTCCGGTCAAAGAGATCAGGAACGGGACCATCATTCTCAAAGACGGCGGTTACCGCGGAGTGCTCATCTGTTCTTCAATAAACTTCGGTCTCAAATCCGCCGACGAACAGCACGCGATCACGCTCGGTTTCCAGAATTTCCTTAACACGCTCGATTTCTCGATCCAGATCGTCGTGAATTCGCGCAGGATGGACCTGCGTCCGTACCTCGCCCTTCTTGAAGAGAAGGCTCCCGAGCAGAAGACCGAACTCATGAGGATTCAGCTCCATGAATACATCGAATTCGTCCGTTCATTCACTGATCAAGCGAATATCATGACAAAATCATTCTACGTCGTTGTGTCGTATACGCCACGTATCACCGCCGCAAGCGCCGTTGGCTTTTTCAAGCGTTCGGGTACGGCCGCAAAGAGTGCGGCTTCCCAAACCTCCTTTGAGGAGGACCGCGCCCAGCTCGAACAGCGGCTTTCGCTTGTCGCGGGGGGCCTCGCAAGCACGGGCGTCCGTGCGGTACCGCTCGGCACCGAGGAAGTCATTGAACTTTTGTACCGCTCCTTCAATCCGGGCGAACTTGAAAATCCTATTCGTCTCGACAATTAATATGGCACTACTTGACTTTCTAAATCGCAAAACCGAGACCGCACCGACTGTCGTGCCGGTCCTGCCGAAAGATATTTATAAACAGGGCTCTCTCGATCTCGTCGATACCATCGCCCCGACGGCACTTAAGATAAGTTAACGCGAACTCGAACTTGGGGAAAAATTCGTCCGCACCTTTTACACCATTTCGTACCCCCGATTCCTCTCCGACAGCTGGTTCTCGCCGGTCATCAATCTCGATAAAGTGCTCGACGTCTCCCTATTCATCCACCCGATCGAGACCGCGCAAGCTCTGCGCGGCTTCCAAAAGAAAGTCGCCGAGGTGCAAAGCCAGATCAACGAGCGCGAATCCAGAGGATTGGTACGCGATCCGCTTCTCGACACCGCGTATCAGGATATCGAAAGTCTGCGTGACAGTCTTCAACAGGCGCAAGAGAAGCTTTTCGACGTCGGTCTCTACATCGCGCTGTATGGCGACACGAAAGAGGAGATCGATAAAACCGAGGGCGACATCCGCGGCATCCTCGACGCGAAACTTGTCTACACGAAACCCGCCCTCTTCCAGCAAGAACAGGGATTCCACTCTTGCCTACCGCTCGGAACGGACGAACTTCTCGTCAATTCGAAATTAAACTCTTCACCGCTTTCTTCTATTTTTCCGTTCGTTTCCTTCGACCTCACGAGCGACCGCGGCATCCTCTACGGCATCAATCGGCACAACTCCTCGCTCATTCTTTTCGACCGTTTCTCGCTTGAAAACTATAATTCCGTCATCTTTGCAAAATCAGGTTCCGGCAAGAGCTATGCGACGAAGCTTGAGATCCTGCGCTCTCTCATGTTCGGCACCGACGTCATCGTCATCGACCCCGAGCGCGAATACGAACAGCTTGCGGAGTCGACGGGCGGCCGTTCGTTCCATATTTCACTTTCTTCCGAGCACCACATCAATCCATTCGACCTCCCGCCGGTCAAAGAAGATGAAGACCCGAAAGACATTTTACGCTCCAACATCATCGCGCTCGTCGGGCTCTTTCGCATCATGCTCTCGGGCCTTTCGCCCGAAGAGGATGCCATCGTCGACCGCGCCATCAGCGAGACGTACGCGCTCAAAGACATTACCGGCGACTCCGACTTCACCGGAGCGGAACCGCCGCTGCTCTCCGATTTCGAGCAAGTACTCTCCGGTATGGAAGGAAGTGAGTCGCTTGTCGAACGACTTTCGAAATATACCCGCGGCACATGGGAGGGATTCCTCAACCAGCCGACCAACATCGACCTTAACCAACAGTTTGTCGTCTTTTCGGTACGTGACATGGAGGACGAGATGAAGCCGGTGGCGATGTATATCATCACGCACTATATCTGGAATGCGGTGCGTCATGAGCTCAAAAAGCGCCTTCTCGTCATTGACGAGGCGTGGTGGATGATGAAAAGTGAAGATACCGCGTCCTTCCTCTACTCGGTCGCCAAGCGTGGCCGCAAATACTACCTCGGCGTCTGCACCATCACGCAGGACGTTGAAGACTTCTTGAAAAGCCCGTACGGACGGCCGATCCTCACAAACTCTTCCTTGCAATTGCTATTGAAACAATCCCCGACGACGATCGATGTTCTCCAGAAGACATTCAACCTTACCGACGAAGAAAAATTCCTCCTTCTTGAGGCGGGGGTAGGGGAGGGACTTTTCTTCGCAGGACTGAAACATGTTGCGATCAAGGTCGTGGCAAGCTACACCGAAGACCAGATCATCACTTCCGACCCTTCACAACTCCTCGCGATCAAACAGGAAAAAGAGCGGTATGCCGCAGAAAAGAAATAACGAGAAGCCGCCCGAGGCGATGACCTGGATGAAGGCGACACCTGTCCTCGCTGTTTCTGTTGTATTCGATGCACTGCGTTTCCTTTTCAACCAATTTTGGTTCTTTGGCCCGGCATTGGCCGCTCTGTACTGTACCTCAAAAGTAAGTGGCGTAATCGGGACAACGATAGGAGGGGCCGCATGCGAAGCGGGTGCCGTGGCGGCGGGTTATTTCGGTTTCTTTGCAATCGAGATATTCGGGGCCGTCATGGCGATAGCCGTCGGCCTTTTTGGGTGGATGCTTGTCGGGCTCATAGTCATCAAAACCAACGCGCGCATATTCAAAGAGAATGTCGGTAACACGCTATGGTTCATGGGCAGTCTTTTCATAAGCGAGATCCCAATCGTCGGGTCGGTACCGGCGCTTACCGGCGTTGTATGGAGGATGTATAGCGTCCAGATAAAAAAAGAAAAAGCGGCTTTGAAAAAATACGAAGAGAAACGGGCCACGGAGCAACTCCAGGGACGAAGACAGCAGGCCGCAGAGATTATGCAGATATCAGCTGTTCAGCAATTCCAAGCTACCGAGGCAGAATATGAAGCGATGGAAGAAGCTGCTGTGAAAGCTGCCGCGAACGATAATGCAGAGCGCGCGGCGGAAACTGCAGATGCGGAAGAAATCCCCGATGAACTGCGCGAAGCAGCATAAGTACCCCGCGCAGGTTATATACTAGGGGTATGCGTTTTGGTCTCTTCAGTATTCTCTCTCTCGTCCTTCTTCTGCCTGCGGCGGCCTCGGCACAATTCTTGGGGGCGGCTGGCAGTGGAGCCCCTTTTACTCTCTCGGTAAACCCACAGTACCCGGCACCCTTTAGCCAAGCAGTATTCGGGGTGCTCTCGGATTCAATTGATCTTGCGAATGCGACAATGACCGTGCTGGTGAACGGTAAAAAAACCTATCAAGGGAGTGTGCAGACGACGGAAGTCGCTCTTGGGAAAGCGGGGAATATCGTAAAGGTGGACGTAACCATTTCCTCAAATGGTGCAACCTACAAACAGACCATTTCGATTCAGCCTCAGGATGTTTCCCTCATCGCGGAGCCTATCTCCTCAGCGCCGGTGCTATACCCAGGGAAACCGCTTATACCGCTTGAGGGCAGTGTCCGAGTCGTCGCTTTAGCGAACTTTAAAAATGCAAGCGGCGTTGCCCTTGCCCCCTCTACACTTTCTTACGCATGGACGGTTGATGGTATGCAGATCGCTGACTCCTCTGGTATTGGCAAACAGGCGGTTGTCGTCGCTTCTCCGCTTCAGTATCGTTCCCGTGAGGTTTCGGTAGCCGTAAAGAGTCCGAATGGGGCTCTGGTTGGTGGGGACTCTCTCTCTTTCTCGTCCCAAGAGCCGGTTATTCGCATCTACGAGAATGATCCGTTGTTGGGTATTCGCTTTGAGCGCGTTCTTGAAAACCAGTACGCCATCGCCGGTGCAGAATCGACTCTATTCGCGGCGCCGTTTTCATTACCTATAACGAACGGTGCTCCGCTTCTCCAATGGTTCCTTGACGGGACGGCCGTGCAGACGGGGAGCTCTATCACCCTCAGACCCTCTGGCAGCGGGCAGGGAAGTGCCTTACTCTCTCTTGTTGCGTCAGCGGGAGATTATACTAAGACAAGTAAGAGCCTCTCACTCTCTTTCGGCGCGAAACCAAAATTTAACTTCTTTGGCTTATGAACCCCATTAGAAATCAGAAGCAGTCTATGCATGACAAAAGCGCGCCGCAAAATCGTCACTTTGACTTTATTTCTAACGGGGCTAAAAAAACCCTATTGTTCTCGTTCACCTTATTGTTCTTCTTTGGGTATGCCTCTACGGCCTTCGCTCAATTCGTTCCTCTCGCGGTCATCCCGGGTCTCACGGACATCCAGCCCACGAGTGGCGGGCTCGCAACCTTCTTTAATAATCTCTATAAATACCTGATCGGTGCCGCTGCGGTACTCGCCGTCATTGAGATCATTTGGGGCGGTCTTGAAATCTCGACAAAGGACTCAGTCAGCAAACAGAGTGCCGGTAAAGAGCGCATCACCCAGGCTATTTTCGGCCTCGTGCTCGTCCTTTCCCCGGTCCTTGTCTTCTCCATCATCAACCCAAACATCCTTAATCTCTCCCTCAACCTTCCTGCTCTTGATACAAAATCCGGAGGGGTGAGACAAACGACAACACAGACACAACCAACAATAGTGCCGAACTCTAATGTGGGGAATGTTGTTGTAAAACCCGTTGCATATATTGCTTGTGAAGCCGACTGTACTGCTGCACAGCAAACTTGCGTCAATGATGGTGGCAGTCCTGACGTCGTGTGTTTGAAAAATGGAGTAGTTGACCCAAATGGCCGTTCCGGCATCCTTAACTATACTTGTATCGCAGGAGAAACTAAAAATGTTGCATGTAATGGTCTTCGGGCTGGATCCTCCCAAAAGCCAGCACCTTAATACTTTATGCGACGTACACTTATCATTACCGCAGTTGTGTTAGTCCTCGCCGGGATCGGGGCGGTTGCGTATTTCTATTTCTTCATGAGCTCCGCGGGTGTCGTTGTTGCCCCCCCGGGAAGCGTGAGCCTGCCGGTAGCCGGCCAAGGGACACCGCTCCCGGGGGGAGCAACCGGGCTTCCTTCCGTATCCCCGAGCGTACCGACTGCAGTCTCAGCGCGATTGATAAAAATAAGCGCGGGACCGATCGTACCAGGTGTCGTAGTCGTGAATAAAGCCGGAAATGCAAGCTCCTCGCCCGAAACTACAGTCACGTATATTGAACGGCAGAGCGGTAATGTCTTTTCTTACCATACGGCTGCAAAAACACTTACCCGCACCAGCAATAAAACCATTCCAGGTATCCAGTCCGCCTCGTGGCTCCCGAACGCGTCGTTTGCCTTTGTCAGATATCTCTCCGGTGACGACTTCTCGACCATTAACACCTATGCGCTTCCAGCGGACGGCGATGGAGGATTCTTTTTGCCCCAAGATCTCGCTGATGTCGCAGTTTCTTCGACAAGCATCTTGATGCTCGCTTCGGGCGTTACCGGCTCTACCGCCTCGCTCGCGCAAACAAATGGAACCCGATCGAAGGCCGTATTTTCTACGCCACTCTCCGCCCTCCGAGCCTCATTCGCGGGGAAGTCTCAATATCTCGCGACCACCAAGCCGTCAGCGACGCTTCCCGGTGCCACCTTCCTCGTCGATACTGCAGGGAACTTCTCGCGCGTCGCAGGCCCTCACAACGGTCTTACCGCCCTCGCGAGTCCTTCGGGAAAGTGGGTGCTCGTAAGTTATATCCTCGGCGCGGCAATAGAGATGAAACTGGTGAACCCGGTAACAAACGAAACGTTTCCGCTTCCTATCGCAACCATCGCCGATAAGTGTGCGTGGGCGGCCGATGATTCAGTTATCTACTGCGGGATTCCGGAGAGCCTGGCAACCGGGGCAATCTACCCTGATGATTGGTACCAAGGTGTCGCACATTTCTCTGATCGTATCTGGAAGATACAGGTTTCGGGCCGCTATGCGCAACTAGTGCTTGACCTCTCTGCAGAAGCAAAGGAGTCTGTCGATATTGAGTCTCCCGCCATCGACCCGCTTGGCACCACGCTTGTGTTCGTCAATAAGAACGACGGCTCTCTCTGGAGCTACTCACTATAGTGTTTCCGTAATGATGGTGCGACGTACGTACCATTCTTGCAGTGACCCCGCGAGATTTGTCGCGATAAAATACAGCGCGATGGCACCGGATGTCGTGTAGGAGATGATCGCGATAATGAACGGAAAAACATACTTCAATTGCAGGCCGATGATCCTCTGAAAGTCGCCTTGCATGCCGGCGAGCGGAGAAGGCTTCATTGTCCCCGAAAGAGCCATGTGCGCCTGGAGAAACTGCGAGAGGCCGGCGAGCACCGCAAGGAAGATGCTTTTCCCGGCAACTGAGATAATCCCGAGAAATTCAAGCGATACCGGGCCGGGAGTTGGGGTAAACGCATACAAAAGCGCCTCATTAACCGTGATGAATGATTCGTAACTGAACACCCAAAAAAGCGCGAGAAGGACGGGAATCTGGATAAGGACCATAAGAATGCTCGCAAACGGATTCACTCGCGCTTCGCGATACAGTGCGAGTGTTTCGAGCGCCACTTTCTCTTTACTATCCTTGTGTTTCTCTTTCAATTCTTTAATTTTCGGCTCGAGAACTTTCATGCTGCGCTGAGTGCGGGCGGCCGAAAGCGAGAAAGGGAGAAGTATGAGCCGAATGACGATCGTGAGTAGAATGACCGCAATACCAACATCTCCTCCCGGGACGAGCGCGATGAACGCAACCAGCGCGTTATAAATTGGGTCGTAAAAAACAGTGTGAAAAAAGGCTGAGATCACAAGCTATAGATTATGGTGCTGATTGATTTTGGAAAGAATGTCTGCAATCTCCATCCTCATGTCTTGATAGCTTACACTACTTGCAGATGATTTTGGAAAGATGATGAGTGCGGGAGGGAGGGAAGGAAGCGTCCGCAGCGCCGCGAGTACGCGGCGCTTAATGCGATGCCGAGTGACCGAGAGACGGACGACTTTCTTTGACACGACGACCGCATATCCTTTAGCCTCCTTAGATACAACGAACGTAAAGTGGGGGGATGAGAGTCTGAGCCCGGCCGAGAGTGCGGCGGGGAACATCGCACGGGAGAGCCGTTCTCGACGTGAGAACACAGGGAGGTTAGGCCGAGAGGCTTTTGCGGCCGGCACGGCGGCGACTTTTGATAATCTTGCGGCCGGCGGCTGTCGAGCTGCGGGAGAGAAATCCATGCGTTTTAGCACGTTTACGCTTTTTTGGTTGATAGGTTCGTTTTGCCATGTACAGAAAGTTAGTTTATATCGTTGCTACCTTCCACAAAAGTGGTACGAGGTTATACACATGATACTAACAGGTTCTCCACGAAAAACCAGTGTGCCTTTCATCTCTTGTAAGAGTATACTCCAAAACACATGGACAAAAGCAATCCAAGGGAGCTTTGGGAATACGTGCTTACGCAGGTTGAACTTTCTATCTCGGCGGCAAATTTCAATACATGGTTCCGCAACAGTTTCATTGTAAAGGTTGGAGAAGACGGGGTTCTTTATATCGGGGTACCGAGCCAATTCTTTAAGGACTGGTACCTCAAGAAGTTCCATACGCTTCTTCTAAAGATCGTTCGAGATATATCATATGAGTTCCGCAATATCGAGTATCTGATCGTTAAAGACGAGCATCGTAAGCCGCCGAAGGAAGTCAGGAGTACGCGGGGCGCGCTCGAGCTTCCTTTGGATGAGTTTTATATCAACAAAAGCGATAATTTGAATCCGCGATACACGTTTGATACGTTTGTTATAGGTTCGTTTAATAATCTCGCCTACGCGGCGGCGCAAGCGGTTTTGGAGCGGCCGGGCATCACCTATAATCCTCTCTTTATTTACGGCGATACCGGACGTGGGAAAACGCACCTTATCCAAGCTATCGGTAATCAGTTTAAGAAGCAGTATTCGGGGCGAAAAGTGTTCTATCTCACGTCTGAGAAATTCGTAGTTGATTATACTGATTCGGTACAAGCAGGTACGGCAAACCGCTTTAAGGATAAATATCGCCACTATGACCTCCTTATTATCGATGATATACAATTCCTTTCAAAAAAAGAGAGGAGTGAAGAAGAGTTGTTCCATCTATTTAATTCTCTCTATGATACGAATAAGCAGATAATTTTTTCTTCCGATCGGGCACCACTAGCCATTCCCGACATTACTGAACGCTTAAAAGGGCGCTTAGCGAGTGGTATGACGATCGATATCGGCGAACCGGATCCGGAGTCGCGTATGGCTATCGTGCGAAGAAAGGCCGCTTCGCAAGGAGTGCTCCTTTCGGATGAAGTTATTGAGTATGTCGCGACTTCAATGAGCGGCTCTATACGTGAGTTGGAGGGAATGGTGAATAGTATTATCTGCCACACCCAAGTGAAAGGGTCGGCGCCTGATATAGCGGAAGTTCGTCAGTCCCTCCGTTCATTTACTCGCCCGCAGAAAAATATATCGGTGAAAAATGTTGTTGATAAGGTCGCAGAGTTCTATGGTATTGATGAAGAAAGTATATACGAAAAGACGCGAAGAAGGGAGATTGTACGGCCGCGACAGGTCATTATGTATATTCTTCGGGAAGATTTTAGTATTTCCTATCCTACCATCGGCACAAAACTTGGTGGTCGTGATCATACGACTGTTATCCACTCTTGTGAGAAGATAAAGCGAGAATTAGTTGTGGATAGTGACCTCGCAAAAGAGATTCAAAATATTCGCACACTTCTTGTATGATGGGGATGTATCATTTATCAACAGGATGTAGGTGTACTGAAGAGAAAAATATCCAGTCTTTATATAACTTTTTTTCGTTTATCCACCTATCAACAACCCTAGTAAGAATCGTATGAATATTTCAATAGAAAAAAAGATATTTTCTGAAGCGGTGTATATCGCATCACGGTTTGCACAACGGAAAAGTGCAACCCTTCCTGTACTCTCTTCAATACTCATCATCGCTGGAGATGATGGTATAAAAATGCGTGCAACCAACCTTGAAACAGGTATTGATCTAAAACTTCCCGGAGAACATAAAAGTGATGGTGTTGTCGCTATACCCGCAACCCTCCTACAACAAATAGCAGGTTCTCTTACAGAAGTTGGGAATATTACTCTTGAACATACTGGAGATATTCTATCTATTACAAGTGGTACGGGTAAAAGTTCTATAAAGACGGTCCCATATGATGATTTTCCATCAATTCCATTCCCAGAGAACCCTAAAAATAGAATTGTGCTCCCAGGAGTGCTTTTAAAGAATCTTTTCACTACAATCGCTTCTTGTGCCTCAACATCAACTGTTCGTCCTGAACTTTCAAGTATTTATCTTTCTATAGAAGGGGGAGCACTCACCGCAGTTGCTACAGATTCATTTCGCCTCGCTGAGAAAAAAGTACCACTCTCAAATAAAGGAACTCAAGGTAAGTTCCTTATTCCAGCAAAAAATGCCCTTGATATAGCACAAGCACTTCCTGATGAGGAGATCATCATGTCCTTTGATGAGCATCAATGCGCTTTTGTTAGTACAACCAGTATGCTCGTCTCACGTCTCACTAATGCGGTGTATCCTGATTACCGTCAAATCATTCCAAAAGAATCGATCGTCGAGGCAGTTGTGTTGCGGAAGGATTTTGAGAATGCACTAAAACGAACGACTATTTTCTCGGATTCATTCCAGAAAATACGAATAAGTTTTGATCCAAAAAAGAATACCTTTTCATTGTTTGCCCGAAACGCGGATATTGGAGAATCATCTGAAACAGTAAACGCGAGTATTTCTGGAAGCGCCCTCGATCTCTCTTTCAATCACCGATATCTTTCTGCGGTACTATCGCTCACCAATGCAGAAAGCCTCTCACTCCTTGCCGCTGGTATCGGCCGCCCACTCATTATAAAAGGTGTTGGCGATACATCTCTCCTTTATCTCGTTTCTCCGATGAATCAATAATTCAAAGTCAAAGTAAGGGCCTATTCGATGGTCGTTTCTGTTTGAGCCGTTTCAACCGGGTAGGAAAGAGGTACAGGAAGCATTACGCCACCGGAAAACAGTTCCGGATGGCGAGCGTACCATGCGGCAACTCCATACTCCCAGTACCTGAATTGAGGATCCTGCGCAGGATTAGAAGGGGGCGGTCCTTGAGGGTTATTTTTATCCGTCCAATACAATAGACTGTGGGGTATGATATTTCCCTCAGCATCGGGTACACGCCAATTACCTTGCAACATGGGTGGGACAGAGGGAGTGATAGGACTCGGCTCTCCGAAGTAGCCTCGTGGATACTTTGAAAGAGCATACGCCATCACCTCATGCCACATCGGAGCCGCAATAAAACCCGCAACCGACTTTACCATAGGCGAGTTGTCGTTATTTCCCACCCATACACCAATCGCAATAGAAGGGGTATAGCCGATAATCCATGCATCCCGCGTGTCGTCGGTGGTCCCAGTTTTCACTGCGACATCGTATCGGGGGAAAGAGAGTGGGGAGTTCAGCGGATATTCAGGAAGCCGTGCCGGCGCATCAGAAAGCATTGCGGATATATCACGTGCTATAGGTGCTGGCAGTACTATCGAGGACTCGGTTGTGTATTTTTCAAGTGTGTTTCCATTCGCGTCACTCACTTCAAGTATGCCGGTCGGGGTATTTTTTATTCCATCGTTTGCAAACGTCGCATACGCACCTGTGAGATCAAGGAGGCGTACTTCTCCGCCACCAAGCACGAGCGTAAGTCCGTACTGACTTGGGTCTCCGAGCGACGAAAGTCCAAAGGCTTTTGCAAGATTGATAGCCTTCTGTATTCCAACAAGATAGAGTGTTTTGATAGCAGGAATATTGATCGACTGTGCAAGCGCCGTTTCGAATGTCATAGGACCGCGGAAGGCATGGTCGTAGTTTGAGGGGGCATAACAAGGAGATTTGTTGTTAGTAGTGTCTGATGGACTACAGGTGGTTGAGAATTGCGTCGGCACATCGAAGATGATGGTGTTGCGGGTGTATCCATTCATCAATGCGAGCGCATAGATAAAAGGCTTCATAGTGGAACCTGGTTGCCGGGAGGCGAGCGTGGCGTTGTATTGACCATCGATATCGGGGTCGAAGAAGTCCCGCGAACCGACCATCGCGAGGATTTGTCCGGTTGCAGGGTCAAGAGCGACCAAAGATGCGTTCGACGCTTTGAATTTCTTCACATTCTCTAATGCATACTGGTTCACAACAGACTCGGCTTTTACCTCAAGTTCCGCGTCAAGCGTCGTGATGACCTTTAATCCCGACACAAGGGCTTGGGAGCCATATTTTTCTTCAAGTTGGCCCAGAATGTAGAAGACAAAGTGTGGTGCGATGATCGCGTTGTGACCGGCACGAGAGAAGGAAACGTTCTCGGCCCGTGCGGACGCATGGGCAGCGTCATCTATAAAGCCGAGTGTGTGCATTCGATCGAGCACGAGGTTTTTACGAGCGGCAAGTTCGGTCTGATGCGTGCCATAGGGCGAATAGTACGAGGGGGCTTGGATCATCGCCGCGAGATAGGCTGCTTGGGCGAGTGAGAGATCTTTCGCTGGTTTGCCGAAGTAAGCCTCAGAAGCGGCTTCGATACCATAGAGCGTACTGCCATAAGGGATGTTGTTGAGATAGGTCTCGAGGATTTGATCTTTCGAGTAGATCTGTTCCATCTTGATTGAGAGCATCCATTCGTTGATCTTGCGAATAATGCTTTTCTTGCTCGTGAGGAGCTCGTTCTTCACCACCTGCTGGGTAATGGTGGAGCCTCCTTGCGAGAGCGCCACTCCAAGCGTGTTGATGAGCACCGCTCGCATGATGGAAGTAAAGCGGATGCCCCCATGTTCGTAAAAACTTGAATCCTCAATCGCGATGGTCGCGTTTATTGTGTGGGGCGATATATCGGCCAATGGCACGACATTTCGTTTTGCATCGCGGTTGTAGTCGTACAAAAGGACTTGCCCGGTGCGGTCGTAAATCTTGGTCGACTGGTCGATCTGTCGAGCGGCAAAAGAGTCGATATCAGGTACCGGAGTAAAAGCAACAAAAACAAGAACGCCCCCCACGATGAAAAACCCGATACCGAGCAGTGTCAGAACAGATGTAAGAAGTGTGCAGCGCCACGGGGCGCTTCGGGGGGCACTCATTATGAGTATGGTACCACGCCCTCTTCTTATTTCTACCCGTCTTTAATATTTTTCTTCCCCTTCCTCGTCAATGTCCTCCTCTTCAGCTTCGTCGTCTATCACACTGCCCGCATACAATTCGTCGTCATCCATACAATATGAATATAGTTACAAGTAGTCCCACCCAGGGACCGGTATATTTGAGCAAATATTCTTCCACATGCAAGGTCTTTGAGGCATTGGGTGTGGATTAGCGTCGTTTGAAACCGGAAGCCAGTGCTGTTATACCGATTGCGATCGCGTCGAGCTCATCATCAAGACGTTTCTTTTTCGGAAGGGCAACAAGACGTGGAATCATGTTTGCGATAGCAGTTTTGGTCGCTCTCCCATGACCGGTAACGGCGATTTTCACCTGCTGAGGGGAACATTCTATGACAGGGAGGGATGTGAGACCTGCCGCAGCGAGGATTGCGCCGCGCGCTTCGGCGACACCAAGAGCCGTTTTTTTATTGGTGCTAAAAAAAAGCGTTTCGATAGCCAGTGCGTTGGGAGCGTATTTTTTAATCGCATCGGTAATTGTGCTCGACACCTCTGCAAGACGGTCCTCGCGCATTCCTTTTTCAGGCTGTACGCACTCGCTCATGACAAGTGCTGGGCGCGAGGGGTCGCCCTCAACGACTGCAATGCCGAGGCGGTCGTACCCCGGGTCAATCGCCAATATCCTCATATCCTTTTGCGTTCGTATATATCCGTTGGACGTCTTCGTGCTCATCAATTGCTTCGAGAGCTGCACCGAGTTTTTCTTCATCCTCGCCCACAATTTCGACGAGCGGTTCGTTTGGGATGTATGATCCGCTGTTTTTTGTGAAAGCCCAACTTGCGGCGCCCGGAGAAGCAAGCTCGATACCCTGGAGCGAGAGCAGATGCTTTATTTCCTGAGTCGTACGATTTTTGTTATCGGTGAGTGCGTCAATAAGGATAGCGACACCGCCCGGCCCGTATGCTTCG
This sequence comes from Candidatus Parcubacteria bacterium, assembly GCA_021731495.1. GTDB lineage: Bacteria > Patescibacteriota > Minisyncoccia > Phycocordibacterales > Phycocordibacteraceae > C7867-001. The sequence goes on along the minus strand of JAKFXG010000004.1, from coordinate 3,568 downwards.
TATACCACCTGCTCGAGGTCTCCAGAATCTTTCGATGTACCTTTTGCTACGGCGCGCTCGATATTCTCTTTCGGCATATTCACCGCTTTTGCTCGTGAAATAACGACCGCAAGCGACGGCGCTGAAAGCACCCCGTTCGCTTTCTTCGATTCAAGCGTGATGAGACGTGCAAAGCGCGAGAAGGTGCGGCTTTTTGCGGCATCAGTCACTGATTTCTGCCGCTTTATCTGAGACCATTTACTATGCCCGGACATGTCTGCACTATACCAAAAGAGATGATTTCCTAAAAAGCTTTACTTTCCTAAGTACGAACGGCCTTTCTGGGTGAGCACACGCCCACGTGGAGAGCGTTCGATGAAGCCGAGGCGGAGTAGATACGGTTCATAAATGTATTCAACGGTGTCCGGCTCCTCGTGGAGTGCCGCGGCGAGTGCACGCACGCCTGCTGGACCGCCACGGAAACTTGTAAGGAGGGCTTCCAAATAGCGACGGTCATCCTTTGTGAGGCCATATTCGTCGATGCCAAACAGCTCGCACGCTTCGTCACACAGAGCGGCAGAGAGCGGTCGCTCATGGACTTCAGAGAAGTCGCGAACGCGCTTCAGGAGTGCGTTTGCGACGCGCGGGGTTGCGCGACTTCGTGCGGCAATGCGCTCGACAACTTCTTCAGGGGCTTTGAGGTCAAGAAGGGTCGCTGAGCGACGGATAATGTCCCGAAGATCGTCGTCATTATAAAAATCGAGCTGATAGATACCGCCGCCGAAACGCGAACGGAGCGGGCCGGAAAGTTCTGCGGCGCGCGTCGTCGCACCCACGAGTGTGAAGGAGGGGAGTGCGAGTTCGACCGTGCGCGCTGACGGCCCTTTCCCAAGCACGATGTCGAGATGTCCCGATTCGAGTGCGGGGTAGAGCAGTTCCTCAATCTTGCGTGAGAGCCGGTGTATTTCATCGATAAAAAGTACCGTATTTGGTTCGAGATTGGTCAATATGGCAGCAAGGTCTCCTGCGCGTTCGATAGCGACCCCGGACGTGGTCTTTAAGGGTGAGCCAAGCGTCGCCGCGACAAGGTGGGCGAGTGTCGTCTTGCCGACGCCAGGAGGACCATAGAAGAGGATGTGCTCCGGCATACCGCCCCGCTTCTTTGCAGCGTCGATAGCGATCCGCACATTCGCTTTTACCTGTTTCTGACCGACATAATCATCCCAGCGATCAGGACGGAGCGCCGCATCAAGGGATGCAAGCAAGGGGAGTATGTTTTCCGAAGGCCTTGACATAAAAATTGTATAGTGCTAGCATTCTATCACACCCAGACAGCGTTGCTCCTCAGTGTCATATGTTCAAATTTCCGCATCGAGTGCATCATGCACCCGATGTGTGAGTTCGACAATGGGCGATAGAGCAAAGACGCCAGCTGGGTAAAGGTTTTTAGTCCTTTTCATACTCCTCTAGGCAAGGCTTGACGGCTTCGGGCGTTTCCCCAAGGACTTTCTGGTCCGTTACTTCGGTAACGACGCTGGGAAAATCCTCAGGTGTCTCGTCCACCCCGCATTTATGCGGGTTTTGCCTGGAGGATTATGGACGGGATTTTTCTTTTATAAAACTATCTTGGAAGATCAACAGTGTCGGCAACTTCGGAGAGGGAAGTAATCCCGGCGAGTGCTTTTAAAATACCGTCTTGCGCCATGGTGAGATAGCCCTGTTTCGCGGCAAGCTTCGCGATCTCATTTGAAGGAGGATTGTCACGTAGGAAATCTGCGAGTTCGTCATTCATGAATATGGCCTCGTAGAGGCCTACGCGTCCCTTGTAGCCCGTTTCACCACTCTCAGGCGTACCCGCGGCAGGTTCCCAAACGGTCTCTATCTTTTCAGGGATCAGTGTTTTGTCAGTAAGCGGTGCCAGCACCTTTTCGATCATTGCTTTTTCTGCGTCCGTAAGCGGACGCTCTTTCTTTTTCTCCGGGTCGAGCTTGCGCACCAAGCGTTGTGCCATCGAGACGGTGACGGCCGAACCGAAGGACTTTGGGTCCGCGCCGAGGTCGACGAGGCGCGGGAACGTACCTGCCGCGTCATTGGTATGAAGGGTGGAGAACACAAAGTGGCCAGTGAGAGCAGCCTGAATAGCAATGTTGGCAGTCTCGCCGTCACGAATTTCGCCGACCATGATGATGTCCGGGTCCTGGCGCACGATCGAGCGGAGACCTTCAGCAAACGTGTATTTCTTGCCCTCCACCTGCGTCTGCACGATACCGTCGAGGTGATATTCGATAGGGTCTTCAATGGTGATTATTTTTATTTCCGGCGCGTGGATTTCGCGGAGGAACGAATAGAGGGTCGTCGTCTTTCCGCTTCCGGTCGGGCCAGTTGTGAGTAGCATGCCGTTTGGCCGTCGAATCTCTGTCTCAAGGCGCGCAAGGAGTTTCGGGTGGATACCCAGCTCTTTATACGAGACCTTGGTCGATTCGGGATCAAGAATACGCATTACGATAGACTCGCCGAACCCTCCGGGAATGAAAGAGGCGCGTACCTCGATCTGGCTTGTGCCTTTGGCGATGCTGAAACGGCCGTCCTGCGCGCGGTTGGTGATGTTCAGGAGCACACCCGAGAGGAGTTTGATACGCGAATTGAGCTGATGATATGTCGCCGGGTCGAAGTAGTAGGCATCGGAGAGAAGTCCATCGATACGCAGGCGAAGGAGGGTCCTGTCCTCTCTCGGTTCAAAGTGAATGTCGGAAGCGCGAAGCGCGAAAGCTCCGGCAAAAATGATCTCAAGGATATGGGAAACACGATCGAGCGATTTCGCCGCTGTTGCGGCAGTGAGTTCCTCTTCAAGTGCGGCTCGCGTCCCGCTCTCTCGGGTGAGCTGCTCAAGCATTTCGGGAGCAATGATAAAAATGCCCGCTCTTGATTCGGCTGCAAAAGAGAGGTCGGCATAGCGGGCGAGGATCTTATCAAGACTTCTCTTCGACACAAGAAACCTTTGCAATGTAAACCCGCGTGCGGAAAGGTCTTCGATGAGTTTCGGAAGGTCCGGATTGTTCGGATTGTGGATGGCAAGCGCGATCGTCTTCGCTGTTTTCACAAAAGCGGCCGCCTCAGCGCGCTCAGCAGCTTCGAGCGGGATGACGCGAAGCGCCTCGTTGTCTATCTCTTTAAGAGAGAGGTCGACATAGGTCATGCCGTATTTCTCGGACAGAATACGCGCTACATCCTCCTCCTCGCGTTCGTGAATTTCAGCGAGCTTCGAATCTTCGCGCTCAGCATCGAAAGGTGAATCCATCCCGTTAGAAATAGAACGCGAACGTGGCTTTCTCCACGCCGCATACTATTTGGTTAAGGCATCCCAGCAGAACCCTTTCCGTAGTCGGGCTTTTGCGTTCGCGATTTCTAACGGGATCCATACGCTGCATGATACCACTCGAATGCGGACCGCAAATGAGGGGCCGTCTTCTAATCAATAGCTTGGACGCACTTTGTTAATACTGATAGCGGCGTATTGAGGTTCAGGCCGAAGTGGTGGCGCGTCTCGTTGTACCGCTTCAGGTATGCCGGCAATGCTCGATTAACGGCG
>JAKFXG010000021.1 GCA_021731495.1 Candidatus Parcubacteria bacterium | reverse complement strand
TCAATTACACTGCATCGAAAAAATAGTGCAATGATTGGAATTATTATTAGGTCCAAAGAGATATCTACTGCAATGGTTTCTATTTTTAATTTACTGTGGTTAACCGCAAAATAGCCTGTTTCTACATAAATCCCCTCCCGGCCTGAGGCCGGGAGGGGATTTAAAAAGGAGAAGCTTATTACTTCACTGCGTCCTTCAATGCCTTTGCAGGACGGAATTTTGCGGTGCGGGAGGCTGCGATATGGATCGTCTCGCCCGTGCGAGGATTGCGGCCCTGGCGCGCAGGGCGCGCCTTCGTTGCGAAGATACCGAGACCTGCGATCGATACCTCATCGCCAGATTTAAGACTCGAGACGATCGAATCGATAACCGTTTCGACAGCGCGCTCAGCGTCAGCTTTCGTCGAACCGAGAACACCGTACACTTTGTCGACAATGTCTGCTTTGTTCATAAATATCTGCTAACTGCTAATCCCACGACCTGTCTCGGGTGGGCATGGAGGAAAGTATAGGAAATGCGCCATATTGCGCAATAGGGCTTTACAATAGCGCGTGGACAATGCAAAATCACCACGCAAATTCGACGACTCGGTTTTCGCGGATGACCCCGCAGGAAAGATTACTTCCTACGGGGCAAGTATTTACTTTATTTTGAGTGTTTTATCGGGCGAATTCTACTACGCGATTTTCTCTAATTATATTCACTTTAATCTCGCCCGGATATTTCAGTTCTTCCTGAATGCGCTTGGCAATATCGCGTGCGAGTGTGTGCATCGCGAGGTCAGACACCTTCCCGGGGTTCACGAAGACGCGTATCTCCCGTCCGGCAGCTATGGCATACACCTTCTCGACACCTTCAAAGGTGCCGGCAAGGCGTTCAAGGTCCCCAAGGCGCTCAAGATAGCGATCGACGGTGTCGCGGCGTGCACCTGGACGACCGCCTGAAATGGCGTCAGCCACCTGCACGATGACCGCCTCCGGTGTCTCATATGGATGTTCCTCATGATGCGCCTGCATGGCGAGGATAACGCGTGGATCCACGCCAAACTTCTCGAGAATACGGCGGCCAATTTCAACATGCGTGCCCTGCACCTCATGATCAACTGCCTTCCCGATGTCATGGAGAAGCGCTCCCGCTCGCGCAACCGTTGCATCTGCCCCGAGCTCGGTAGCAAGCATGCCGGCAATATGCGCCATTTCGATAGAGTGCTGGAGCACATTCTGCCCGAAACTGGTACGAAAGTGGAGGCGGCCCAAAAGGGCAGTGAGCTTTGGGTCGAGTCCGATGACCCCGGCCTCATACGCTGCCGCTTCGCCTTTCTGCTTCACAATCTCAGCAACTTCAGCGCGCGTCTTTTCCACTGTTTCTTCTATTTTGGCAGGCTGGATGCGGCCGTCGGCGATAAGTTTTTCGAGCGCGATCTTCGCGATAGCGCGGCGGAGCGGGTCAAAAGAAGAGAGCGTTATCCGGTCCGGCGCATCATCAATAATGACGTCGACGCCGGTGGCACGCTCAAAAGCCTTGATATTGCGGCCCTCCTTACCGATGATCTTTCCTTTCATATCCTCTGAGGGAAGAGTGACCGAAAGAGACATTACCTCCGCATTCACGGCATTCCCGAGTCGGTGAATGCTGCTCGTAAGAATAGTGCGTGCTTTGTCTTCGAGACGTTCGCGCCCATGCGCCTCAAGTTTCTGCATTCTGAGCAGAATTGATTCCTCATATGCGCGCTCTATTTCTGAGAAAAGCTCTTCACGCGCCGCGACCTCTGACAAGTTCGCGACTTTCGCAAGTTCCTTTGAACGTTCCGCAGTGAGTTTTTCTGCTTCACTCCGCGCACGCGCCGCCTCCAATTCACGCTCACGCACCTCGTCTTCCTTTTCATCAAGATCGCGTTGGCGGGAGTCGAGGAATTCCTCCCGTGCGGCGAGACGCTCCTCCCTCGAGACAAGTTTCTCTTCTTTCTCCTCGATGGGCGCGAGACGTTCCGTCTCGATAACTTCTCCGCGAAATTCCGCATCGGCAATAATCTTTGCCGCCTGCTCTTTCGCCTGGAGCAGTTTCCGTTTGATATCGAGTTCGATTGAGCCGCGCTGCGCAAGACCTATAAGCACGCGGAGCACGTAGCCAAGCGCGATACCGCCTACGCCTGAGAGCGCGAGCATTATCAATATGATTTTGAGTGACATACGCCCGTTTTGTTAGGGTCCTACTCCGCAGGGCGGAACAGGATAAAGTTCTAAAAAAGGAAATTCGGGGAAGCGATCGAGACAGTTGGTCAGTGAGACAGTATGGGGAGACTGTACCACAAACAGAGCGCGCCGGCGAAGCCGACGCGCTCTGTTATCCGATCCCCCTTAATTAAACACCTTATCAATGAGGCCGTACTTCTTCGCTTCTTCGGCGGTCATGAAGAAGTCGCGCTCGACATCTTTCTCGATCCTCTCGATCGACTGTCCGGTATTTTTGGAGAGAATCTTATTGAGGCGCTCGCGCAATTTCAATATCTGCTTCGCCGTAATCTCGATATCGGTTGCCTGACCCTCCGCGCCGCCCGAAGGCTGATGAATCATTACTTCCGCGTTTGGCAGCGCATACCGTTTGCCTTTTGCACCGGCAGAAAGCAGCCAGGCGCCGCCCGAAGCAGCCATACCAACACAGACCGTCGATACGTCCGGCTTGATATGATTCATCGTATCAATCATTGCCAAGGTTGCCGTGACCGAACCTCCCGGGGAATTAATGTAGAGAGAGATATCTTTCTTGGGGTCTTCGCTCTCAAGAAAGAGAAGCTGTGCGATGACCAGATTCGCTGAATCGCTGTCGATGCCGCCGCCAAGAAAGATGACCCGCTCCTTAAGAAGGCGAGAGTAGATGTCATAGGCGCGCTCGCCGAACTGGCTCTTTTCGATAACCATTGGGACGAGCATTGATGCACGAGGCTGTGTGTGTTTGTTCATACGAAAATAATTAAAGCTGTTGTCCGATCGGTACAATAAGTGCCTTCTCCTCTGCAATCCGTTTGCCCCAAGAATAGAACGCTCCGACAATAATCATGAGCACAATGATAATGATCGAGATGACCGTACCCCACTGTTGCGCCTTGGGTGACGGAACTCCCGGCGGCAAAGTACTCGGCGCTGTATTTTGAGAAACGGCTATCTCACCTGGTGGAAGAAGTTTTTCGCTTTCCATACTATTACTATTTCGAGTCGTTATACATCTTCCGTCCTTTTTCGAATGCCGCCTCTGCGGCTGCACGATCTTCAAAACCGTTCACCGCAACCTCTTTATCCTGAAGCTTCTTATAGGTCGCATAGAAGTGCTCGATCTCTTTAAGCGTGTGCGTATTGATGTCAGTGACATCACACACTTCTTTCCAACGAGGATCGTCGACCGGAACGGCAATGACTTTATCATCGCCCTCCCCGCTGTCGATCATCTTCATGAGCGCCACCGGCCGTGCGCGCACGAGAATGCCGGGCAACAGCGGATAGGTCGTAAGGAGCACCACATCAAGCGCGTCGCCGTCATCCCAGAGCGTTTGCGGCACGAAGCCGTAATCGAACGGAAAATCTTGTCCCGTGTGTGCGACACGATCAAGGGCAATGAGACCGGTTTTCTTGTCGATCTCATACTTATTGTGAGACCCTTTATTGATCTCAACAATGACGTTCATTTCCTCTTTCGTACCGGAGTCAATATCGTGTAGCAGATTCATATTAAGGAGAGTATACCGCGTACGAAACTTTTTCAAAAGTTTCGTACGCGGTGCGGATTATTCGTCGTTCGCTTTGTCGCGATCCTCTTTTTTATCGGCAACCGTTTCATCGCTTGCCGGCAGCGGTGTAAGTTCTTCTTCCGCTGGAAGCGCTGTAACTTCTGATGTTTCCTCGGTAATAATTTCTGCACTCTCGGTCGGCATGAGGCCTGCCGCTTCTGCGGGCGATGCATCATCGGGCAGAACGGCTGCTTCAGCTGTTGCTGACATATCTGCAAGAACAACATTCTCACCATTTGTCTCTGCAACTTCAGTACCGCCGGAAGAAACAATGTCGATGTTCCAACCAGTAAGTTTTGCGGCTAGACGCACATTCTGACCGCCGCGACCGATAGCAAGCGACTGTTCATCTTCAGCGACAGTGACTGTCGCTCGGTGCCCCTCTTCATCGAGCACTACTTCAAGCGGTGTAGCAGGGGAGAGAGCCTCTTTAACGAATTCTTTCGCATCGCTATTCCACTCGATGATGTCGATGCGCTCGCCGCCGAGCTCACTCATCACGGTGGAGACACGTACGCCCCGCTGACCGACGAGGGAACCGACCGGGTCAACATGCGGATCAAGAGAAGCAAGCGCAATCTTGGTGCGGCTCCCCGGCTCGCGTGCAAGCGCTTTCACTTCGATAGAACCGGCCGCAAGCTCCGGCGCTTCAAGCTCAAAGAGCTTCACGACGAACTGCGGGTGCGCACGAGAAAGTCGAAGATATACGCCGCGGAAACCCTCATCAACGGCATAGAGGTATGCGCGAATACGCTCGCCCATGCGATAGCGCTCGCCTGGGATCTGTTCCTCGTACGGAATAATGCCGGTCGTACGACCAAGGTCGACAAAGATCGCGCCGCGCTCCATGCGCTGTACGATGCCACCGACGATCTGACCTTTCTTCTCGCCGAATTCCTCCATCATCGAGAGTTTCTCGGCTTCGCGCACCTTCTGGATGACCACTTGTTTTGCAGTTTGTGCGGCAATACGGCCAAAGTCATCCTGCGGCTCAAGCGGGAAGATAATTTCCTCGCCCACGGACGCTCCGCGCTTCATAAGCTTCGCATCGGCAAGAAGAATATGCTTCTCGGGATCAAAGCGCGGCAATTCACCTTCAGCGAGCTGCTCCTCGTCGGCATGGAATCCATGTGCATGGGGATGTCGTTCCGCAGGAATCTCTTCATCGGGGGCAGGGAACCGCACCGTCGTGTCATCGACGACGGTTTTTACTTGTTCAAAGGATATGGTGCCGGAATTGAGATCAAGCTTCGCGTGGACGACCTGTCCGCGCTTGCCGTACTCGCGCTTGTACGCGGTCGACATCGCGCTTTCGATAGCGTCGATCATCGTCGTGCGGCTGATACCGCGATCTTCAAACTCTCCGAGCACTGCGTTGATGGTTTTAAGGTCTATCATATGGATTGTGTATGTATCGTTCACTGAACTTTTCGCACTTTATAAAGAAGGCCTGCATCGCAGGCATTCAGGTACTGGCAAGTATACCAGATGCTTACCGTACGTCAACAATGTGTGAAATGCGCGCCCCGCTGAGGGCGGGACGCGCTATACTTCGCTACATATGCACGTTTCGGAGGGGGAACTAAAAGAATTTATCATCGACTCTGGCCTCGTTGCCAAGAAAGAGATCGACGCGGCTGATGAAGAAGCAAAGAAGCGTGGACAACCGCTTGGCGACATCCTCGTTTCACGCGGTTCTATCACTGACGATGCGCTCCGGCGCATTCAAGCGTACGTCCTCGGCATCCCTTTTGTGAATTTGAAAGAATATCCGATTCCGGCCGACGTGCTCGCGCTCATCCCAGAACCGATCGCACGTACGCACAATATCATTGCGTTCAAGAAAGAAGGCGACTCGCTTGAGGTGGCGATGCTTGACGTCGAGGATCTCGCGTCGATCGACTCGGTACGGAAAAAGACCGGCCTCAAGATATTGCCGCGGCTCACCGACACGGAAAGCATCAAACACGCCCTTCTGCAGTACCAGAAGTCCCTCAAGGACGAATTCGGAGACATCATCTCGACCGAAGCGGGCAAGATCCGCTCCGTCGAAGAGGGCGGAAAAGATCTTTCGGGCGAAGAACTCAAGAAGATGGCTGAGGACCTGCCGATCGTGCGCATCGTCGACACGCTTTTACGCCACGCTATTGTGCAAGGCGCTTCCGATATCCACATCGAACCGATGGAGGCGGAAGTACTCGTTCGCTATCGCATTGACGGCATTTTGCACGACGCGATGACACTGCCGAAGCCCGCCGCCGCGGGCATCGTCGCGCGCATCAAGGTGCTCTCCAATCTGAAGCTCGACGAAAAACGCCTACCGCAAGATGGCCGCTTCAAAATGGAAACTGAGGCTGATCGAGTTTCTTTCCGCGTTTCCATCCTTCCCACATTTTTCGGGGAAAAGACGGTTATGCGCCTCTTGCGCGAGACTGGCGAAGGCTTCACGCTCGACGCGCTCGGGCTTCATGGGGAAAATATGGAGCGCATCCATCATGCGCTGAAGCAGACGACCGGCATCATTCTCATCTCGGGACCGACGGGCTCCGGCAAGACGACGACGTTATACACGATGCTCGACATCCTAAACCGACCGGACGTGAATATCTCGACCGTCGAGGATCCTATCGAATATCAGATGAAGCGCGTCAACCAGACGCAAGTGAATCCGCAGATAGGATTCACGTTCGCGAACGGACTCCGGTCGCTCGTGCGCCAGGACCCGGATATCATCATGGTCGGTGAGATACGCGACAGTGAGACTGCGGCACTCGCGATCAATGCGGCGCTCACCGGCCACCTCGTGCTCTCGACAATCCACACCAACAGCGCTGCAGGCTCTATTCCACGCCTCATCGATATGGGTGTCGAACCGTTCCTGTTGGTCTCTACCATCCGTGTCATCGTCGGACAGCGGCTCGTCCGCAAACTCTGCGAGAAGAAAGAACCGTACGCGCTCGACAAAACCACACGAGCCAAAATAGCCAGCGAAGAAGATTTCAACATCGCATTTAAAGCGCTCCATGACGAAAAGTTGGTGAAGAGTGGCTCCACTATCGACGACCTTTCCTTCTATCGCCCGGTCCCTTCGGCTGAATGCGAGGACGGATATAAGAGCCGTATCGGCATCCACGAGGTCCTTGCCGTTTCGCCCGCCATCCGCGAGATCATCCTCCGCACGAGCACGAGCGATGCCATTGAGGAACAGGCAAAGAAGGAGGGCATGCTTACGATGTTCGAGGATGGTCTCTATAAAGCCGCAAAGGGCGTCACGAGTATCGAGGAAGTCCTGCGCGCCGTAACCGAATAGACATGAAATTCCGCGCCACGATACATAAAGAAGGAGGAGGAGCCGATTCCATACGCGTCATCGACGCGTCTACCCGTTTCGCCGTATACGAGCAGGTACAGAAAGAGGGCGGGGTCGTTGTTGAGCTTGCTGAGAACGAAGGGAGGTTCAAACTTCCCTCATGGTTTTCTTACAGTATCGGCACTGGCGTGAAGCATGCCGAGGTCATCCGGATGGCGCGAAATCTTTCTGCAATGCTTGGCGCCGGCCTCTCGATTTCGCGCGCACTCTCGGTCATCGAGCGGCAATCCGGCAATAAGCGACTGAAGACAATCGTTGTGGATCTCTCCAATTCAATCAAAGGGGGATCATCATTTTATGAAAGCCTCGGGAAATATCCGAAGGTATTTCCAAAACTATTTGTGGCAATGGTGCGCTCCGGCGAGGAATCGGGTTCCCTGGCCGAAGCGCTCACGACCGTAGGACTTCAGATGGAACGCTCGGAGGAGCTGGTACGCAAAGTGCGCGGCGCGATGATCTACCCGTCGATCGTGATAACCGCCGTCATCGTCGTCGGTATCTTGATGCTCATCTATGTCGTGCCGACCTTGACCAGCACCTTTACCCAGCTCGGCGTACAGGTGCCACTCGCGACCCGTGTCATCGTCAGCCTTTCGAACTTTATGGTGGCCCATGTTGTGCTCGTCTTTATGGCGCTCATCGCTTTTGTAGTAGGCGGTATCGCCTTTGTGCGCTCACGAACCGGGAGCAAGATCGTACTCGCAATCGCGCTCCGTCTGCCGGTTATCGGCGAACTCGTGCGCGAGACGTACACCGCGCGGGCATCCCGCACGCTCTCGTCACTGCTCGCCTCCGGTGTGCCGGTTCTTGACGCCCTCTCCATAACCAAAGAAGTGGTGCATGCGGAAGCATTTGCCAGGGTGGTAGCGGAGGCGGAAGAACATGTGAAAAAAGGCGAGCTTCTCTCGGCCTCATTTGCTACATATCCGAAACTCTATCCAATCCTGATGAGCGATATGCTCGCGGTGGGGGAGGAGACCGGCAAGGTGGCAGAAATGCTGAAACAAATCGCAGAATTCTATGAAGGAGATGTCGCCGAAAAGACAAAAGACCTCTCGACCATCATCGAGCCGGTTCTCATGCTTCTCATCGGCACGATCGTCGGCGTCTTCGCAGTCTCGATGATCGCACCGATTTACTCGCTTTCATCGGCATTTTAATGTCAATGGATATCTATGTATCGCGCAGCAGAGGATTCGGACTCGTCGATGTCATCGTCGGCGTTGCACTCATGCTCGTCATGTTCCTCGCTCTTTTCGGCGTCCTGCGCGCATCGCTCGTACTCTCGGCACTCGCAAAAGCAAAAGCAACTGCGGTGGAATTGGCGAGCACCCAAATGGAATACCTGCATGGACTCTCGTACGACTCGGTCGGCACGGTAAACGGCATTCCTGCCGGTATCGTGCCGCAAACGGCAACCTCTACGATCGACGGCGTCCCATATGTCGCGCGTACATACGTCGAATACACCGACGATTCGGCTGACGGTTCAGGGGCAGGGGATACCAACGGCGTCACCACTGACTATAAGACGGGGAAGGTGACCGTCTCCTATTCCATTAACGGACTTATGAAAGAGGTGACGCTCATCTCAAACTTCGTTCCGCCAGGCATTGAGTCGACGACCGGCGGTGGCACTCTCTCGATACACGTCGTCAGCGCGACCGGTGCGGACGTAAGCGGCGCAGACGTGCACATCGTAAACACCTCGACCTCGCCTGCGATCGATTTCACTACGTTCACTGACCCAAGTGGCCTTGCTCTCGTCGGTGGAGCCGCAACTTCGTCGCAGTACGAGATATATGTATCGCGCGCCGGGTACTCGAGCGCGCAAACCTATGCGCGTACAGGACAGAATGTGAATCCGACACCAGGATACCTTACCGTTGTGAAAGACCAGACCACCTCCGCGACATTTGCGATCGACACTCTTGCCACTCTTGTGCTTTCAAGCTTCTCGCCAGCAACGACAACGTCCTTTACCGACACATTCACCGATGCAAGCCAGCTTGTAAGCCAAGCAAGTACTGGAGTGTCTGGAAATGCACTCTCCCTCGCAAATGAAGCTCTTTCTGGATCGGCACGTTCAGTATCGGTCGCTCCAAGTTATCTTGGCGGGTGGGGTATTCTTTCAGCGACTCTGGCAATACCCTCCGGCACGACAGCGGTCGTTCGCATCGACGATGCTGTTGGAAACCCGCTCCCTGATTCGGTCCTCCCCGGCAACAGCACCGGATTCTCTTCATTTCCGGTATCGCTCACGGATATTTCGATTGCGAGTTACCCAGAACTTGCTCTTGAAGCGGCTTTGACAAGCAACTCAACATCGACCACCCCATCAGTTCTTGATTGGTCGCTTTCTTACACTGAGGGGCCTACGCCTCTCCCAAACATCGCTTTCACTCTCACAGGAGCGAAAACGATCGGCACTGACGGAGGCGGACTGCCAATCTATAAAACGATCATCAATGATTCTACCGGTGCTGGTGCCACAAAGACTGAAACATTGGAATGGGATGCCTACACTCTCGATCTTTCAACCGCGAACCTCATCGAGAGCTGCCCGGCGAGTCCGTATCCGCTTGCCCCCGCACAAGCCTCTTCAACGGCGCTCATTGTCGGTGCGCCGACTGCCAATACGCTGTCACTTGTGGTCGAGAATACTGCGAGCAGCACCGTACCAGATGCGAAAGTAGTGCTCACTAAGGATGGCTATGCAGCTACTATCGTAACCTCAGCATGCGGTTCCGCCTTTTTCAACGGTCTTTCTGCCGACAGCTATATCACAACGGTTTCAGCCGCTGGATACACAACGAAAGTCTTTCCCCCTATCACTGTCGCTGGACACACGGCGACAACGCTTATCTTGCCATGAGTACTCTCCATAGTTACCGAAAAAGGGGGAGGGGATTCACGCTTATCGAAACCATTATCGTTGTCGCGGTGACTGCTCTCGTCTCTGTCACACTTGGCTCACTCCTTGTTTATTTCTACAAAACGAACGCCTATGCACTTGAGCAAGCACAGGCAGTGGGTCAAGCGCGACGCGGTGTCGAAGATGCTATGCGTTACTTGCGCGAAGCATCCTACGGAAGCGACGGCTCGTATCCTATCAAGAGCGTTGCGACCTCGACGGTCACTTTCTATGCAAATGTCGATAACGACCCGGCCATCGAGCGCATAACGTATTCGCTTAAAGGCGGCACATTCTACCGCGCCGTTACAAAATCAACAGGAAATCCACCCGCATATACCGGCACGACAGCGACATCGACCATCGCAACGCTGGTCGTCAACGCCACATCAACACCGGTGTTCCGTTATTACAACAACGCCGGTGTTGAACTCGCAACACCAGTGAACACCGCACAAGTAGCTTCAATAAAAACGACGATCACTGTGGACGCAAATGTGAATAGGGCGCCGGTATCCTTCACACTCTCCGGCGGTGCAACATTACGTAATTTACGAGACCAATTATGAACATACACCACCGCGGTTCCATTATGCTTCTCGTACTGGTTTTCGGCGGAGTATTCTTCACCTTGTTGATGGCCCTCTCCGGGTTCGTCCTCTCGGAAAACCGAGCCCAGGATGTCGCTCGTTCCCGCGTTGAAGCTCTGGGTATCGCCGAAGCTGGTCTCGATTATTACCGATGGTTCCTCTCTCACTTTCCGGGAAATACACAGAATGGAACCGGGCATGATGGACCGTATGTAATCGCCTACGCTGACCCGGAGGGCGGTGCGGCCGGCACATATACACTCTCCATCACGAATAATACTTCGTGCAATATCGTGCAATCGATCGATGTCACGAGCAAAGGCATACCGGCTGATGCTCCGGGTATTTCGACAACACTCATCGCCCGTTTTGCCGCACCATCGGTGGCGACGTACTCATATATCGTGGGGAGCAGCGTATGGGCAGGCGCCGACCGCATCATCAACGGTCCGTATCACAGCAATGGCGGGGTGCGCATGGACGGTGCCGCGAATGCTCCCGTCTCAAGTTCGCTCTCAACATGGAACTGCACGAGCAGTTTCGGCTGTTCACCTTCACAAAGCTCCGCACCGGGAGTTGTCGGTTCCGGCACCAATCAAAATCTCTGGACTTATCCAACCCCGCAGATCGATTTTGCCGGCATTTCTGCGGACTTCGCTGCGCGAAAAGCGACTGCCATAGCGAGCGGCTTGTACTTGCCGCGCTATAGTTCGAGCTCAAATTCCCATCGCGGGTATCATCTCATCTTCAACAGTAACGGCACGATCACTGTAAAAAGAGTTTCGTCAGTGAACACGCTCTCTGTTGTGCCAGTCAACAGCACGAACGGCTCGAGCGATTACACGCGCATAAATAACGAATCACTCTACCAGACGCTCACCATACCCGGAGGATGCGGCCTTATCTTCGTTGAAGACAACACGTGGATTGAAGGGGTTATCCCAAGTAAGGTGACGGTGGTTGTTGCCGGGGTTGTTGATACCAATTTCAAGCCCGACATCGTGCTGCGCAGCGACATCACGTACGCCGCGACCGATGGCTCTGACGGGCTCACCGTCATCGGCGCACATGACATTCTCATTTCCCCTGACTCACCGCAGAACATGACCCTCAATGGCATATTTGTCGCGCAGTCGGGCGCGTTCGGAAGAAATCTATATGCCTGTCCGAGTTCGTATGAGCCGCGCGGCACTCTCACCATTCTCGGTACGACTGTTTCAAACCTACGTACCGGCACGAAATGGTTGAACGGATGCGGGGGTGGCTCCAGTGCGGGATATCAGACTCGCGTTGATGCGTACGACCGGCAGAATGCGGGCAATCCGCCACCCTTCACTCCCACCACATCTACACAGTGGCAGTTTGTCGATTGGCAACAACAATGAGGGGTTGCGAATTGTGTCAGAAATCTATCGTATACTCTTCCTATGCTTATCGTCGCCAATTGGAAGGCCTATGTAGAGGATATAGCAAAAGCAAAGAAGCTTTTCGCCGTAAGCAAAAGACTCGCGAATACGACGAGGAGCACCCTCGTCATCGCGCCGCCCGCCCCGCTCCTCGGAGCGCTCGCGGTGAATAATAAATCGAAGGTCGCCTTTTCCGCGCAGGACATCTCCGCAACAACCGGCGGCGCTCTGACCGGCGAAGTGACCGCGCAAGCATACGCAACAGTCGGCGCGACCTATGCGATCGTCGGGCATTCCGAATGCCGCGCCGCCGGTGACACCGACACCATCATTGCCGAGAAGCTTTCCCGCGCACTGGCTCATGACCTCACTCCCATTCTCTGCGTCGGGGAGCATGAGCGCGACGGCGAAGGCCGCTACCTCAGCTTTGTACGCGAAGAGATTACGGCGGCACTTTCGATTCTCACCCCCAAAGAACGCGCGAGGGTAATCGTCGCCTACGAACCCTTGTGGGCTATTGGGAAAACTGCTGCCAACGCCATTGGACCGAACGACCTCGCCGAGATGGTGCTCTATATCCGCAAGGTGCTTGCGGAACTTCTGCCTGGAAAAAGTTCTTCTCGCTCTCTCGTCCTTTACGGCGGTTCGGTTGAACCGACTAACATTCGTGATCTCGCGGCAAGTTCGAGCATTGACGGTTTTCTTATCGGGCATGCATCGGTCGATCCGGTGACATTCCCGCTCCTCGTGAAGAACCTCGCATAACTACCGATGCGTACTGTCCGAGACATACGGATATGTGAGAATATTCCGATACTGGTGCGTGCCGCGCTGAACGCACCGATTAAAAATGGGAGGGTGGCGAATGATTATCGCCTGCGGCGCACACTACCGACTATTCGTTTTCTTGTCGAGCGTGGCGCAAGAGTCGTGCTCATCAGCCACATCGGGGAACAGGGTACCGAGACGCTTGAGCCAGTTGCACAGGCTCTCGGCAGACTCATTCCGGGCGTATCATTTTTTGGAGAGACCGTCGGCGAGAGAGCCCGTGCGGCAGTGCGCAATCTCCCGTCAGGAAAAATTCTCGTGCTGGAGAACTTGCGGCGGGACAAAGGCGAACAGACGAACAGCCGCGCATTTGCACGCGAGCTCGCGGCGTTGGCCGATGTGTTCGTCGAAGATTCATTTGACACCTGCCACCGCGCGCACGCTTCAATCATCGGCGTTCCCGAGCTCTTGCCGAGCTATGCCGGACTTACGCTCGAAGAAGAAGTGCGGGAACTTTCGAGCGCCATGGCACCGAAACGCCCTTCGCTCGCAGTCATTGGCGGGGCGAAATTCAGCACAAAAGAAGCGGTCATTACTCAACTGCTCGCAACGTACACGCACGTATTTGTGGGCGGCGCGCTTGCGAATGACTTTCTAAAGGCAAAAGGAGAGGAGGTGGGGAAGTCCCTTGTCTCTTTTGCTGAGAAAGATTCCATCAAGGAACTCCTCAATAATCCAAAGCTTGTATTGCCGATAGATTCTCTCGTCATACCATTCTCCGCACAGAAGTCTCCAAATGTCCGCACGCAAGCACGCATTGCAAAGGTCGGACAGGTACAGCCTGATGAGGTCATTCTCGATCACGGCCCAGCCACGGTGGCGTTACTTTCTGACCTCGCGGAGAAGGCAAGGGCTATTCTCTGGAACGGCCCTTTTGGAAATTATGAGATCGGATTCGTCGATGCCACGAATGAATTTGCGCAAGCCGTCGCAACTTCACATGCGCACTCGGTCATTGGTGGCGGCGACACGGTCGCTGCCATAGAAAGCCTCGGGCTTTTACCGCACTTCTCATTCGTCTCGACGGGTGGCGGCGCCATGCTCGATTTTCTCGCAAAAGGCACTCTCCCTGGCATTGAAGCCTTACAGTAATTAAATCGTGTCGTCGAAATTCCGGGGTATGAGGTGCATGTGCACGTGTGGCACGTCTTTCCCGACGATAGAGAGCTGAATGTAGTCGGCGCCCGTTTTTTCTTTCAGCTCGCGTGCGAGATTGCGCGCAACCTTGAATAGATCATCGGCGATGTCGGCCGGCAATTCCCAAAACCATTGGTAGTGTTTCGCGGGAACCACGAGCGTGTGCCCCGGGCGTACCGGATGATGATCGGGAAACGAAACTATCTTGTCGTCCTCATGATGCACCTTTTCACTCGGGACCTTGCCCGCAATTATCTTGCAGAAGATGCAGCTTTCCATACGCGAACAGTATACCCCGTGAGATAATCTATTTCATACTTTCCACGCGAGACACAAAATATTTAAAGGAATCCAGCTAGGCATGTATATCTCACGGGGTATACAATAGCGTTCACATGTTCCCACTCCACGATCCACTCGATGAAATCCTTCGTGCAGAATTGGCGGCACATGACGACCTCACTGCGGCGCTGCTTGCGCGCCGCGGCATCGTGACGAAAGAAGCGGCTGAAAAATTTCTTAATCCTTCGTACGACCTGCATCTGCATGACCCACTCCTGATGACCGACATGCAGAAAGCTGCGGAACGACTTGCAAAAGCAATTCTCTCCGGAGAAAAAATCGCAGTCTGGAGCGATTACGATTGTGATGGTATTCCGGGCGGTGTGCTTATGCACGACTTTTTAAAAAAAGTGGAAGCGAATTTTGAAAACTATATTCCGCACCGGCACGAGGAAGGGTATGGCATGAATGTGAGCGGCATCGAGAAGCTCGCAAAGAACGGAGTGAAACTTATCGTGACCGTGGACTCCGGCATTACAGATGTAGAACCGGTTACGCGCGCGAACGAACTTGGTATGGAAGTTATCGTAACGGATCACCACTTGCCACTGGAAACAGGTTTGCCACCGGCATTTGCGGTAATTAATCCGAATGCACGAGCTGGAGAAACCTATCCATTTCACGGACTCTGCGGCTCAGGTGTTGCGTGGAAACTCGTGTGCGCGACACTCGCGGTAGCCCCGACACTTCGTGAGCGTGTACCTATCGGATGGGAGAAGTGGCTCCTTGATATGGTGGGTCTCGCGACCATCGCCGACATGGTCCCGCTCATCGACGAGAATCGCGTCCTCGCAACCTATGGACTTTTGGTGATGCGCAAATCACCAAGAATAGGTTTACAGAAACTGTGCCGCACGATACGGACTGAACAGCGCACGATCACCGAAGATGACGTTGGTTTTATGATTGCTCCGCGCGTCAATGCCGCAAGCCGCATGGGTAACGCCCGCGACGCGTTTACGCTCTTTACAACTACCGACGAAAGTGAGGCCGATCTGCTCGCGAAGAAATTAGAAAAAGCGAACCGGACGCGGAAGGCAGAGGCGGGCGCCATCACGCGCGCCGTGCATACGCGACTGAAAGAGCGCGGCGAGTTGCGCAGTATCATTGCACTTGGCGACCCAGAGTGGCGGCCATCAATGCTTGGTCTTGTTGCTAACACGATTGCAGAAGAATTTGAGCGGCCGGTATTTTTGTGGGGAAGGGAAGGGAACATGAGTTTGAAGGGATCGTTCCGGAGCGGCGGGTCCACGCAGATCATGGAACTCTTGCGGGCAACTGAAAATACATTTGCCCAATTTGGCGGACATGCGGCTGCCGGAGGTTTCACCGTCATTGATTCGGAAGTGTTTTATCTCGAAGACCGTCTGGTGGCGGCGTATGAACGAATCACCGAAAATGATGCGGCTGTGGACGCACTTGTCGAGCGTGCGGATGCCGAAGTCCTACCAGAAGAGGCGACAAGCGCGTTCCTCGCAAAGATTGAGCGCCTCGCTCCCTTCGGTCAGCAGAACACTAAACCCGTGTTTCTACTCCGCGAGGTAATGGTGCGAGAGATTTCACGCTTCGGAAAGGGAGAGGAGCACTTGAAATTAAAAATCAGTTCGATCGACGGAAGCGGACGGACCGTTGATGCCGTCACCTTCTTTGTGAAAGGTTCGATCGCTCGAGCTGCGGAAGCGCTTGCCGCAGGAAGTCGCGCAAACATGCTTGTGCACCTGGAGCGCGACACCTTCTCTCGCGGTAATCCGGTCCGCCTGCGGCTGTTGGATATTCGTCTGGCTGGCCCCGTGAGATAGCGCCTCTATATTCACATTGTTCGAAACGCGAGTAGGTGCGCCGAGTTAAAAACGAGGGTTTCGGAAAACCTATCTCACTGGGGTATAGTACCCCTATGCATTTTTCTATCCATGCCGATGGCGGCTCACGCGGAAATCCGGGACCTGCCGGCGCCGGCGCGATGATACGCGATGAACTCGGGAACTCGGTTGCGAGCGTCTCGCAGTTTCTCGGCATTCGCACCAATAATTTCGCCGAATACGAGGCGGTTATTCTCGCATTCGAGACACTCACGAAACTCATCGGAACGAAGCAGGCGGGCACGACGGTAGTCGAAGTAAAAATGGACAGCGAGCTTGTCGTGAAGCAAATGAAGGGCGTGTATAAAGTGAAGCACCCGACCATGAAGGAACAGTTTGCACGGCTCATACACGCCGCAGGTACATTCAAAGATGTCTCATTTACGCATGTTCCTCGGGCGCAAAATAGCGACGCCGATGCTCTCGCCAACGAAGCGATGGATCGCGGTTCAAACGCATAACTGCGAGTCTTTATGGAAGATTCTGTAATAAAATCTCTGATCCAGGTACTACGCACTCCCGGGCCAATCAGATCCTTTGTTAGCTACTCAACCGTTGATAAAGAGCTGGCCGGCAAAATCAAACATACTCTAGAATCATATTGGAATTTTAATGTTTTTCTAGCTCACGACGATCTAGAACCGAGTGCTGAGTGGGAATCTGAGATTTTGCGTAACCTAGAAAATGCCGAGGTATTCATTCCGCTGATTACTGAAAATTTCCACACATCAAAATGGACAGACCAAGAAAGCGGTATCGCTTTTGGTAAAGGAAAAATATTTCTCCCGATATCTCTGCCCACATTTTTGCCGTACGGTTTTATGAACCGCTATCATGCATTTAAATACGATCCCGAAAATCCTAGTTTTGAGCAAATCATGAGAGTGGTTCAGATTCTAGAGGATCGGCATGGTTTCACGCAACGAACTCTAAATGGTGCACTTCTAGGTCTAGCGAACAGTAGTAGTTATGAGATGACAAGAAATTTATCAAAATATCTCTCTTCTCGCTTTGATGGAATCCGACGCGGAGATTTTAAGAAAATTCTAATTGCTGAGAAAAACAACAGTCAAGTCCGTGATGAGGCGTATAAATATCCTGCGCTTAAAGCCCGGCTCGTAAATAAATATGGAAAAGTTCCAGTTGGTTGGCTATCGCAACTTATTCCCTAAGTAGCTTGGAATCTTCGCTCCAAGTTACTGGTGCGTCTTCTAATCAATAGCTTGGACGCACTTTGTTAATACTGATAGCGGCGTATTGAGGTTCAGGCCGAAGTGGTGGCGCGTCTCGTTGTACCGCTTCAGGTATGCCGGCAATGCTCGATTAACGGCG
>JAKFXG010000022.1 GCA_021731495.1 Candidatus Parcubacteria bacterium | reverse complement strand
CTCCTATATTCAAAACTACTACGATACGAGCAAGCGCATCTTCTCGATCGAGGCCGCCGTCTTTAATCACGATGACCCGCAGAAACTTATCTCGCGCACGGAATCCATCTTCATCCCGCAAGAATTCTACGAAGAATATGGCCTCGTGCCGCACATCGTCTTCCCCATGAGCGCGACCGTCACCGACAACGGCCAGCTTGAGATGTGGTACGGCGCCGCTGATACCGTCTGCGCAAAGGCGACGGTAAAGCTTCACGATCTCATGCGCGCGCTTGATCCCAAGCGGCCTGCACGCACGTTCACTCGTGGACCGCAAAATCCCATTCTTAAGCCGCGCGGAGATGGTTTTGAGAGCCGCGATGTTTTCAATGCCGCCGCTATCGATATCAATGATTCCATATACATCCTCTATCGGGCGATGGACCACGCAAACACCTCTACCATCGGGCTCGCCATTTCCAAAGACGGCATTACTATCGACGAGCGCTTAGACGCACCCGTGTATGTGCCTCGAAAAGATTTTGAAATGAAGCGCGGAAGCCCTACGGGCAACTCCGGTTGCGAGGACCCGCGTATCGTGCGCATCGGCGACACGCTGCACATGACGTATACCGCGTACGACGGTATGCGCTCGCCCTCCGGAGCGGTTTCGTCGATCGGCGTTGACGACTTCCTGGCCCGACGATTCGAGAAATGGAGCATACCGATTCTCTTAACGCCTGAAAGCTTTGACGACAAAGACCTGGCGTTGCTGCCTGAAAAGGTCGGCGGCAATTACCTGCTCTATCACCGCATCAGCGGCCAGATCTGCGCCGACCTCCTGCCCGACATCTCCTCGGGAAAGCGCATGAGCCGGTGCATCGAGATCATGGCACCACGTCCGGGGATGTGGGATGGGATGAAGGTCGGTTCCGCCGCTCCCCCATTCAAGGTCGGCGAGAACTGGCTCATGATTTACCATGGCGTATCGCGCCACGCGACGTATCGTCTGGGCATCGCGCTTCTTGATCCGTCAGGCACGACGGTTATAGCGCGTACCGCTGATCCGGTCTTTGAGCCCTTGGAAGACTATGAGCTGTCGGGTGAAATCCCGAACGTCGTCTTCTCGTGCGGTGCGGTCGTCCGGGGCGATACAGTCTTTCTTTATTATGGTGCGGCCGATAAGGTCCTCGGCGTTGCCACAGCTTCCCTTGCGCATATTCTCGACGCCCTCACATGATGTGGAACACTTATTTTGAAAAAGCAGTTGGCAACATGATTTCAGAGGCTCTCGCAGTGCGACGGCACGAGAGCGAAGCGGATTTTCAGCAGAAAATCACGCTGTACTCTGAAATCATGTTGCCGGCTACTTAATCACTATGCCTAAACTTATTATTTTCGATCTCGATGGCACGCTCGCCGAGAGCAAACAGCCGCTCACGGACGAGATGGCGGTACTCCTATCACAGCTTCTTGCTCACACACGCGTTGCAGTCATCTCAGGAGGTGCCCTGCCGCAATTTCTAAAACAAGTGGTCAGGCAACTCCCGAGCGATGCGCACCTCTCAAATTTATACTTGCTCCCCACGAGCGGCGCGGCATTTTATGAATGGAAACAAGACAACTGGAATAAGGTGTATGAAGAACGACTTTCAGAAAAAGAAGCCCAGACTATCGAAGCGGCTATGCGTGCGGCCGCTGCAAAAACCGGTCTTATTGATTTCTCGAAACCGGTGTGGGGCGAACGCATTGAGTATCGTGGCGGCCAAGTAACTCTGTCCGCGCTTGGACAGAAGGCCCCAATGGAAGAAAAGAAGAAGTGGGACCCCGACCACGCGAAACGACATGCCTTACAGGAGCTGTTGGCTGCGCTTCTACCGGAGTTTTCAGTAGGTATTGGCGGTATAACGAGTATCGATGTTACTAAACGAGGCGTCGATAAGGCCTATGGTGTCCGAAAACTCTGCGAACGCTTTGGCATCTCAGAATCCGAAGCGCTCTACATCGGCGATGAGCTCCGAGCGGGCGGCAACGACGAGGCGGTGTATAAGACGAACGTGGAAACAAAGAGCGTCAACGGTCCTGCCGACACGAAAGTGTTTATTGAATCTCTGCTTGAGAGTATTTAAACACAGGCATTGACACGAATGTTCTGTCATGATAAAGTATTCCTGGCTGTACACCTGCCTCTAGCCAGGCTTTGAAATTCTTGAAATCAAGGGGTGCGAAATGTCTGTTACTACTCAGGCGGTCTCGTCGTCGACGGGGAAAGCCACCAATAACGTTCTCTCCCGGGAACTTGTCTGGGGAGCCCGGGAGATCGTCCGGGTTGACGTGCCTAAGTGGGCGGTGCCCAGATCATACGTCTCGAATGACGAGGTCAAAAGTTACCTGGATTTCTATTACCATGTAAAAGGTGGGGCGATCAATTTCTTCCTTCACGCCAGCAACCCCAGCCGCTTCCTTGGTGCAGAGATCTGTGCCGAGGTCGAGGTCTGGGAAAGAACGCTCGTCGGCGGGAAAAGAAACCTCCAGGTAAACCTGCACCCCTGCGACAAAGACCCAACCCACCGCATTTCGGTGGTCCCTGTCGCGAGGGACATCATCCTACAGGAGGGGCAGAAAATGATCGAGACCCCATGTCCTCCCCTGCAGGGAGGAGTGGTGATTGGTCCGGTCGGCAGTAAAATCATGACGAAGCAGGCGATCGCGGCAATAAAGTTGAGGGAAGACCTCGAGTTCGCCAAGGGCGACTCTCAGCTCACTCGACTAATCCAACACGGCTGGAAAATTTCCCGCCACAACGACGTCGAGGTGTTTCTCGAGAAAATTCTCCCTGATGGGGTGAAAAAATCGGGTCTGCACAAACGGCCGCGCGTGAAAAACAGGCTTACGCTTGAAGGACGCTGATTCGCTCGTCTCGTCACAAACTCAGGCCCGCAAGGTTAACCTTGCGGGCCTTTTCCGTTGGAGACATGACTTTAGGAGCGCATGAGACGCACGAGACGGATAGTTTCAAACGAGTAGCGACCGCCGAGCGCATGGAAAACAGGTGAGAGTTTATCATCGCTTGTCGCGGCAAGTGCTTCGTGTATTTCATCAGTCGTATCGATCGGAATGAGATGTGCGAAGTCAGCACGCACGAGCTTTCCTATTTCAGCGAGCTCCTCCAGGTGCTTCACGATGGTCGAGACGGCAAGTGCGCGAGCTTTCGCAACTTCTTGAAGCGATTTCCCGTCACGTGCCGCCTGTAGCGTCTCCGCAAGCCTCCCCGGCAACCCCGCTTTTTCATTCGTCTTCCCTCCGGCCTTGGCCCATGAGATGCCGTCTGCGGCTATCTCACTGGGCCACGCTCCGCCCATCGCTTTTACGAACTTCTTTTGCATCGTAACTGCCTCGGCTTCGGACATCTCGGCGAATGCGTCACGCGCCGCGTCTGACGCGGCGCGAAAATCCCTGTCCTTTTCCAGAATTTCCGGATGCACTTCGAGCGCCCGTTGGTTCAATCCCATGAGGTACACGCCGCTGAGCCGACGCACGCGAGAAAGCGCGACGTACCCTTGCCCGTATTCAAATGCTTTTGAGAGGTCGATGACCGCCGCGTCCATACTCATGCCCTGACTCTTATGCACGGTCATCGCATAGGCAAGTCGCAGCGGTATTTGGGAGACGCTCGCCCGCACTTTCCCCTGCTCCTCAAGCTGCCACTCCATCGGTTCGGTGGATATGTTCAGACCGTCTTTCGTCTTCACCAGAGGCATCCCGCTTGCATCCCAGCCGCTCACAATACCAAGCGTGCCGTTCACGAATTTCCCCTGTGGCGAATTTTTTGTAAACATCACCGCCGCACCCTCCTTTAGTTCCAGGACCTCCGGCGAAAGACATCCACGCTTGAGTCCCTCAACGAACGAGTCCTTCCCTTTTGAGCTCATCATGAATTTCTTCGACGTGCCCTTGAGTTTCGCCAGCTCGGCGGCATTGATGCGGTCGACGTCGGCGTTATGTGAAAAGAGTTTGGGCGCATCTTGTGGAAGCTCTGACGGATCCCGGCGGCGGCGCACCAGTTCTTCATAGTGAAGCTCTTCGACGTTTCCTGAGCGTATCGCGGAGAGCACGCCGAGAAATTCACTGTCGTCCTGCCGATACTGCTCGGTGAGGTAGCATGTGATCAAATTTAACTCACGCCACACTTTCGATGCGTACGCGAACTTGACCTCGCGGCCGCGCGCGATCGGCGGCAATTGGAAGAAGTCCCCCACCAGGATGACGGTGAGGCCGCCGAAGGGCTTATCCACGCGCCGCACTTCGCGGCAAACTGCTTCTGCCATCTCAAACGTCGTGGCCGAGAGCATCGAGATCTCCTCAATGATGAGCACCTTTGCTTTCTGTATCCTCCGAGCGATATGCTCCTTGCTCGCGATACGGTCTACGTCGGCCTGCGAGAGCGATTCGGCAATGCCGATACCGCTCCAGGAGTGAAGCGTCATGCCGCCGACATGCGTCGCGGCGATGCCGGTTGCCGCAGTCACCGAAGGCTCGATGCCCGAGGCGCGCAGCCACTCTACGAATTGATTTATTGTGTGCGTCTTTCCACTCCCCGGCTCCCCGGTGAGAAATACGTTCGCACCGGTCTTCAATATTGTAAGCGCTTCTCCCTGAGTCATCCAAACACTCTAGCAGCCCTTACCCTTCGCGACTATGCGTTAGCCGCGATGCATCCGATTCCAGATACGCGCAAAGACAAAACCGAAGACGTAACCCATGACGGCAGTGACTACGATAAGCACCACTGCCGCGGAAGGATCAAAGGCCTTTACGACATACGGTACGCTGATCATGTGCATCCAGAGAACGAAATCAACGATTGCCTGTGCCCACCCGAGTGCGACGAGGACTGACCAAACGACGTGCCACCCTCCTATGAACGCACCGACAGTAAGCGCGGCCTTAGCGGGGTTAATATGATGGTCCATAACGATGTGTTATTTGGTTAACGCTATAAATAATAGCGCCGTTCTGGCAGACCAGAACGGCGCAAGTGCATAACTCAAAGCGGACTCGCAAAGTCTGTGAGCCTCAACGAATGCCGGTGTCGCAGGAAATAGTTGTCGAAACGTACCCGCGGGCGGCAACGGTTACTTCCACTTCTGCGCAGTGCGGAAGTGTCGTGCCGCTTCCTGCGGACAGTGTGTAAGAGCCTGGAGGAAGCGGGAGCTCGAATGCGCCGTTCACATTTGAACTCCCGACTATAAACGGTGTCCGAGAACCGGCACGGTACACCGTTATCGCTACCGCATACGGCTTATCGGCGCACTGCGGGTCGGGTGGTATGCGCATCACCGGACATGTGGGTCCAAGCGAGACCGTTCCGCGTACACCTGTGGTGTATGGCAAAACACCTCCGTTTCCCGTGGTGCTCGCCGTCGGGCACGCCGCAAATTCGCAATTAGGGCCGGTGCGGCCCACCACAGAACCGTCCATACAGATCTTCGCTTCCTTTGTACACGCTGGTACATCCGGCGCACGGGTATCCACGACCCAAAATCCAATAACGAGTGTTACGACAACTATGCCGATGGCGATGCCGTACTCCTTCATGCCTCAAGTATACCCCGGAGAACTGGTACTGGGCGTATCAGGTTATTTGCCGGCCGTTGGAGGGGTTCTTTACTGGGGGCGTCAATATCCTTTGGGGAAATGGTATGAAGTTGAAATGGCCTTGGGAACTTGGGCATCGGTGCCGAAAACGATCGTGAGTTCCTGGCGCGCGCCAAGAGCAAATGTCCGCAGGTCGCCTTGGTAGAGTTCGCCGTTCACGTACAAGCGTAGCTTCTTTGTGTCGTCGGCGCAGTAACCGCCGATGCATTCGTTCGTGAAGCGCACACCCCACACGTCGAAAAATTGCCCGAGTGTAAAGGTCGTAACGTACGGAGATTCGACGTGGATAACGCCGCTGTCATCGTGGACATGGACAGCTGAGAGCCACCCTGCCCTTTGGTTGATGCCTATATTCGCTGGCACCCCCACAGGCTGACCATTAACGTACATAGTAAGATGCTGGTGAATGTGGAGCGCTTCGCCCTCCATCGTCATTTGAGGGAGCCTGACGGCAGCAAGACGCGCCGCGAGATTGTCGACTTCGGCTATCCAGGGCGCATCACCCGTTTGCAGACCCGCCAAGCGGGAGGGGTCGGCAATGGTAATGGGTGGAGTGGCGCTCATGGTATCGGCGACGGTCTTAATGCGATTCGCGTACATCCACCAGAGCGCGAGTACCAATACGGCAATGCCCACTGCCCATTTGATGTTTTTTTGCATGAAAGGGATTATAACAAATTGTTTCCTGCGCCGCACTTAAATAGAAATACAAAAACGGCACAGTCTGGGCTGTGCCGTTTTCAACTAGTGGTCGAACTCCGTTTCAGTGTAACGTCGGGGTATTCAACCTCTCGATATTTGCGGCGGCCAATTGAATCCTGACCGCAAACTCGTACACGGCTCGGGGACAGGGGCCGCCGGTTGTTAACATTTTTACCGGAATTTTCCCCTCTTCGATCATCTCGATGGCCATTTTGAGGAATCTGCCTTCCACCGGAGGATCTCCTCGAAGCTCCGCGAACTCCGCAGCGGTCTTTACCCTTTCCGCAAGGGATTTTTGGCCCGGCCCTTTTTCGCCATCTTCCTCTGATAACAGTCTTAAATGGTGCATCTCCATCTCCCACACTGCAATTGGATCCATAGAAAGACTACACCCAATTTTCTAAAAAGTCAATATCACCTCGTTGTGTGTGGATAAAGCAAAAGCATCGCACGGTAAGTAAAAATGCGGAAACGGCACGACCTGATCAGGTCGTGCCGTTTTGTCGTCTCTCATTTTTGCGACTAATTCTTTACCGCCCACTCCGCTTCAAGTTGTGCGGCAAGCATGACTACAGTGCCGAGACAGGAAACTCCCCGACCCTCCTCAGCGATCTGTTTTATGGCTGCCTTAATGAAGCGTCTTGGGATTAAGGGAACACCATACTCCACTGCGTCACTTTCCACGAATAACATGAACCTGTGGAAATCTCAAGGCAATGTAAAAGACAGGTCTTCTTTATTGAGTTCTTTATTGACCTTCCGGAGCAGTTCTTCAGGGGTGAGCATACCTCTTCTCCCTTCGATCGTGTCCATGAAAATGCTACACATGGTCTCCTAAAAAGTCGACCCATTGCCTGGGTTTACGAAATTCACACTTAGGTACATCTGCACGAGGGAGTTCTTAGTGAGAAATCAGTCTTCCCAGATTACAAAAAATGCGCGGCCAGTACTGGCCGCGCACCAACACATGTAAACACCATCACCCTCCTTTCTCTAGCGCCCCAGCAACGTCTTAATGATTAATGCTGTCGCTGTCGATCCACGAACAGTTGCCTGTTCAGCCTCTTCCCGAGTGATATTCTTAGCCACATTTGGTCTGTGTGGGTACAAATCCACCCGCCTAAACGTCGTGCACGCAGGACATTGATAAATTTCGTGGTCAAGACCTCTCTTGATTACGACCATCTCTACCAACGAATTGAGTGCACCACGGCAATCACCACAATACTGAGTCACGGTGACCTCCCATCAAAAGTCATTCGTCAAATAAAAACAGAAAATTGCGCATCATTCCACAATACTTATATACCTTGTCTACCGTACTGTCAACTTTGTGGACTTACGAAACCCGTCCCCTCGCTCATTTTCGGGGCGAATATTCCGGGTAGTATTCAATTTTAATATCATCCACCCATTCGGTGCCGGGGATGATGCTGAGGACTTTGCCAAAGATCTTTGAGTCCTCCTGCCCGACGACGATGGGGTGGTATTCGCCGCTTTTGTTTTCCGGATTCAGGAAGACGACTCCATCCGCCTTTTTGTATTGCTTAATGACGGCCATGTTCCCCACAATGGCGACGACGCGGTCGCCGTTCTCGACGCTGTCGGTCACCTCGACGATAACGTAGTCCCCATTACGGATGCCCGCGTCCTGCATGCTGTCGCCGACCGCTTTGATGGCGGCGATATTCGTGTGCACGCTGATGAGATTCTTGTCCACGAGGATGTATTCTCCGAATTCGTCCTGCGCATAGACTTCCATCGCGTCGCACCCGGCCGATGCGATAACGGGTACCTGAATAGTGCCTGAGGAAATACCCGAACTGTCGCCCTTTAGTATCTGGATGCTCCGATGCTGGAAGCGGTCTCGCTTGATGAAGCCTTTGCGTTCGAGCGCTTCGAGGCGCTGTGTCACGCTCCGGAGCGACCGCAATTTAAATTCTTTGCACAATTCCATCATCGTCGGCGCCTGACCGTTCTTGGCGATGTACTGCTTCAAGAATGAAAATGTCTTTTCTTGTTTAGGAGTGAAAGTTATTTGAGGCGCCATATGTAAATAGCGTACCAGCGCGTTGCTCAGAAAGAAATGTAGTTATCCACAACTATACACATAATGTACACAACTTTAGATTCGCTCTATGCTATGCACTTCGAAGGTCTTGCCACTCCGGAGGGGTGGGCGTAGTATCGGCAACGGAGCTTGTTCTCCTTCTCTCGAATAATCCTCAGTGGAGATGCCGATGTGCGACTTTTCGATTGACGCAGCAAAATCCAGACCCGCCAAACAAGGCGATGAATTAAAAACTCATGATTTCGGAAGTTCCCGTGGCTTCTGTGGCGCCAAAGACCCTCGTGCGCACTATGAGGCAACCGCCGTTTGCCTATTGCCTGGCACCGAAGTTGCTTTCAGAGGCGAAGTCCTTGTCAGGTCGACCGACAGGTTCACTGTGATCGTCAACGGTGCCCTCCGAGCATTTGGCCTGGCACCGAAGGGTGCCCGGACGGCAACTTTCATCAAGGTCGACAAAAATATCGTGCCCATACATCACGACGCCCTCCAATTCTCCGACGGCACAATCGTTCTGTTGAATGATCTGGTTCCGAACCAGAAAGCGACCGTTCTGTCGCTTCCGGCGACGCCCAGGATTTCGGACGATGACGAAAAGAAGTCGGCACGTCAGCTCGCCGCCGCCTGATCATTCGGTTCCACCGCTTTCGAAAAAGCGCCTCCCTTCCCAGGGAGGCGCTTTACCTTTTCCTTCTGACTAACGTCAGCGTTTCGCAACTTCAAACATGAATACATACTCGCTATCTTTTATTTTGACGCCTGCCTTCGGTGGCGGGAGGACTTCCGTGAGCGTGACGATCTCCGCTTCTGTCGTTATCGGCTTACCGAGCTCAAATTCCGGCATCGCCTCTCCCAGACCGCTCATGAGACGCGCCCGCACCTTTACGGTACCCGCCCAGATACACGTTACGTCCACAGGGCACCGGCTATCCGCTACCACTTCCAGGGGCGTGATGCGTACATCAAGACCGCTCACCTCCTTGCCTAAACGGACGTCAAGCGAAATAGGGCCGGTGGGAGCGGAAGGACATTCAGCGAATTCACAATTAGGACCGGTGCGACCCACTGCGGAGCCGTCCGGACAGATCTTCGCCTCCATAGTACACATTTGTCCGTCACTCGGTGCCCGTGCAACACGCACACCCGTTATCCAGAGCGCGACAACGACCGCCACAGCAATTACGCCCGCGATGATTGCATATTTCTTCATATCCCTAAGTATACTCAGCCCTGACGTCCATGGGAAGTTAGTGGGGGTATCCACAACTTGTCTCTATAGAGACAAGTTGTGGATAGTGCGTAGAACATAAAAACTAGGACATCCGACGTCCTAGTTTTAGCTTGGATAGTGGCCTATTTTGTCTTGAAGTATGGACGAAATACAAGGTTCAACCTTGTAAAATAAAATGTACGATTATCGTCCTAGCGAAGTTTTAACATTAGCAATAACTGTTGCGTCAGCACCAAAGGATTGCAATAGCCCGATAATCGAATCTATTTGCGCGGTCGTGAGGCGTGATCTGTCCGAACTCGTGGTCGTTATGGACTGCATAATACAACCTGTTTTTATTTGATTCCAGACATATCCATTTTGACAGCCGCAATTTAATTGGCCGTCACCTGTTTTTGTACCATTCCAGTTACTATTTACTCCATAGATATCACTACAAGCTTGGTCATTGGTTTTAACAGGTATCACTGTACACCCATCTTTAGTTGCATTTGGTTGGTAGCCTGTATTGCACTGGCATTTGGTTGAATCTGCAAGTGATTTGCTCGAGTTTAATGGGCAATTCAGTCCGAGTGCGCTGGCCGCAGAGGCGGAATAAGCGGAAGGGTAACTATAGGTAGTCGATTTATAGACACAAGAGGACCCATCAAATTCATAGCTCGACATGCACTCACATTGTTTTGTTGAACTGTTGTATTGCGACATTAGTCCCAATGAGTTTGTGCAGTAGGCAGTTTCGCTTATGCATTTGCCACCACTCTGCACATATCCGTACCGGCACGCACATGTGTTTGATAAAGAATCAAACTGAGCACCATATCCCATCGAATCCGTACACTTAGAATCTCCAGAAACGCATACTTGTTTTCCTGAGTAATCGGTGCCGACCACATAGCCTGAAATACACGTGCAGGAAGATCCGTTGGAGTAGGAATTGATTGGACAAGAAGAAGTCACAGGGTAGCTGTAGGAAGGACTTGGAGCTAAATACGTCCCTGATGTCCCGTAGTAATTATTGAGATATGTCTGCGGATTCCCGCCCGTAATACTGCCAGTATTCGGATTATAGTTGCCAGGATAGCTATAGTTGTTATAAGGATTCCCATCAGGAGCTGTACGCTCATAACCTTGCACGTATGTTCCATTGCTTCGATAGTAGCCGCTTACAGAGACCGCGTACGTGTTAGAAAATGGCAGTAGAAGGGCTATGAAAAGAAGTCCCCCGAGCCAGTATTTTTTCATATTTATTGGTTATTAACCGAATGGTACTCCTAACTGGAGTGGGCGCAAGAGTGCCCATTTTCTGATTTATCCCAAACTGATTACCTCATCGGTCTCGTACATTCTACCACCAAGTCCCACAATGGTTTTGGCTGGGGTTTTGGTCTACCTTTTTAATCCTCGTAGGACGTAAAGAAATTTAAGTATTTTTTCGTATTGAAAGAAAATAAATGACCACGCAAAAAGAAGTAAAAAATAGGTAAGGATCATAACCCACCATTTCAAAGAAATCACAACGGATGTATTGATCGCTTCCACTGACGTAGTTGCTAGATTAACTACATAGTTATCACTTCGCAGACGTTTATTATTTTCTTCTTGACTTATACTTATGGCAACTGAATACCCAAGTTCTGGGGACGAGGAGGCTTGTCTGAATTTACCGATTGAAACACTCTTACAATCCTCCCCTCCTCTTTCAGCATAAAAATTATATCCATCTAGTTGGTTTATAGCAGTACCACCCACGTTAAGTGGCTGTTTTTCGTCTATCACGCCGTTTAGATAAGCCTTATTTCTATTAAGGAGGCAGACTTTATGGTAGGGGAGATAAGAAAAGATCCCCAATTTTTCCGTAACACTTTTGGAAATCCTGGATTTAAAGATGTCGAAGTCAGAAACTGGTCCTTGTTTATTAAATTGAACGGGGAAATTGCTCTTTGTCGATTCGTACCATGCACTTGTTAGATCGTGCGTAGCACTGGCTGTTTCAGGAGAAATATTCTCCCAGCCTTTGACTTCCAGACTCAAAAAGGGATGGAATTCTTCATATTCAATCTGATACCAGTAAAAACATGCCAGTGCTGGCGGCAGGAAGAGAAAAATCACTATTAGCGGTTTGGTCAATTTCTTTAAAAAAGGGAGTAGATAGTTTTTCATAATTTAGACGCTCCTCGGAGTCCGAACCTACCTCAAGTTGGCTGGCCTCCTCGGTCTCGGATATTACCCAGTGAGACCCCACAAGGCTTTCCCAGTGTTTTTTTGTTTACCATTTTGATGCTCCTCGAAATCACTCTGCGTTGTATCCTCCAAGCATTGCCATACAGTTTGCAACCGCATCCTCTTTGGTTGGAAAATATTCACTCAAGCGTTCGGCACGCCAACGCCAAGCTCTAGTGGAAGGATCGTAGGTAGTCCAAGAAAAGCATTTAACTTCTTGAGCAGATTGTCCTATAGACTCAATTGCCTTTCCCTTTTGTGTTTGCATCAAAAGATACCCGCACAAGAGTAGCAATCCAAGAATTATTGCTAATAGGTATTTATTGTTCATTTTTATTATTGTAACAAATATATGCTCCTCGGAGTTCGAGCCTATCTCAAGTGGGCGGGCCTCTCCAGACTCGGACAATTCCTAGTATATACTTAGGTACAATGAGCACAATCGATTTGAAAAAGGCGCTTGAGGGCAGGGTGCGGGGGGAGGTGACGGATGAGGAAGGCGCGCGACGCGAAGCGTCGCGCGATACGTCGCTCTTCATGCGGATGCCGGAACTGGTCGTGTATCCGGAGGATGCCGCGGATGTGAGTGCGATAGTGAAAGAAGTGGGTCGCGCCCGCGAAGCGGGCGCGACCGTGTCGCTCGCCGCTCGTGCGGCGGGCACCGATATGTCGGGCGGCCCGCTCACCACCGGCGTCGTGGTCTCCTTTACCAAGCACATGAACAAAGTGCTCGAGGTCGGTGACAGCTTTGCTGTCACCGAGCCGGGCGTATACTACCGCGATTTTGAAAAAGCGACGCTCGAAAAAGATTTGCTGCTCCCCTCCTACCCCGCCAGCCGCGAGATAGCCGCCATGGGCGGCATCGTTGCAAATAATTCCGGCGGCGAGCGCACACTCGAATACGGCCAGACGGAAAGGTATGTGGAGGAACTCGATGTCGTCCTCTCCGACGGTTCACCGGCGACATTTAAAGCGCTCACACCGGCCGAATTGGAAGAAAAGAAAAAACTCCAGACGCTTGAAGGAGCCATCTACCGCGAAATGGACGCTCTTCTCACGGGAAATGCGGGACTCATCGAGGGGCACCGGCCGAAGGTTTCGAAAAACTCAGCCGGCTACGCGCTCTGGAATATTCGCAACTCGAAAACAAACACCTTTAACCTCGCCAAGCTCATAACCGGTTCTCAGGGCACACTCGCGCTCTGGACAAAGGCGAAGCTCAGTCTCGTGAAGCCGAAAGAACATCGCGCGATGCTCGTGTCATTCCTCTATGATCTCAACCTCCTGCCCGAGATCGTGAAGCGCGTACTGCCCTTTAATCCTGAATCATTCGAATCGTACGACAATCACACGTTCGAACTCGCCGTAAAATTCCTCCCCGAGATGCTCTCGCAAATGGGCTTTCTGAAAGCGGCTCGGCTCGGCATCGACTTCATCCCCGAGGCGGCGATGGTCGCGACCGGCGGCGTACCGAAAATGATACTCATGGCAGAATTTGCCGAAGACACGATAGAGGAGGCCGACCGGAAAGCGGCACAGGCGAAACAGGCGCTCGCGGACCTCCATGTGCAAACCAAAGTAGAAAAGGACGAGAAAGAGTCTGAAAAATATTGGATCGTCCGACGCGAGAGCTTCTCGCTCCTGCGCAAGAACCTCCACAATCTCTACGCCTCGCCTTTCATCGACGACTTTGTCGTGCCGCCCGCCTGCTATCCCGAATTCCTGCCGAAACTGAACGCCCTTCTCGACGAATACAAGTCGTACTTCATCTACACGATCGCGGGCCATATCGGGAACGGAAACTTTCACATCATTCCGCTCATGGACCTCTCCAAAGAAGAGTCTCGACAGGTCGTCCTCGACCTCGCGCCAAAAGTCTACGAGCTCGTTATCAAGGAGGGCGGCACGACGACCGGCGAGCACAATGACGGCATTATCCGCACACCGTATCTCCCCATGCTCTTCGGCAGTGACATGGTCACGCTTTTCGAGAAAACGAAAAAGATATTCGATCCGCTGAACATTTTCAATCCCGGGAAAAAAGTCGGTGGAACGTTCGAGGACATCAAGCGGGACATCATTAAGACAATGTCATAACGAGAACCCGCGGACGGCTTTGCCGTCCGCGTGGTTTCTGCTATCCTTACCACACTATGAATATAAAACGCGTGCTCGCAATTATCATCGTCATCCTTGTGGCGCTCGGCATGGTCGGGTCGCTTGTCCCTGCCTTTGTTACCGGTTCTTTCTAATCTTCATCTTCAGCAGTTTCAGGAAGATCTGGCCTTCCTGAGCTCCCACCTCTTTCTTCTTTGTCGTCCGTATCATCATCGATATCGAGTTTTTCAATGATGCGCTTATGCTTCTCTCGCACCTCTTTTAGGGCGCGTCTGGTGTCGCCTTCTCTTGTATCGTCGATCGAGTCCTCTCGGCGCTGACTTCTTTTCTCCGAGACGTTTTCAGGAGAACTTGTGCCGATCTCGCTTTTAGATGTTTCGCCGTGGGGTGCGCGTACCACCGGAACTTTCTCGATATCGCTGATGTTCTTCTCTGCCCGCTCGCTCTGCTCGCGTATGACCCTGCGTACGGACTGTCTCAGCGCCGGGTCGAACGTTTCCCGAGTATCGAGGGTCTCGGCTTCCTTTAATCGCTTCTCAAGCAAACCGGTCTCAAACGTCGCTCTCGCCTCAGGAGAGATCGCCGTTACCATCCGCACGATCGGTTCGCTTACACGCGTCTTAACCGGATACAACACATCTCCCGGCACGGAACCTTCTGCGGCGAGCGTGACCGTGCTCCCGTAGCTGATGATGATCACGGCCAGCAGAAATGCCGCTTGAGTGCGTTTCGCATACAAGAGCCACGCCCACGGCGAGGGAACCGGGCGCGGCACGG
Organism: Candidatus Parcubacteria bacterium; assembly: GCA_021731495.1. Lineage (GTDB taxonomy): Bacteria > Patescibacteriota > Minisyncoccia > Phycocordibacterales > Phycocordibacteraceae > C7867-001. The sequence goes on along the minus strand of JAKFXG010000022.1, from coordinate 3,354 downwards.
TGCCTTCACGAATCTTCGCGACAAGCGAGGCGCGCAGAGCCGCCCGCTCCGTATCGGAGAGCGTTATCGAGCGAAGATGTGTAATTAATTTTTGTGTGAGTGGATCCATAAACTGTTTATTGCAATTTGGCCCGGAGCTGTTTGAGCGCTCGGTGAAGCCGCACCGAGACTGTGTTTTCACTCTCGCCAAGCATTCCTGCAATTTCACCCGGAGAGAGTCCCTCGACGAAACGCCATGCGATGAGCTTTTGGTCTGCCGCGTGGAGCTCGCGCAGTTTCGCAAGCGCGAGCGAGACTTCGGCTTGTTCTTCGACCCTGCTGTCAGTTTCGACGGGTTCGAAGCCCCCGTCCATGAGCGCGTCGAGCGACTGGGATTTACGTTTGCGATACCAGTCGATGACGAGGTTATCCGCAAGCCGGTAGAGGAAAGCGCGCATATTAAGTATCGGGTCCTGACGTTGCATATAGGACCATGCCTTGAGAAAGACATCCTGTGTCATGTCCTGCGCAAGCTCGCGTTCGCCGGTCTTGAAGTAGCAGTGACGAAAGATGGCGTCCGCGTGAGCATCGTAGGCCGTGAGCAATTTCATTTCCAAAGATTCGTCCTTCATAGGCTATGACGTGGTAACGGCAGTTTTCTTACTGGGGGCATTGAGGAGATATACCACGGAAACCGCCCCGTGAGATAGCCGTTAGGCGGCATCTCACGGGGCGGTTTCGTGCACGTTTCTATGGCCGTGTTAGCTCGCCGTGGTAACAAAGCTCTGAGTCGATGTCGTAGCCGTATTCAGCGACGCATCTTTTGATTCGAGGACGTAGTAATACGTCGTCGAGGAAGCGAGGCCGGAGAGGCCCACGATATGGCTATTCACGAGAGAATTATTGCTTACCGTAAGCGCGGAGCCGAGACTGACGGGCGTCGTCGTACCGTAGTAGATCTTGCTCGTGGCCGCCTCGTTCGTCTGCCACGAAATCGTAGCTGTCGTCGAGGAAACACCCGACACGTTGATTGCAGAGATGATTGGTGCGATTACGTCTGAGGTCGTGCCGCAGGCATTGCGAGTGTCGCCGTGCTTGAGGTGCGCGAAGACGGAGGGCATCGCAACCGTAATGGTCCTGCCTTTGTGACAGATGGTCACTTTTTCACGCCCCTTGCCACGGTGGTCATCATCTTCATCATCGTCATCGTCTTCGTCCTGCTCCCTCAAGAGCTCATTCAACTTCTTAAGGGTCTTTGGACCGACAACGCCAAGCGAATCGATGCCGTGCTTCTTCTGGAAGCGCTTCACCGCTTCAGCCGTCAGGCGGCCGAAGTAGCCCGAAACACGCCCTTCGGGATAAATCGAGGAGTCAATGGCAAGCAAAGCCTGCAGGGTCGCCACTTGGTCTCCCGAGGAACCCTCCCTGAGAGTCTGAATAAGCGAGACGAGCGCGGCGTTCTGTTGCTGTGCGAGAAGCCTGTATTGCGCCATGAGGGCTTCGTGTTGCGCCTGCAGGGCCTTTATCTGCGTCTCAAGCGCCTGTATCTGGGTGAGGGTCGCCTGGACTGATGCGCTTGTCGTAGAGGTCGTCTGTGCGAAAGCGAACGCGGGCATGAAGACGCCGAGCGCAAGCACGGTCGCCATTACTTTTTTTAGTGCGGACATAGAAATTAAGGTAGGGTTATTGAATAAACCTGGCACTATCTACTAGACGCAGTGACAGGTGCTTTCTTACACCCTTTAGTATAGCAATACACCGGAGCGTCATCGAGGTAATCCACCATGGCTGTCTTTCGTCAAAGATACCAAACATCAAGTGTTACACGCCCAAAAAGCACCAATAAAGAAAGGGCCCGTTCGGAAACGGGCCCTTTTAAGTGAATGGGCGGCTTTCAGTACGCTTGGCGGACGTAATCTTGCATCTTGGTTTCTCGCAAACCTTTTCTGCCGTGAAGTTTGAGCTGCGTCTGCCACCGCTCAAGCTCCGTGGTGGTTAAGCTGTACCGGCTACAGGCTTCTTCGAAAGAAAGCAGGCCATTTTTGACCGCTAAAACCACTTCTTCCTTTCGTCTGGAATTCCACCGCTTCGAGTCCGTCGGGGGAAGGCCGTTGATAGTTTGGTATGATTTCTTCGTTACCGCCTCCCCGCCCTCCAGCCATTTGTAGCCTCTCCCCCAGACAGACTTGAGATTTGACGCGAAGGATCCGAGCTTCTTCCGCAGGTGACAGATAAACACGTCGATGATCCTCACTTCCGGCTCCTCAAGTCTGTCTTTGTAGAGCCGATTGAGAAACATATCCCGCGTAACGACACTGCCTGTGTTCTCCGTGAGCAGCTTCAACATTTTGTACTCCGCGCCAGTGAGACGCGCCGGGGCGCCGTCGATGGCGCATACAGAGGACGCGAAGTCGAGGAAGAGCGTACGACCCTCTCCTTTCTGACATTGATATGAAGTTGCTTCGGTGGTCTCGCCTTGGTCCGTTATTGTGTGTTCCACGTCAACCTCCATTGGCTATCGCATCTGCGTATTATGTAACACCCGAAATAAGCTCACGTCAACATGCCCCAAGGCAATGTGTTATTCCGAACGATTTGAATAATGATGCCAAGCGAACCAACCAAGCAGGGCGGCCAAAACCACGGAGAGCGGAATGATAAGGCACTCACGCCAGAAGATAAGCGCGTATGCAAGTGCAAGGAGAACGCCTCCGATGAAAAACAGTATCTGTTTCCGTCGGTACTCACGCGGTGGCATAGATTCTTCATAGCCTCGCCATGCGTCAATCAACATCCACGCTACAAAGAGACCGATGAGTATGAGAATGAGGACGAGCAAGCAGTCAAACGACTGGAATAATTCAAAGAAACCGTCCGGCAGGCCGAAGAGCGCGGCGGCTAGCTGTAAATTCGGCGTTTCTGCACCGACCTCTTCATTAGAAGAGTTTGTTCCTATGCCGCCAGTGCCGCTCGCAGTGAGTGTGTTACCACCGCTGGTGCCACCGTTCGGTGCTCCCGAGGGGGGACGACTGTCGCTCTCAACCCCGCCAACCACGGGAGACCCTGTCTGTGGAGGCGCGAACGCAAGAGAAAACTGGTGCTCAGTCGAGACCGTCGGAGGCGATGCGCGCGAAACGACGCGATACACATACGTTTGGCTCGGACTGAGCCCCGTAAGAAGCATGGTGTGATGCAGAACCTTCGTCATGGTCTCTGCCGTACCAAATGGATAACCGAGATTTGGCAGAGTGTCTAAGTCAAGCACATATGATGCGCTCGTGGGCCCATAAATAACCTGACTCGTCGAAAGAAAGTTCGTGTCCCATTCCACAGTCGCGGTACCGTTATTCAAATCCACATTCCCAATTACAATAT
>JAKFXG010000025.1 GCA_021731495.1 Candidatus Parcubacteria bacterium | reverse complement strand
TTGCCGGGGTTATTGATTCAACAGGGAGCACTGGAGAGTTGGCTTTCTATACAAATGATGACTTAGGCTCCACCGTAGCAAGTGAGGCGTTGAGGATAAAAGGCAATGGCAACGTCGGCATCGGCTCCTCAACCCCCGGCACCCTCCTCTCCCTCGGCAACACTGGAAACGATACCATCAACATCAGTGCCACCGCCACCTCAACCTTCGGGAGCGGTATCAACTTACGGTCGGGCTGCTTCGCCATCGGCGGTTCGTGTCTTGGGAATGGCACCGTCACCTCCATCAGTACCAACAATGGTCTCACCGGCGGCACCATCACCACCTCCGGCACCATCGGCCTCAACGTCGACGGCCTCGCCACAAACAGCTTGGTCACCTGGAACGGCACCAACCTCGTCTCCACCTCAACCGGACCACTCACGGTCAACAGTCTCATCTCAACGACAACGGCAAACTCCGGATTCGGTACGACAACCCCCTGGGGCTTCCTCTCCATCAACCCTAACGCTCTCGGTTCCGGTGTTCCTGCGTTCGTCATCGGCTCATCAAGCGCCACGCACTTCATTATTGATGGAGCAGGGAAGGTTGGCATCGGCACCACCACGCCCGGCTCGCTCCTCTCCGTGGCAGGCGACAGCTACACCTCGGGCTTTCTCAACACTAGCGGCACCACCGGCGGCTTCAAGATTGACGGCAATCTGATCCTCCAAGCGTCGTCGACGAACTTCTCTACTTTGGTGGGACAGAGTGTTGGCGTGGCACTCACCGCTACAGGTCTGCACAACACCGCAGTCGGCTACGAAGCATTGATGACCAATACCTTCGCAGACGACAACACAGCAGTGGGGTATCAAGCGCTTCGCGCAAACACAGGTTCTAACAACACCGCGAACGGGTCTGGCGCCCTTTCTACAAACACAACCGGCGGTTCAAACACCGCGAACGGGTACAACGCCCTTACTGCAAACACAACCGGCGGTTCAAACACCGTACAAGGAGCGTTTGCACTTGCTGCAAACACCACAGGTTCTAACAACACCGCAAGCGGGTATGCTGCGCTCAATGCAAACACCACTGGCGGTTCTAATGCCGCGCATGGATACAGCGCTCTTTCTGCAAACACCACAGGTTCTAACAACGCCGCGGTCGGTCGCTGGGCTCTTCGCGCAAACACCACAGGTTCTAACAACGCCGCACAGGGATATCAGGCACTCCGTTCCAACACCACCGCCGACTACAACACCGCCCTCGGCTATCAAGCCGGATACAACATCACCACTGGCTACGGCAACATCCTCATCGGTGCCACACCCAATACCGGCGGCGACAACCTCACCACAGGCTTTAACAACATCGGTATCGGCTACAACGCACTTTTCCCTTCGTCCACTGGCAACAACCAACTCTCAATCGGTAACTTCATCTACAGCATGCTCCCCGCCACGAGCTCCTCTGCATCCTTTACTCTTCCAACTAGCGGTGCCCTCGGCATCGCAACCTCCTCTCCATACGCCACCCTTTCCGTCCACGCCAACAACGGCTCGACGAACACTACGCTCTTTGCGGTCGGGTCTTCGACTGCCTCGGCTACCACGACGCTCTTCTCCATTAGCAATACGGGCGCCGTGGTAATTAACGGCCTCACTTCCTCCGCGACCGGTAACGCCGTCTGTATAACGACCGGGAAAGACATCACCGATGCCGCAGCGGGGAGCTGCACCCCCTCATCAATCCGCTTCAAACAGAATGTGGAAACACTCGTTTCCGGCACGGCTCTTGGGTTGATCGATAAAATGAGAGTCGTCTCCTTTGATTATAAAAACGGTTTTTACAGTCCGGAAGAGAATCCCGCCTCCATCGGGCTCATCGCCGAAGAAGTTGAAAAAATTGACCCTCGGCTTGTGGACTACGGCTACGACGGCCTGCCCCAAACTATCCACTTCGAGCGTCTCACCGGCCTTTCTATACAGGCGATACAACAGCTGGATGCACGGACCAATTGGATAGCCCTGGCGTCCTCGACGGCGACGACGTCCGTGTCGTTGCCGGTGTTGACGCTTGACGCATCGACCGGGAATATCGGCATTGGGAATGGTGCGCCGACTCACACTCTTGATGTCGCCGGCGAGATCGCGGCCACTGCCTTCGTAAACACCTCCACGAGGAGCGCAAAGACGGACATCGTCTACGCCACGGCGAGTTCGACTGAAAACATGTTCAACCAGCTCGTGAATCTGAAGGTCGCAACCTATCGCTACAAGATTGAAGACCAGAGCGACCCACTGCACCTCGGCTTCATTGCGGAAGACGCACAGACCATAGCGCCGGAAATACTCTCAACCGATGGCAAGGGCGTCGACCTCTACAAGCTTGCGACCTTCACGCTCGCCGGCGTGCAGACGCTTGCGGCGAAGCTCGATGCACAGAGCGTGCGCATGACCTCGCTCGAGACTCGCCTCACCTCACTCGAAAATGGCGCCGTGAGCTCGGCAAGTAATTCGCCAATAACGCTCTCCACAACGTCTCTCGCAAGCGCTATGACGGGTCTCGGGGTGCTTATTCAGAAGGGTATTGCACAGTTCAACACGCTCGTCTTCCGTCAACTGGTCGCCAGCAAAGATGCAGATGGTACTTCGAGCGCAGGAAGTGTCACAATACTCACGGGCAACACCGTCGCGCAGGTGAATAACTCTCTCGTGAAGCCGTCGACCAAAATCTTCGTCACCTTCAACTCTCAGATCACGGGGAGCTGGTGGGTCTCCGACAAAGCGGAGGGATCCTTCCGCGTCATACTCTCTGCGCCGCAGACCGTTGATGTCTCCTTTGACTACTTCTTCATCCAGACCGAAGGCCAGATCGACCCCAAGACCTCGAACGTAGGCTCGCAATCAAACGGGCCTGACACCGAGGCCCCCGTCATCACGCTCCTTGGCGATAATCCGGTGCATGTTTCAGTCGGCGATGCCTTCACCGATCCGGGCATAACCGTTACCGATACCGTAGACAGCTCCGTCCCCTACGTTACTTTCGTCAATGGCATACAACAACCGGTCTCTTCGATTGATACCGGAAGCCAGATGACGTACATCATCACGTACTCGGCGACCGACGCAGCAGGGAACTTCTCGACTGCGACACGCTCCGTTATCGTGGGCAGCCCTAACGAAATAGTGGCCACGACCGTGAACAGCACTCCTTCTTCGACTGACACGACCGCGCCGGTGGTAACCCTTATCGGCGCGCCGGCGCTTCAGATACCCATCGGCGGCGCCCTCACTGATCCGGGCGCGACCGCGGCGGACGATACCGATGGTGATCTGACCGCAAAGATTGTCGTCACGGGCGCAGTCGATAGTGCGACCGCAGGTCTCTACACGCTGACCTATACCGCAACCGATGCCGCCGGGAATACCGGCAACGTCTCGCGAGTGGCAACCGTCGTCGCCGAACCCCATCCAGCTGGTGACACTCCGAGCCAACTCCCCTCCGGGAGTCCCGCTGCGGGACCTGTTACAGAGCCCGCACCAGAACCTCTGCCCACCGATACCACCGCCACCCCGAGCGGTGGCTAACGTATGAAAATAGTCATCCTTGTCACCGTCCATACATTTCTAGACGACCTTGATTTGCCGATGCGTAGCGAAGCGTACAAACTTCTCGATTTGCTTAAGCAGTATGGGCATTCTTTATCAATGCCGATTGCGAAACCAATCGGCGGCGGATTGTGGGAATTGCGACTTACTGGCCGACCACAAATCAGAATGCTCTATGGTTTTTGTGAAGGCATTCCCATCGTCGTTCTCGCTTTACGAAAGCAACGTTCAGCCCTGCCGCAATCAGCCATAGCTATTGCCCGCAAGCGTTTTAGAGAGTATTGCGGGTGATATAGCGCATATGCTATAATTCTTATCATGAAAAATAACGTCAAAACATACAAAACCAAGAGCGGAGTTGAGTATGTGCTGTTTGAAGACGCGCTGCGCGCCGAGTTACGCACTCTTGAATTTAAGAAGGCCTATGATGCGCTTACGCCTAAATACGCCCTCATCAGCGCTATGCTCGATGCGAGAAATAAAAAAGGTATGACTCAAGCGGAGATCGCGCGGCGCGCTGGGACGACACAATCTGCGATTGCGCGCTTCGAGTCTGGCCGTACGAACCCGACGCTCGATTTCGCATCTCGGCTTTCTCATGCCGTCGGCGCGAAGCTCGAGATACGGCTTTCAAAATGAAAAACAAAATAATTACAGTATAAACTTGGCGATATGAGCACGGATGATTTCAGGAAGGTAAAAGAAAAACTCACACAATTTCTTGTATGAGTTCCTCATTTACCCCTTGCGGGGAGGGCCGAAGCCGTTTGTATTGACCATGATACTCGCCTCGCGTAAGAAGTCAATACACCTACACCAGAGGTAACACCTGAAACACCATGAATCCCATTAGAAATCTAAGCGTTCCCCCTGCTCAGAGCCCGCACCAGACATCATGACTGATACGACCCCGCCTACGTCAAGAGAACTGACACCTGTGGACTACGCACTGGAATGCATAAGGGTTAATTGCTATCCTGAAGCGGTGGGTCCACTTACCATCTTTACCTCTCCATGAATTACATACGAGGTCGTATGTATCACATACTCGCTCTGTCTTTCGGCTTTCTCGCATTTGTACTCATAGCCGGCACTTTTGGCGGGGTTGTTTCCGTCAAGGATACCGTTGCCGCTCCGGCAAACACCATGATAATCGCCGACAAGAGCGGTACGACTCAAACAAACTACCCCCTCCAATTCGCCCGTCCTTTCCTGCAAGGAGAAATCTCCCAGTACCCCCAAGTCCTCATCAATGGCACGGCAGTTTCCACGCAGGCAGACGTGAAGATGCGCTACCCTGACGGCTCAGTGAAGCACGCCGTCATCTCCGTCGTTCTCCCCAGCATCCCAGCCAACGGCAGCATAACTCTTTCGTTCCGGAACCAATCAACAGGGAACAACACGCCGCTCACCGTCGCACAGATGCTGGGGAGCAACTTCGACTTCGACGCCACCATGCAGATCACGAACGGGGGAGTCACCAAGACCACCTCTGCGCGGCAGATGTTGCAGAATGGGGACTTTACGTATTGGACGAGAGGGCAAATCGCACAAACGATTCTTCTCGCCGATGATTCAGTGATGAGAAAATATGACATGGGGTTTGATGCTCTCAGGTCGATCCGGCCTCGCTTCTACGCGACCTTCTGGCCCGGTATCAATAGAGTAACTATGCGGGTGGTGGGGGAAAATTCAAACACCGAAACGCTCCAGGATGTGCCGTATGATCTAAAAATTACAATCGGTTCATCAAATCCAACAACCATTTATACCAAATCCGCCCTTCAACACTATGCCGCCTCACGATGGACGAAGCTCTTCTGGTTGAACGGTACGCTGGAACAGAAGATAGACATCAATTATAATCTTTCATACCTCAAAGAAACCAAATTCTTTGCGAACTATGATATGTCCTTTCCTGTGCCTGTGCCAAACAGTCCCCCATTTAACGGCGCGCTACCTGACCTGTACGAGAAGGGTTATTGGACCAAATACATGCCGACGACGGGAGGACGGAGCGACATAGGGCTTCTCCCATCTTGGACCGTTGAGTGGCTGTACACGGGTGCCTGGCAAGATCGCGTCGAGGCCTTCACTCAAGCGGATCTTGCCGGGGCGTGGCCCATGCAGGTGCGGGAAGGAGATCCGGCAAAGAAATTTGATCGGGCGAAGACGATTCCCGCTATCGGTAAGCCGATTTCTATCAACGCTCGTCCATCGCTGTGGCTTTTTGACGAGCGAGGACCGGGGACCGCGGAGGACGCGGTGTCTATACAAGGTACAAGAATTCTCGACACAAATTCAAATGTGGGTGGCGGATGGCAGCCTGACGGCGCTCACCAACCCGATCCTTTCTCTGCTCAATATGTGTTGAGCGGGGACCCGTTTTACCTCGAAGAACTTCAACTGTGGGCCGCCTACAGCGCACTTAAATATTGTCCAAACGGGGAATCATACTGCCGTGGTGTTTCCGGATATGCAGGGATACAAGATCAAATCCGCGGCAACGCTTGGATACTGCGCAATCGCGTCAATGCGGCATTTCTCACGCCGGATGATCAAGGGGTTGAGAGAAGTTACTTCACCGATATCGTCAATGACGCGATCGCTCTCTGGGAAGGACGATTTCATCTTTCGAATAGTACGCTTAAATCGCATCCGCAGTGGATATGGGGGAATACAACAAATCCTCAGCCGGCATCCCCCCTTGGATTTTGGAGCAATGGCGGGGAGCCTGGCGAGTTTGCTGTAATAGATTCCACGAAATCGTCGGGTGCTGCTGCGGCATGGATGGAATATTATTTGATCATGGTGCTTGGCCGTACGGTTGAACTTGGTTTTCCCACCCAGAACTTATTGGCGTTTTCCGCACCATTCGTGAATGGACAGGTTACCGACCCTTCCTATAACCCCTGGTATATGGGCGCATACAGAACCCCCGCAAAAGCATTAAACGGAAGCTTCTTTTCTACCTGGGCGGCCGTTGCGGACGCATTTTTGCCCGAAACCAGAAATACTCTTGCCGCTAACGCAACTCTTGGGGTGGGCGGCCCTATAGATCGCAACTACTACGACCTCGCCGCAGCCGCAGGGTCAATGACCGCTTCAGAGCCGGGCGGTGCGGCTGCCTGGCAATGGCTTGAAACTAACGTAGCAAAAATCCAGACGAAGCGTGGATTAACCTGGGCCATTCTTCCCCGCACCATCAATACCGCTCCACTTCCTGCACCAGCACCAGCACCAGTCCCAACCCCCAGCTTCACTGTCGGAGGACGAGTCCAGGCAACCGCTACCCTCAACGTGCGCGGAGCGCCTTCACCGACCGCGACACTGCTCGGGGCACAATCACTGAATGCTCTCGGTACGGTTGTGGGCGGTCCGACGACAGCCGACGGATATGTGTGGTGGAACATTAACTATGACTCCGGTGTTGACGGCTGGAGCATACAGGATTACATGAGACTCGCAACCAATCCCACTCCTACGCCGATACCTCCGCCAGCCCCGGCACCTATACCGAATACGAATCCGGTTGTAGATCTCGGCAACTACCGCCGTGGACGTGTGTTGTCTGCACCACCCACCATTGTGAAAACACCGCAGCAACTCGTTGCTGAGAGGCTTATGTTGCCGTTTGATCGGTCTATTTCCATGAGACCAGAGAGGCACGAATTAGAAACGTATAAGCTTGGTGATTGGGAAAATGTCGGACTCATTTCATACGTTGGCAGCACCGGTGATCGGCGAGAAATTGGTCTCGTCACGGATGATATTGCGGAATGGCTTGGTGGTGGTTCATCACAAAATATGCTTGCGCAAGCAGAAGCTGCTGGTTCGTCACCAATTCACGCGATGATTGACGGAAGGGTTGCAGATCACTTCAAGTATCCACGAGCATCATTAGACAGTAGACAGGACCCAAGCCCTTATTTTGATATTTCAAGCGTTCCCCCTATCTCCGGCGCAGGTAATCCGGTTGCACCAGAAAGTGCGCATTATCCTGCACTATCCTACGTTCCATATCTTGCAACGGGTGACCAGTACTACCTAGAAGAGCTGCAATTTGCCGCAAATGCACACATCTTATACCAGCCAAACCTGTACACAAGCGGGAAAGGCATCTTATGGCCATGGCAGACACGACAAGTTGCCTGGGCACTACGTGACATCTTTGCCGCGTACTTTGCGACACCTGAAGGAGACGTACCCGCACCACTTCTTCCCAAGAGTTACTGGAAGAAAATTCTTGACAATAACCTTGCTGCATTAACTGCAAGCAAGACCGCACACTATGGTGGTGGATCATATACTTCAGATGAACAAAGTTTGCGTAATGAGGGCTTTCTTGCCTCGGGTGATATGAAATACCTAGCACCATGGCAACAGGATTATCTCAACACTGTACTAGGCTGGGCAGTGTGGACTGGAAGAGTCCCCGAATGGCGTCCACTGTATGAATTTCACACACAGCAAGCGATCAAACGTGCAACAGGTCCTCTCCGTTCGCAAGCGATTCAATACAATTTCCCTGCAGGTGTCGGACGTACCTGGGCTGAGACACTTGCAAAGAACGGACTTAGTGCCACTCCTGACGATCACTTCCCGTCATCATTTGTGAGTGGCGTCCCAAGCTACTTAGGATATCTTCGTGCTTCACTTCTCATTGCTTCTATGAATGGAATTCCCGGTGCTCAATCAGCATTTGAGTATGTGGATGCAGAAACCAAGCGGATTAACTATCTTGGAACTCGGTGGTCAATCCCTGCATCGGGACAATCACCAGCACCTGTCCCTACACCACCTCCACCTCCAACCCCAGTTCCTGCGCCGACCGTAACACTCACGGCTAATTTCACCGATATTACGGCAGGACAATCAACGACACTCGCCTGGAGCAGTACTAACAGTTCCTACTGCACGGGCAGCAACTTCACCACCGGTGAGAGAGTGAGCGGCTCCATGGTCGTAAGCCCGGTTGTCGGCACAACCTATAGAATTACCTGCAGAAGCGCTAATACGATGGACACGGCAAGCGCACAAGTAACGGTGAGAGTTACTTCTCCGGTGAGCAATACGATACCGTCCGTAACCGTGGCTAATGTCACGGTTACCGGAGACTTCTCCCTGACAAACAACTGCGCCACGCTTTCCCTCGGATCTTCGTGCTCCATTAGCGTGGTGTTTACACCAACTGCGGCAGGAGTGCGTACCGGAGTACTCATGATTACCTATAGCGATGGCACGACCCGCTCCGTCGCGCTATCGGGCATCGGAGTCACCCCCTCTTCTTCGGCCACACCAGGCACTGCCGCACCAAGCTCCGTCACGTACAATCTCCGTGTTGGCCCTACTCAACAGTACAAAACGCTCTCCGCCGCAGTGGCCGCCGCATCTTCCGGTCAAACGATCGGTGTAGACGCTGGAGTCTACGACAACGACTTCGTATACATCAACAAAAATCTCACGATTGCGGGTGTCGGCGGCAAAGCGCACTTCCGCAAGACCCCCAGCGTCGCCATTCCCAACGGCAAAGCGATCTTTGTCATCCAGGGAACCATTACGCTCGAGAACTTGGAGTTCTCCGGCGCATCGGTTCCTGACCTCAATGGGAGTGGCATCCGCTACGAAGGCGGCAACCTCACCATCAAAAACAGCTCCTTCCACGACAACCAGCAGGGCATTCTTGGCTCCGCCGATCCTGCGGGCTTGGTCACCATCCAAAACTCCGAGTTCCTGCGCAACGGCAACTGCATTGCCGCCTGCGCCCACGGTATCTACATCAACAAGATCAAGCGCCTTGAAGTCACGGGCAGCACCTTTAGGGACACCAACGAAGGACACCACATCAAGAGCCGTGCCGCGGAAACCATCGTATTCGACTCCATACTCGACGACGGCACAAAAGATTCCAGCTACAGCATTGATATCCCGAACGGGGGAGTGGCCCGCATCACCGGCAACACCATCACCCAGGTCATTCACGACGCTGCGGTAGCTAACGCCACCATGATCAGCTACGGTGCAGAAGGATCACTGCAAACTCCTGCGGAACTCACCGTTTCAAATAACACGTTTACCAGCAGCGGTCCGGGTTCTGCGGTAGGGGTTCGCAACAGCACGCAAACCCCTGCTTCCGGCTCAGGTAACACCTGGAATAACATCCCTACCAAATTCTCGGGCCCGGGACAGATCGCGAACAGCGGCACACAAGCAAACCTTGCTGCGGTTGCAGAGGCCCCTACATCCAAATCTTTCCTTTCTCGATTCTTCTCCGCAATCGGAAACTTCTTCGGCGACATACTGCGAAGCATCGCGAACGCGCTGCGTCTCGTTTTCTTCGGAGACCGTTTGTCGTTCCCTGCGGCGGTGGTGCTCTCTCAGACCAGTATTACCTTCCCCTCCCAAACGGTCGGCACCCAGAGCGGCCTACAAAGCATCATCATTACATACACTCCAGATCAAGCGCAGACTCCCACTACTCCAGCTCCAGCGGCCTCAACTCCCGACACCTCGTCCACGCCTCCTTCTTCTTCCTCAGGTGGTAGCTCCTACACTCCTCCCGTATCTTCGGGCGGCGGGTCTTCCTCAGGTGGCGGTGGCTCATACACCCCCCCTGTGTCTTCGGGAGGTGGTGGGTCCTCTTCAGGCGGCGGTGGTTCATACACTCCTCCCGTATCTTCGGGCGGCGGGTCTTCCTCAGGTGGCGGTGGCTCATACACCCCTCCATCCTCGGGCGGGTCTTCAGTATCATCCCCATCTTCATCAGTCGGGCGCATCACCGTCGGCGGTGAAGTGCGCACATCAGAGCGTGTGCGTGTGCGCAGCAATGCTTCAGTTACCGCCACCCCAATCTCTGTTCAGAGTGCTGGGTCTTCAGGTACGATTATCGGCGGTCCGGTGCAAGCCGACGGGTACACCTGGTGGCAGGTTAGGTATAACAACAACACGACTGGATGGTCAGTCGCCAACTACCTCACACCTCCGACAGCCCCCTCCACTGGATCTGGCACAAGTGCGGTGGGGGTAGGGAGCACTATCCGAACAACCGATCGTGTACGCGTGAGAAGTAGCGCCTCAATCACCGCCGCCCCAATCTCTGTTCAGAGTACTGGGTCTTCGGGCACGATTATCGGCGGCCCGGTACAATCGAATGGTTACACCTGGTGGCAGGTGAGCTACGCCAATAACACCACGGGCTGGACCGTTGCCGACTTTCTAAGTACCCCCGCCTCTGCCTCCCCCGTATCAACTCCTACTCCAAACACCGCCAGCTGTTCCGTTCCACTCCCCAGTACGAGTGAGTCTCTCTCCCCTGGCATGACGGGAGGCCGTGTAGTGAGTCTCCAGCGTCTCCTTAATCAGCATATAGGGACTGACCTTCCGCTCTCCGCCTTCTACGGCGCAAGGACTACTGCGGCCGTGCAACAATTCCAATGTCAGTACAACATCGTGTGTGGCGGCACCGTCTCCTCGACCGGCTACGGGGGAGTGGGGCCGCGCACGCTTCAGAAACTGCGAGAGTTGGACAAGTGCGGGGTGGCAAGATAAATGTCATTTAACTGATTGATTTCTTTTCCATATGGCCATCCGCGTTGCTATTAATGGTTTTGGCCGCATCGGCCGCGCCTTTGCGCGTCGTTCGTATGGGCGTGATATTAAGATCGTCGCGGTGAATGACCTCGGCTCACTCGAAAATCTCGCCTACCTTCTTACACATGACACAGTATACGGGCGCGCATCGTTTCCGGTCGAGGCGAAGGGCGGCGTCCTCCTTATGGATGGCAAGGAGGTGGCATTCCTTTCGGAAAAGGACCCCACACAGCTGCCGTGGAAGGATCTGAACATCGATGTCGTCGTTGAGTCCACCGGATTTTTTACGGATTATGAGAAGGCACAGGCGCATATCACTGCCGGCGCGCGCCGCGTGGTCATCACGGCGCCGGTAAAGGGAGAGTCTGCTCTAGGGGCGACCGTGCTCATGGGCCTGAATGAAGAAAAGCTCGCGACGTGCCAGATAACAAGCAATGCATCCTGCACGACAAACTCCGCAAGTCCGATCATCACGATCCTCGACGAAGCCATCGGTATCGAAAAGGCGGTGCTCTCGACGACGCATGCATATACCGCGAGCCAATCGATTGTCGATAGTCCATCGAAGAGAGACATGAAAGAGGGAAGAGCGGGGGCGCAGAATATCGTCCCGACGTCGACCGGCGCTGCGATAGCCGTCGCGCAGGCGTATGAGCCGCTCGTTGGGAAATTCGATGGCATTTCGCTTCGCGTACCGGTGTCCGCGGGTTCTATCGCGGACATCACATTTATCGCAAAGCGTCCAACGACAAGAGAAGAGGTGAATCAAATATTGCGTGATGCCGCCACGAAATCCCGTTGGGAAGGCATTTTCACGACAACCGATGAGGAGCTTGTCTCAAGCGACATCGTGGGCGAGCCATGGGCGTCGATTGCCGATCTCGGTATGACCCGCGTTGTCGATGGGAATCTCGTAAAGGTCCTTACTTGGTATGACAACGAAATGGGATACACGGAGAGCTTAGTGAGGCATGTGATTGCGGCATCCACCGCAATCACGCAGAATCAGTCAGACATTTCCCCCAGTGGGGGAATGGGTGCTGATTCGGCGTAAATTGCGGCATCCACGGCGCACATTGCCACATAACTCTAATGTCTAACATATTCATCGCCTCCGACCATGCGGGATTTGCGCTCAAGAATGCGCTCGCCGAGCACCTCCGCACACTTGGATATGAGGTGGAAGATATGGGTGCTCACGCACTTAACTCGGAAGATGATTACCCGGATTTTGTAACCCCACTCGCGCGCAGAGTCGCTACGGAACATGCACGCGGTGTCATTATCGGTGGAAGCGGCCAGGGCGAGGCTATGTGTGCAAATCGCATTCCTGGCGTGCGCGCCGCGGTTTTTTACGGAGAGATGAAAGTGACGGCGTCCCTTGAGATAGAAGGCGGGAACTCCGAAGATGGTTTCGACGTGGTGCGGCTCGCGCGCAGACATAATGATGCAAACGTGCTATCAATCGGTGCGCGCTTCGTCCCGGGAGATGAGGCCGACGAAGCGGTCCGCATATTCCTCGAAACCCCTTTTTCAGAGTCATCGCGCCATGCGCGCCGTCTTGCGAAATTCTAAATGCAATCGAGCAATGAATCCATGACCAATATCCAGTTTGATGAAGAACAACAATATCAGCCCGCTTACCAGGCAAAGCAAAATCCGTTTCTCGTTCGGCTTGTGCTTGCCACCCGTATCGTTTCCACCAACACGGCGGCGGAATATGTGCTACTCGGAGTGGCGACAATTGTGATCGTTCTCGCTTTCATGATCCCCACGCTCCTCGGAGGCTCGCCAACTCCCACCGAAACGGATAGAGAACGATTGCTCACAGCGCCGGCAATTGGACCGAATTCCCATCTTCCCGCGCCATACTGAGCTCGTATGCATAACGGACATCTACGGCAATCTCGCAGGAGCGCCCGCGCTCTCGGTCTTCGGCGAGGAGGATTCACACTGATAGAACTTCTGGTCGTTATTTCAATTATAGGACTCCTCTCGTCGATTGTGCTCACTTCCATTAATATGGTGCGGATAAAAGCGAGGAACGTCGCACGAAATGCCGATATAGAGCAGCTCCGAACGGCGTTCGAGCTCGGTCGCGATTCCAGTGGGCGTTCGTATCTCCTGACCACCATTAGGTGGGTTTGTATTAGTACGAGCTGTTATGGAGGCTGGGGATCTGTCGCCGCCGACCAGCGTGTTGATGCGTATCTTGCCCCCCATATTAAAAAGCCAACTGATCCTCCCGACTCGGGTCGTGGGTATGGCGGGTATCTATATGGTGCTTGGGGGAGCTCGGGCACTGGTTTTCCCTACGGAGAATATCTTAATTGGTTGTTAGAGTCAGTTCCACTTACGGACGACGTGTGCGGACCCGGGCAATACTACGCCATGGGGCCTACGTACATCCAATGTCTATTAAAATTCGATTAGAGTGAGCGAGTGTATACTGCTTGTATGCCCCATATGATTACTCTCCGCTTGCCGCTCGTTTACAACGTCCGATCCACGCGCTGGTCTGCCATGGCTTTTACCAACGTGCGCAGTCGCGCAAAGTAATCATACGGGGTATGCTTGTCGTTCCCGCCGTCCTCCCATCCTCACGCAAGGATCTTGAGGAGAAACTCGCCATTTTTGCGTCCATCCCCTTAGTCTCTCGGGTGCAGATCGATATCGTCGATGGCCGTTTCGCTTCGCCCGCATCCTGGCCCTACTCCGCCCCTCCAGGCTTTCAAAGCAGGATCGAACTTCCTGCACTTGATCGCATTGCATACGAAATTGATCTCATGTGCTTCGACGCTGCAGAAGCGGTGGAGGCATGGGCCGCTCTCGGCGCGACACACTTCACGTTCCATGTCGAAAGCGTCACCGACTTGCCGCGACTCCTCACTTCCCTTCGAAAGCGCTATGGCGTCGGCAATGGCTTCGCACCCAGTCTCATATCTTTTGGCCTTGCGCTCAATGTCGCGACCGACTCCGCGCTCATCGAATCCTGTCTTGGCGATATCGAATACGTGCAATTCATGGGTATTGCGCGGATAGGGCGGCAGGGACAGCTCTTTGATGAGCGCGTTTTCGAAAAGGTGCGTATCTTTCACAGTCGTCATCCGGAATGTCCCATGCAAGTCGACGGAGGTGTCTCATTTGAGACCGCAAGGAAGCTCCTTGCGCTCGGTGTTTCTAATCTGGTTGTCGGCTCCGCACTCCTGCGTGCAAGCGACCCCGCCGCCGCATTCGCAGAATTCGAAGCGCTTCAAAGTCCTTTCGGTGTCTGATGCTGTTGGGGAAATCGGGTACACCCCGTGAGATATGCCTCATTCACAACAACCGGGTATCGATCACGCAGTATCTCATGGGGTACACCCCGTGAGATAATTCATCGGAAATGTATAGCGTAGTCAGGGACACCTATCTCATGGGGTATACTTAGAACATGGCACTTACAGATTCAGAGGTCGCGGGACTCGAGAAAAAGGCGGAAGATATTCGCGAGACGCTGATTGAGATGCTCGTCGCCGCAGAGAGCGGGCACACCGCCGGCCCCCTGGGCATGACGGATATTTTCACGGCGTTTTATTTTCATATTCTCAACCATCGTCCGAAACAGCCGGACTGGGAAGAACGCGACCGCTTGATACTCTCCAACGGTCATATTTGTCCGGCGCTTTACGCGACAATGGCGCATGCGGGCTATTTTCCGATTAAAGAATGTCTCACGCTCCGGAAGTTCGGCAGTCGACTCCAGGGACACCCGGAACGTCTGCGTTTGCCGGGGTTGGAAACTACGTCGGGTCCGCTCGGCGAAGGCCTCTCGCAAGCGGCCGGCATCGCGTATGCTTTTCGTATGGATGATAAGAAACAGCGTGTCTACTGTCTGATGAGCGATGGAGAACAGGAAGAGGGAAATACGTGGGAAGCGTTGATGTTTGCGGGAAACAACAAGCTTCACAACCTCACTGCGGTCGTGGATCGCAATAATATTCAGATAGACGGCATGACGGAAGACGTGATGCCGCTTGAACCGCTTGCGGACAAATACCGCGCATTTAACTGGCATGTTATCGAAGTGGGCGGCCACGACTTTTCGGCTTTTGTCGCCGCAATCGAAGAAGCGAAGGCCATTTATGAAAAGCCGACGCTTATCATCGCACACACCATTCCCGGCAAGGGCGTACCGGAGATAGAATTCGATTATCGCTGGCACGGCAAGCCGCCCACAAAAGAAGAGGGAAAGCGATTTCTCAAAGAAATCCGAACCATGGGTGGCAAGGTCCCGCACGAATATGCCTAGTAGGACAGCTTGGCATCGTTGTTTTTGCGCCGCTGTGCGTTTCAGGACTACTGTATGGATGGTACGATGACGCATATGCAAGCACTTTTCCGCGCGAAACAACTTGCGGTGCGATGCCAAGCTGTCCTCACTAGGTATGCTTAATTCAGACGCACATCTTTCAGCGAAAGTGTTTGCGGATGATATTCCGAAAGCGCCTACGCGCGACGGCTTCGGCACCGGTACTGTCGAAGCGGGGAAGGCGAACTCGAATGTCGTTGTGCTCTGTGCGGACCTTGCCGAGAGCACGCGTGCCGAGTGGTTCCAGAAAGAATTTCCCGAACGCTATGTCGAAATGGGTGTCGCCGAACAGAATATGGCGACAGTCGCAAGTGGTATGGCGGCTGCGGGTAAGATCCCTTTCATCGCGAGCTACGCGGTATTTTCTCCGGGCCGCAATTATGAACAAATTCGCACCACTATCGCGCTTAACAAGGTGGCGGTGAAGATATGCGGTATGCACGCGGGCATTTCGGTTGGCCCCGATGGGGCAACGCATCAGATGCTTGAAGACATCGGCATGATGCGCATGCTTCCGGGCATGACCGTGCTTGTCCCAGCAGATGCAGAAGAGGCGCGGAAAGCGGTCGCCACCGCCGCACAGACGGACGGGCCCGTCTACCTCCGCTTCGGTCGTGCGGCGACGCCCGTTTTCACGACCGGTGAGACGCCGTTTTTCATTGGAAAGGCCCTTGTACTTTTTGAATCAGAAGTGCTACAGGTCGCGATACTCTCGACCGGCTCACTGAGCTATACGGCACTCGTAGCGGCCCGCGCGCTTTCTGAGGGCGGTATCGGATCCATCGTGCTTCATGTGCCGACCGTGAAGCCGCTCGACGAAAAAGCGGTGCTTGAAGCGGCAAAACGAGCGGGCCGTGTCGTTACGGTGGAAGAACATCAGGTGGCGGGAGGTTTCGGGAGCGCCGTCGCGGAATTCCTTGCAGAGCGCCATCCCGTACCGGTGCGGCGGCTCGGAGTGAAGGACGCGTTTGGTCAATCAGGTCCTCCCCAACAGCTTTTGGAACACTATGAACTTGACGCACATACCATCGTCGATGCCGCCACGCGGTTAGTCAAAGACATATGAAAGACAGGATAAACACGTATGTTGCCATACTGCTCGTTACCATTATCGGTTCGGGGGCGTCGCTCCTCATTATTCGCGTGGCCTATCAAAACACGTTTGAAGTTTTGACCGTCGGCAACGATCAGTACTAAAACTACTCTCTATGACTACGACGACTACGACAACGGCTCGACACGGTAATGCGCTGGCGCTTCAGCAACGAGTTTCTCAAGCGCTTTACGCGTAAGAAGCCCTTTTTGCGCACCGATTTCTTGTACGACCGACATCGAGTTCACCGGTCCCCACAAAAGAGCTTCGGAGAGTGATTTGCCGAGTGCGAGCGCGACGACAAAGGTCGACGTCGCCGCGTCGCCCGCACCCGTACGGTCCAGGGGCGGCTTCGAGTCCGGGTACATGGGAACCTTAAGCATCTCAGTGCCATCAAACACGTACGCCCCGTTCGGACCATCGGTTATAAGGGCTATCTTTGGGCCGAGGGATCGTATTTTTTCTAAGAGTTCTTTAATATCGGTCACGCCGAGTTCAAGGATGCGTTCAGCCTCTTCTTTATTTACAGCGACCACTTCGGTGGCGGCGTAGAGCGCGGCAAGTTTTTCCTTTCCCATGTTCATCTGGAATGTGCCGGGCTGAAACGCGAGCTTCGTTTCCGGGTGTCTGATGAGCCAGGCGACAAGTTCTCCATGGAACGCTTCCGAGTGCTCGCTTGCCGAAGAGAGATAGATCCACTTGGGCGGCATAAATTCTTCCGGAATACGGTAGGGATATGCTTCATGTTTGATGAGGATGGTTCGCTCAGCCTCGTACCACAGCACATAATGGTGATTCGTCGGCAGTCCATCGTTTACCGCAATGTATTTCGTGTCGACACCCTCGCGCTTAAAGGTCTTGAGAGTTTCTTCTCCGAAACGGTCGTTGCCTACATTGGAAACAAATCCAGAGGAGAGGCCAAGACGTGCAGCGGCAACCGCGGCATTTGCCGCGTTTCCTACGCCAGGTATGAGAACGGAGAATTCAAAGGGAATTTTATCCCCCCATTTCATTGAAATGGTGCAGTTCTGATCATCGACATCGCAATTAACTCGCGCCTCCTTAAGTTTGATAAATTCGTCTGTGGCCGTATCACCAATCGCGATAAAATCCATATAGGGGTAAGTCTACCGTGCTTTGCGTAGTGGTACAATGTTAAAAATGACTGATCTTGTTTCAATTGCCCGTTCGCTTTTTGCTCCCGGCAAAGGACTTCTTGCCGCAGACGAGAGCGTACACTCCGCGACTGCGCGCCTCGCTTCCTACGGCATCGCGACGAGTCCGGAGATGCGACGGCAATTTCGCGATCTTTTCTTCGGTGCTGAAGGTATCGAACAGTATCTCTCGGGCATCATTCTTTTTTCCGAGACACTTCTCGAAAAAGGAAACGACAAGAAATTATTTACTGAATCGCTCTTAGCGCGCGGTATTGTCCCCGGCGTGAAAGTCGATCTTGGCACCGAACCGATCAGCACCAGTCCACAGGAGCTCATTACCCAGGGACTTCTCGATCTCCCCGAAAGGCTCGTAACGTATAAAGAACAAGGAGCCGTCTTTACCAAGTGGCGCGCGGTTATCCGGATCGACGGCGATCACTTGCCTACGGCAACGGCTCTGCATGAGAATGCAAAGCGCCTCGCGAGCTATGCGAAGGAGGTGCAAACGGCTGGTCTCGTGCCGATACTAGAGCCGGAAGTGTTGTATGAGGGTACGCATAGTCGCCAGAGGGCGCGCGCGGTCATTGCAGAAACGCTTGGAACCGTCTTTTCGGTTCTCGAGGAGCATTCGGTCGACTGTGCAAGCGTGATATTGAAAACCTCGATGATGCTTTCGGGTTCTGAAAGCATGAAGAAGGATTCGCCCGGGGAGGTCGCTAAAGATACTCTTGAGGTGCTACTGGAGAATGTGCCGCGACAAGTTACAGGCATCGTTTTCCTCTCAGG
Source organism: Candidatus Parcubacteria bacterium (assembly GCA_021731495.1). GTDB lineage: Bacteria > Patescibacteriota > Minisyncoccia > Phycocordibacterales > Phycocordibacteraceae > C7867-001. The sequence goes on along the minus strand of JAKFXG010000025.1, from coordinate 1,465 downwards.
CGGACAGACGCCGGAGCAGGCGACTGAGAACCTCGCGGCGATAGCTCGCCAAGCGAGAGAAGTCGATGTCCCCTGGCCGCTCACCTTCTCCTACGCCCGCGCGCTTCAGGAAGAAGCTCTTTCAGTATGGAAAGGGAAGGAAGAAAATGTGAGCGCCGCCCGTGAAGTGTTCCTTGCTCGTCTCGCAAAAGTCTCCGCCGCCCTCGCCTGAACCATGTAGGACGTCGTACATCCTACATGGGATTGTTGCGGTATGAGGATGGGTGCGGTATAGTGCGCCCACTATGCTTACACTCTCGGTAGAGAAACGTGATGGGACCAGCAATAGTGCGTCCGTACTTCGCCGAGAGGGATCTATCCCTGCAGTCGTGTATGGCGCTCACCAGGCGTCGACGCCGATCATGGTTCCGGCTCGTGCGTTCCAGAAAGTTCTGCGTGAAGCGGGTGAAGCGACAATCGTCTCGCTCGAAGGGCTTGGCGCATCGCTCCCAACCCTCATTCACGAGGTTGATCTCGACCCGCTCACGAGCCTCCCGCGCCATATTGATTTTTACGCAGTGACCAAGGGCGAGAAAGTCGAGGTTGCCATTCCACTCGTGTTCGTAGGCGAATCGCCTGCTGTGGAAGCAGGGGCGAACCTCGTGAAGGTGCTTCATGAAATTGAGGTGGCGGCGGACCCGATGAATCTGCCGCACAACATCGAAGTCAATCTCTCCGTACTCGCCGCAATCGGCGATCGTATTCACGCAAAGGATCTCAGGCTCCCGACAGGCGTGGCACTTGCTATTGGACCCGAAGAAGTCGTCGCGCTCGTACAGGAGATCGTCGAAGAGAAGGAGGAGGCCGCACCGGCGGACATCGCCTCAATCGAAGTCGAGAAAAAGGGTAAAGAAGAGACCGAGGGAGAAGCGGCTGTGGAACCAGCCCCGTAAAACAGTCCGTCTCATTCAGTAGAATGACCTACTGGGTCGCCATCCCCGCCGCAAAGCAGACGGAGGCGTTCTGTCGAGGCCAGTACCATGCCTTTCCACCCGTCATGGTAAACTAGCCGAACGATGCATCGGTTTTCATTTTTTGTTTTTCTCTGCATATGCGTCATTGTGCCGTCCACGGCGCTTGCGCAGAGCGCGGCGCAGGCGGTGACACAGCGGCAACAAGATCTTCAAAACCAACTCCAAGCGATTGAGAGTCAGATCATTGCGCAGCAGCAATTGCTCGACACTGCGAAAAACCAGCGTCAGACGCTTCAGACCCAGATAGACGCTTTTAATGCGGAAATAAAGAAGACCCAGCTTCAGATACAGGCGATCAATCTCACCATCACAAAGCTGAATGGCGACATAGGGGTGCGCAATCGGACGCTCTCGCAACTCTCAGCGAGGCTTTCTGCAGAAAAGGAATCTCTTGCGCAGATATTACGACAAACACAAATGCTCGACGAGTATTCGGTCGTGAGTATCGCGCC
>JAKFXG010000006.1 GCA_021731495.1 Candidatus Parcubacteria bacterium | reverse complement strand
CAATATCGTCCGGGGAACCTCGGCACCGATTATTGCGGAACAGCTCGCCGATGCGCATGTCATTGCTCGTCCCGTTCTGCTGCAAATTCTTCTGCGTATAACTGGAGCGAGTGGTCAGGTGCAGTCGGGAGCGTACCGCTTCGAGACGCGCCAGAACCTGTTCACGGTGGCCTCTCGATTGGTTACAGGCGCGCATGGTTTTCCGCCAGTGCGCATAACTTTTACCGAAGGAACGACGGTGCGTGAAGCAGCGGCGCAAATTGCGGAGGCGCTTCCTGGGGTATCCGAAAAAGATTTCTTGAAGGAAGCACAGCCACACGAAGGATATCTGTTCCCCGACACGTACCTTTTCACTCAGTCTGCGGATGCCGCATCCATCATCGCGTTGATGCGCGAAAATTTCAATACGAAGACAGCGACGATCATGGATGAGGTGCGGGCGTCGGGCCGGTCTCTTTCCGACGTTGTCATTCTGGCATCCTTGATCGAAAAAGAAGCGCGCACGACCGCGAGCAGGCGCATGGTAGCCGGCATTCTCCTGAATCGCCTTAGGCTCGGCATGCCCCTGCAGGTGGACGCGGTTTTCGGATATATTTACGGCCGCGATACGTACTCGCCATCGTTCGCCGATCTCAAAGTGGATTCGCCATACAACACCTACACGCACAAAGGGCTTCCGCCGGGGCCGATCAATAACCCGGGCCTTGATGCCCTTGAAGCGGCACTTAATCCGACAAAAACAAATTATCTGTACTACCTTACCGGCAAAGATAACCTGATGCATTACGCCACGACCTATGCGGGCCACCAAGCCAACCGGGAGAAATATTTGTACTGAGTTTAGATATCCGCTTTCCCACATTTTTATAATTTCCGGTCGGCAACAATAAGAATATGTGGTCACACAGTGCCAAGCGTGATTAGATAAGAAGTATGAATGTACGCGGGAAGAAGATATTCATAGGCCTTTCGGGGGGTGTGGACTCCGCCGTGTCAGCAGCGCTTTTACAACAGGCAGGCGCACGGGTGACCGGCGTATTCATTAAGGGGTGGTATCCACCCGGGATGCCCTGTACCTGGGCGGCGGAGCGTCGCGATGCGATGCGGGTGGCGGCGCGCCTTGGCATCCCATTTCGAACGTGTGATGCAAGTGCCGAATATAAGAGAGAGGTTATCGACTATCTTGTCGCCAAATATCGTGCGGGGCGGACGCCGAATCCGGACGTCATGTGCAATAAGGAAGTAAAGTTCGGAGTATTTTATCGTTTCGCAAAGGCACATGGGGCGGACGCTATCGCCATGGGGCATTATCGCTCGGGCGAGAAAGATCAGAGTTATTTTTTGTGGGCCGTGCCGAAGGACGTTCTGTCCGCTACGATTTTTCCAGTGGGGAATCTTGAGAAGAGCAAGGTACGCGCATTAGCGAAGCGGTTCCATCTGCCGGTGGCGGAGAAGAAAGACAGTCAAGGCGTCTGTTTTCTTGGAAGCATTTCAGTTGAGGAATTTCTACGTAGCGAGTTTGGGAGCAAGCCTGGCCGCGCGCTCGACGAACAGGGGAACCTGGTGGGAGAACACGACGGCGTGCTTTTACACACTATCGGTGAGCGTATCGCTCTGCACAACGCGCGCAGAGTTGGTCCTTGGTTCGTTCTGGCGAAGGACATCGCGAGAAATGAGTTCACGGTGGGAAAGGCGCGGCTCTCGAGCCTTGCGCCCGCACCCTCAAAGATCCACTTTACTGGCGCGAACTGGTTTAATGAACCGAGCTTTGTTACCGAAGCGCAGTATCGTTACCGCGGGAAGCGCGTACCGGGCCACATCGAAAACAGTCATTTTGTGAGTTCTGGCCCGCTTCCGGAAAATCCCGCTCCCGGACAGTCAATCGTCTTTTATCACTCAGGTGAACTTGTTGGTGGTGGTATTATTACGGGATGAGTCATCAACGCCTTTGGGTTGCCGCAACCATCATCGCCCTCTTCATCATTATTGGGTTTGTGCTTTCGGTACCGCATACCCGCGATGTTGCAGAGACCCAGGTAACCGCCACGGCATCTTCGGACGTGCCGTCCGTCACTCTACGCGATACCTTCAAAAAAGGTGTCCACACCATCACCGGTTCGCTCTTGGCACCGAATGCATGCACGACGGTCTCTGCACAATCAACGCTCCAGGGTAGCGCCTCAAGTACAGAGAGCATCCTCGTGGAAGTCTCCATGTCGAACGATGTCGGTGTGTGTCTCCAGTTGCCGACAGAGGTGTCATTCCAGACATCGCTTTCGGCGCCCGCGGGTCTCCCGTTTACGGTGATGGTGAACGGCTCCCCGGCGACTTCGAGCGTTCTATGACGTCACTGCCGGTCATTACCAAAGCTGACGGCTCAACCGAGATCTTTGACCCAGCGCGCCTGGTCAGTTCTCTCAAAAGATCCGGCGCAGGCGCGCATACCGCAGAGCGCATCGCAGATACGATCACGAACATGATAGTGCCCGGCATCTCTTCAAAAGAGATCTATTCGCGCGCATTTGCGCTCCTGCGGAAAGAAGCCCGTCCCATTGCCGCCCGTTATTCGCTCCGGCGCGCACTACTTGAGCTCGGTCCCACGGGCCATCCATTCGAGGACTTTATTTCGCACCTGTACCAAACAGAAGGCTGGCGGGTCGAGACGCGCAAGATGATACGAGGAAAGTGCGTTGTGCATGAGACCGATTTCTACGCATCGCATCCCGATCGCAACGAGTATCTTGCCGCCGAACTCAAATATCACAACGATCCGGGTTATAAGACTGATTTAAAAGTTGCGCTCTATGTGAAGAGCCGTTTCGATGACATCTTCAATTGCGACCCCGCAATTCGCGCATGCCCCATTGATCGCGGTCTTTTGGTTACTAATACCAAGTTCACGTCGGAAGCGATCGCCTATGCAGAGTGCTCGGGTGTAGAGCTGCTCGGGTGGGGGTATCCGGTGAATGACAGCCTTTTCGTGCGTATGAGCCGCGCAAAGGTGTATCCGATCACGACACTCACCGGTCTCTCGCGCGCCGAGAAAAATCTTCTGATTGAACAGCGCGTTATTGCAGTCGACACGATTCTTCAAGACCGCCGCCAGCTCGACGTGCTCCATCTCTCTCCTTCCCGTGTAGGCGAACTCCTTGCAGAGGCAAAAGGCCTCCTTGCGCTTCCTGAAGTGCTTCATGATACTCTTTCCGCATGATGAAAGGCTTTTCCATAAACTCTTTCGTCGCCGGCATCATGCTTGGCGCCCTGCTTACAGGGGTATGGTTTATTGGCGGTCCTTCGGTGTTCACCACCTTCACACCATCCTCTTCGGAACTCACCACGGACACTGAGAGGAAGCTCCCGCAGGGAAGTGGCGCTATTTCCGTCGCCGACCAGGCTTCCGGCGACACGGTCGTCGTTGAGTCGGTCACCGTACCACCGCCGGGTGTGTGGGTTGCGGTCCGTGAAGTGAACGGCAACGACCTCGGGAACGTGCTTGGCGCCGCACGCGTGGGGGGACCGCGTACCCAGGTTTCCGTTCCACTCCTGCGCGCGACCGAGCCCGGTCGCGCGTATGCCATCGAACTGTACCGCGATGACGGGAGCGGTGAGTTCGATCCCGCGACTTTCAGCGTGTACGTTGACTTCGAGACCGGTGCGCGCGCAGTCGCGTACTTCAACACCGCCGAATAGCATGCCCGGTAGGACACAATGGCGTCGTGCTTTCTACTCCAGGAACACGTTGTACTCTCGGCGCGAACGGTGCACTATGTACGTTATGAACATCTTTGAAACGTACGGCACGGGGAGTAACGCCATTGTGTACTGACCGGGTATGGCATTTGGCGGCTACAAACTTAAATGGGAGAAGGGACGGTTTGACCCGTCTTCAAAGGAACCCTATACAATCTCTCGTTCGAAGATCGATCGATTTCTCGAGTGTCCGCGCTGTTTCTGGCTTGAGGCTCGGTACGGCATCGGTCGTCCCGATACGCCTGCTTTTACGCTCAATAATGCGGTCGATGAGCTTTTCAAAAAAGAGTTCGATATCCGTCGTGCAGCCGGAGAAGCGCATCCGCTCATGCAGAAGTACGGAATTGATGCGATCCCCTATGCGCATGAGAAAATCGAAGAGTGGCGCGATGCGCTCAAACGAGGAGTGCGATATCACGATACGGAAAACAACCTCATCGTGCGCGGTGGTATCGACGATGTCTGGGTGAACCCTGCCGACGAGTTGCATATCGTCGACTACAAAGCGACAGCAGGGAAGAAAGAGGTAACGCTTGAGGACGAGTGGAAGATACAATACAAGCGCCAGGTGGAGGTCTATCAATGGCTCTTCCGCCGGAACGATTTCAAGGTCTCACCGATTGCCTACTTTGTGTATGCGAACGGTTTGAGTGGTAAGGAAGCATTCGATGGGAGGCTTGAGTTTGATATCAGCATTCTGCCGTACGAAGGCGATGATTCGTGGATACCGGATACGCTCCACGACATGAAGGCCTGTCTCGTCTCTGACGCCATTCCAAAGACCGGCCCGCGCTGTGAGTACTGTCCCTATCGCGAAAATGCGGGAAAGAAATTACTCGAGCTTCACCACGGTGGCAAGAAGAAAAAGGCAGCGCCTTAATGGACAATTGCGCGGCATGATTCTGCAGAATCACATGAAAAAGAACTCATTTGCCGATCGCGTTCGAGATGTCGTCCGCCAAATTTCCCGGGGAGAGACTCGATCGTACGCGGAAGTTGCGAAGGCAGCTGGCTCTGCGAGCGCTGCCCGTGCGGTCGGCACGGTCATGAAAAATAATTATGACCCGAGCGTGCCGTGTCATCGCGTCATCCGCAGTGACGGAAAAATCGGGGACTATAACCGTGGTGGGCAAGAGGCAAAGAAACGCCTACTTCGAGCCGAGGGGGTGCCGGGAATATAATAATGGAAGTCAAAATTGAATCGTCGTGGAAAGAAAAACTGCGGGGTGAATTTGAGCAGGCATATTTTACTGACCTCACGACTTTTGTAAAAAAAGAATATCAAGAAGGGGCCGTATACCCGCAGCCAAAGAATATTTTTCGCGCATTTGATTTGTGTCCCTTCGATAAGGTAAAAGTCGTGATACTCGGACAGGACCCCTATCATGGGAAAGGGCAGGCCAATGGCCTTGCATTTGCCGTTGATGAAAAGGAGGTGGCGCCGCCCTCGCTCAAGAATATTTTTAAAGAGATACAAAGCGACCTCGGGCAGCCCCTTGTGCATACCGACGGCGACCTCTCACGCTGGGCGAAGCAGGGCGTTCTTCTGCTGAATGCGACATTGACCGTTCGCGCGCGCACCGCCGGTTCGCATCAGGAACGCGGTTGGGAACTCTTCACCGATGCCGCCATCCGTGCGCTCTCGGAAGAGCGCACGGGCCTCGTCTTTATGCTCTGGGGCAACTACGCCAAAGCGAAAGGCGCACACATTGATCGAAGCAAACATCTCGTGCTTGAAGCTCCGCACCCGTCCCCCTTTTCAGCCGCCTCGGGCTTCTTCGGTTGTAAGCACTTCAGCAAAGCGAATGAGTATCTTATTGCTCACAACGAGACTCCAATAGATTGGCTATAGGAGGGTATTGACATATCGTTACATATACTATACCGTGCAATTAGGGAGACTTGAACATAAAAATCGGCCCCACTAGTTCGGGTGAAATCCTTTCTGCGCTCAAAGAGCTTCTGCAAGACGCCTTCGTGGTTTGGATCCTTGCCGATGAGAAATCCCGCCAAAGTGAAATGGTTTGAATTGAAGAATGAGGAGAAGCTATCATGACACTATTGGAACGCAATCAAGTGGTGGCTGAAACGTTGCTCGCTGTCGCCAGTGCTTTGGGTGAAGGTGCGGCGGGACCGACCGACTACTGGTTTAAGAAACTCGGCGAACGATTGGTCGAGATAGCCAAAAAGCGTATCAACGATACGGAGCATTCGGGCTAAGACTGATCATTGCAAATGAGTAAGTCCTTAGAAACGAATAAACTGTCCCCCCCAATGAAGACTGTTGGAGGACAGTTTTCATTTATGTACAACGGATTCGAACTTGCTCTAAGCAGTGGAGCAAGAATGTGTGAATTGTTTTATACTCAACCCATGAATCCCGTTAGAAATCGCGGACACGAAATCAAGCAGCCGCAGGAGGTCGATTTTATAAAACCTAATTGGATAGGCGTTCAGTCTGCACAGAGCAGATCCGTGTCCTATTTCTAACGGGATGAACCACACGCCGCAGATAAAGAAAGCGATACAGTTTGCGGCGCGAAAGCATCATGGGCAGATGCGTCGCGAGGCGGAGCCTTTGCCGTATATCACGCACCTTTTCTCGGCGGCACTTCTGGTCGCTGAAGATGGGGCGGACGACGACGTTGTGACCGCAGCTCTCCTCCACGACACACTTGAGGACACGGGCACTACTCGCGAAGAAATCGTGGAGGCTTTTAATGAACGTGTCGCTCTTTTAGTGGAGGCTGTGAGTGAAGTTAAAGAAAAAGATGGGAAGAAAATCGATTGGAAAGAGCGCAAGACGAAGTATCTTGAAAATCTCGAGACCGCTCCGGACGAGGCTATTCTCATCGCTATCGCTGATAAGATAGACAACATCGAAAGCAAACTTGAGGCGTTCGAAAAAGAAGGTGAAGCGCTCCATGCGGGATGGAAACAGCCAGTGGAGGACTATGTGTGGTATCACGGCGAAGCGCTCCGCATCGCACAGAAACGGTTGCCCGATCACCGCCTCACCAGGCGCCTTGCCGAAGTGCATGATCTTGAGCGGGCGAAATTCGCGTCGGCATAAACGATTTGGTACAGTAGGCGCTTATGGCTTCCGCAAAGACATCTTTTTCTCGTGCAAACCTAGACACGAAAGTTCATCCTGGGGATGATTTTTTCCGCTACGCAACCGGAGGTTGGAACAAGAAGCATCCCATTCCATCGACCGAGGCGCGGTGGGGAAGTTTTTTTGTCTTACGCGAACTCTCTCGACACAATCTTGGTGAGATAACCAAGCGTGTTGCGAAGATATCCCCGAAGAAAGCGTCCGCAGACGAGCTTCTGGTTCGTAATTTCTGGCTCGCCGCGATGGACACTAAACGTCGCGATAAACTCGGCATCGAGCCTCTTAAAAAAACATTTGCGGAAATCGATGCGATCAAGGATACAAAGGCGCTGGTTCAGTTTGTTGCAAAGGCTCATCGCGAAGGTCTCGGGGCTCTCTGGTCTCCCTATATTGCTCGCGACGACAAAAACAGCGACATAAATTCACTACATCTCTCGCAGGGCGGTATTTCGCTGCCAGATCGCGACTACTACCTAAAGGACGATGAGGATTCTAAAAAAGTCCGTGCGCAGTATCGTGCATACATCCCACGCTTATTGCGACTCGCAGGATACTCTGCGCCGGCCGCGCGTGAGGCAGTTGAGACAATTTTAAAAATTGAGACCGCGCTTGCCGAGGCGTCTATGACGCGCGTAGAACGTCGCGACCCGCATGCACAATACAATAAACGGACGATCGCGGCGCTTGCAAAAGAAGTGCCACAAGTGGATTGGAAAGTGTATCTTGCCGGCATCACCGCAAGTCGTGCAAAGTACGTTATTGTCGGTCAACCGAAATTTCTCAAACGCGTCGGGGGACTCATCGCAGATCTTCCCATGGAGGAATGGAAAGTATACTTGAAGTGGCACTTGATAAACGGCGCTGCGGGAGCGCTTACGATGAGCATGGAAAAAGAAAGCTTCCGTTTTTATGCGACCCAACTTTCGGGCGTAAAAAAGATGCGTCCGTTGTGGGAACGAGTTGTGGGTATGACTGATGGCGCGCTTGGGCACCCGCTCGGGAAACTCTATGTGCGCGAGCACTTTGATACGCTTGCCAAGCGTCGTATCAATGAACTCGTCAATAACCTATTTGCAGCATACCGAGAGCATATCAAGGAGCTCGATTGGATGACGCCGGCAACTAAGAAACGCGCGCTTCGGAAACTGAAGTCGATGAAGCGGAAACTTGGGTATCCGTCTAAATGGCATTCGTACGCGGGCGTCACGCTCTCAAGCTCTTCCCATTGGGGTAACCTTGAACGTCTTACTGAGCATGAATTCAAGCGAGTTATGCGCCGTCTCGGGAAAAAGCCAGATCCGACCGAGTGGTACATGACACCCCCGACCGTCAACGCGTACTTCGACCCGAACGCAAACGAGATTGTTTTCCCGGCGGGCATCATGCAGCCGCCATTTTTTGATGCTCACGCCGACGATGCGATTAATTACGGTGGTATCGGTTCCGTCATTGGCCATGAGATTACTCATGGTTTCGACGATGAAGGCCGCAAGTTCGATGAAAAGGGAAATTTGAAAGAATGGTGGACGAAGGAAGACGCGGCGCGTTTCAAAAAGAAGGCTGATGCTTTTGCAAAAATCTACGACGCGTTCGAGCCTCTTCCCGGCATTCACGTGAACGGGAAGCTCACTCTTGGCGAAAACATTGCAGACCTTGGCGGACTTGTGCTCGCCTATGAGGCATTCAAGCGCTCTCAAAAAGGGAAGAAACCAGCCGGACTCATTGACGGCTTTACGCCGGACCAGCGTTTTTTCCTCGGATACGCGATGACCGAGTGCGGGAGCGTGCGACCCAATGCGCTTAAGAAGCAAATCGTCACCGACCCTCACTCACCGAGCGAATTTCGTGTGAACGGTCCTTTGCCGCACATGGATGAGTTTTATGATGCGTTTAGGGTGACGTCTGCCCATAAACTCTACATTGCGCCAGAAGATCGTATAAAAATCTGGTAACATCTCTTTTATGACCGTCTCAGACGTACGGCAGCGCTATCTCGACTTTTTTGCAAAGCGGGGACATGCAGTTATCCCCTCGGCGCCTATTGTGCCTGAAAATGATCCGACCACGCTGTTCACCTCAAGCGGTATGCAGCCCCTTGTGCCATATCTATTGGGTCAGCCGCATCCGGAAGGCGCGCGCCTCACGAATTCACAAATGTCGTTTCGCGCTGAGGACATCGAGGAGGTGGGCGATAATCGCCACACGACCTTCTTTGAGATGCTCGGCAACTGGTCCTTGGGCGATTATTTCAAACAGGAACAGCTCCCGTGGTTCTTTGAATTCCTCACGTCGAGCGAGGAAGGGCTTGGACTCGATCCGCAGAAGCTGTACGTTACCGTTTTTGACGGAGACGAGAGTACGGGCATGGACCTTGATACTGAAGCAGTTGAAATATGGAAAAAACTTTTTGCCGAAAAGGGCATGTCCGCTGAATTGGTGCGCATCGGCACCGAGGAGGAGGGGTATGCAAAGGGCATGCAGGATGGAAGGATCTTTTCCTACGGGGCAAAGAAAAACTGGTGGAGCCGCTCTGGCATCCCGGCAAAAATGCCGCCCGGAGAGCCCGGGGGTCCTGACTCGGAGGTATTTTATGATTTCGGTACTCCGCACGACCCGAAATGGGGCGGAGAGTGCCATGTGAATTGCGACTGCGGCCGTTTTGTTGAGATCGGGAATTCTGTGTTCATGCAATTCGTGAAGCAGGCGGACGGAAGTTTCAAGGAGCTTCCAAAAAAGAACGTTGATTTCGGTGGTGGACTTGAACGCCTAGCTTTTACCGTACTCAAAAATCCCGATATTTTCCTCATTGATGTGTTTGGTGCCGCGCGCGCGGTTATTGAGAAGCGTTCGGGGAAGTCCTATGGCGATACGGAGGCGACACGCTCGTTTCGTATCATCCTCGACCACATGCGGGCGGCGTCGTTTTTCATCGCGTCCGGCATCCGCCCCTCGAACACCGAGCAAGGATATGTTTTGCGCCGACTTATCCGTCGTTCCATTCGTGAAGCGGACAAACTTGGCATCAAAGAGGCGGTACTTGCCGAAGTCGCAGAAGGATTCGGCGCAGCATACTTGAGCGCATATCCTTTTGTGCATGAAGCAACACCTGTCATTCATGAAGAACTCGAAAAGGAAGAAGCTCAATTCAGGAAGACGCTCGCGCATGGCATGCGGGAACTCGAGAAGATGGGGAATGACATCGACGCCTTCACGTTGTTTACGACCTACGGATTTCCTATAGAACTCACTGAAGAAATCGCAAAGGAACGTGGCATCGCGTTCGACATGGACTCGGTAAAGACAAAGATGGAAGAGCATCAGGCACTGTCGCGCGCGGGTGCTGCACAGAAATTTGCGGGCGGGCTTGCCGACCACGCGGAGCAGACAGTGCGATACCATACGGCGCATCATATTTTATTGAAAGCACTCCAGATGGTGCTTGGTCCGGACGTGCATCAGCGCGGGAGCAACATCACGAGCGAACGATTGCGCATCGACTTTTCGTACGGAGCTAAGATGACGTCAGAACAGAAGGCGGAAGTCGAAAAGATCGTAAACGAAAAAATCGCTGAGGGTATTCCGGTTGTTCGCACGGACATGAAGAAAGAGGAGGCGGAGAAACTCGGTGCAGAGCACGAATTTGGCGCAACGTATCCTGAGACCGTATCGGTGTATTCGGTCGGACCGCTGGGAAGCGCGTTCTCGATAGAATTTTGTGGTGGCCCGCACGTCAGCAATACTCGAGAACTCGGCGAAGGCGGCAAACGATTCAAAATTGTGAAAGAGAAAGCGTCTTCAGCCGGAGTGCGAAGAATAAAAGCGGTTCTCGAATAAATCTGCGGCTTGCCCCGTTAGATAACGAGTCCGCGAGTTCATCTAACGGGGTGTTAGAATAAGTCGATGAGTTTTCTCGGAAGCCTTTTTGGCAACAGAAAAAAATTTGAGTCGGCCGTATTGATAGACGCGGGCGCGGATTCTATCGCAGGTGCGTATGTGCAGTACGTCGAGGGCGAAATGCCGGCAGTACTCTACACGCAACGTCTCCCTGTTGAGATTCGCGAAGGCGAGGCGCGCGAGCGGGCCATGCTGCGTGCGCTCCAGATACTCGGCGATACACTCATTCGCGAAGGGGCGCCAATTCTCGCGCGCACCACCGGGAAGGGGAGCGCTGACATCATTCTCGTGTCGATCAACGCGCCGTGGCAGAAAACTTTGGTGCGCACCGAACACCTTGAACAGGAGACGCCGTTCGTCTTTACAAAAAGTCTTGTTGCCAAAGCTTTGGAAGAAACGAGCCTCAAGGCGTTCGGGAAGATGCTGGTCGATGAAAGTGTCATCGGCACTATCCTTAACGGATATGAGACGCGTGATCCGTACGAGAAGAAGGTGCGCCGCGCGGCGATCATCGTTCTCTCGTCGCTTATCGATGAGCCGGTCGCAAAGGATGTCATCTCGGTTCTGCAAGGTGTCTATCACACCAGGCACATCCTTCCCATAGCGGGAAGTTCGTTGCGCTATCAAGCGGTTCGCAAAGCATTTCCTCATGAGTCCGATCTGCTCATTCTCGATGCGACCGGACCGGTGACTTCCATCGCGCTCGTGCGCAAAGGCCTTTTCGTCGCCATTGCTGAAGTGCCGGGCGACAACGCCGCCGACACATGGATGGAGCGTGTCGAGACCGAGCTTGCCGAACTTGCGAAACAGTATCCGCTCCCGCGCACGATATTCCTGCTTGCGCGCGAGTCGGACATATCCTCTCTACGACAGATGCTTGATACGATACATCTGGGAAAACTTTGGCTCTCGGATAATCCTCCCAAGATTGTTTCGGTGCTCGCCAGTCATGTCGTTGGGTTGGTCCGCCAGGCGACCGCGACTTCTCCCGACCTTTCGCTTCTCCTTATGGCATTGTATTTAGAGCATCGCATTTCTGATGTGGAAAGGTAAAGCGCTTTCGGCCAGTAAAGAATACTTTGCTCCCTACGCTCGCCTCGGACAAATGCATGCGGACATGCTTTGTCGCTCGGCTCGCTTGGTAGTAATGCACACGAGTGGCATGGCATTGTCCTTTGAGCTTGGTATACTACCCCCATGCGTAAATTAAATGACATCATACCGCCGTCCAGGCGCAGAGAAGTGGAGCCCTTGAGTCAGTCTATGCCGTCGGGTCGAGAGCCGTTGCGTGTTTCCGAACGGCCGCCTCGTTTTCCCTACACAACGCTTGTCACTGTCGTGCTCATTATCGCCGCCTCAGTGGGAGTATTATTCTATTTCTCCACCGCCAAAGTTGAAGTGACGCCGAATACCGTTTCGGCGGAAGTACAAAGTCCCTTCACGGCTCTCACAAGCTCCGGCGATTTGCCCTTCAAAGTCATCACTGCGCAGAAAATAGCATCGCAGAGCGTGAAGGGGAGCGGTAGCAAGATGGTAAATTCCTCCGCTTCTGGAACCATCACCATCTATAACACCCAGACGAAAGCGCAACAGCTCGTCACGAATACTCGTTTCGCGACCGCCGCGGGGCTCATTTTCCGTATCCGTTCGGCGGTGACGATACCGGGCGGCAGCCCGTCGAAACCCGGGAGCGTAACAGTGAAAGTCTATGCCGATCAACCGGGCAGTTCATATAATGTCGGCCCGACTTCGTTCACCATACCCGGATTCGCCGGAACGCCCCAAGCAAGCGCGGTCTATGCCCGCTCGTCAAGTGCGATGACTGGTGGCGCTTCGGGAAGTGTTCCAGTTGTGGATGCGGCCCTCGAATCAGAGGCGAAAAGGGCGCTTATGGCGGTGCTTGCTCCGGATCTCGCCGCGAGCATTCAGGCGCAAGTTCCCGAAGGCTACATGCTTCTTGCTGGAGCGGCAACGACAACATATGAAGGGCTTGCTCCATCGCCTTCCTCGACGACTGGTATGGTCGACGTGAAGGAACAGGGCACGATTACGGCGGTCGTCTTTCCGAATGCCGCACTTGCGAAAGCAGTCGCCTCTTCAATCACCGGCCTTGGCTACCAGGGCGAGCCGCTTACCCTCGGCCCCGCAAGCAATCTTGTTCTTACGCCAGAGAACGGTATTCCAGACGCAAGCGCGTCCTCGTTCTCTTTCAGGCTCACCGGCACCGCTTCGCTTATATACACCGTTGACCCAACCCGTATCGCCGCGGCAGTGAGCGGGAAGACCCGTTCATCGGCTGAAGTCGCTCTTACCAACTATCCCGAGGTCAAACGTGCCGTTCTCATCTTGAGGCCGTTCTGGAGAAAATCCTTCCCCCAGGATCCGGCTTCCATATCGGTCGTCGTGGCAAATCCCTAGTCAGTATTTGACGATTTTCAGCACACCTGCTAGATTAATAGGGTATCTGCATGACGAACGAATGAAAGACGGCGAAGATAAAAAAACGGCGGTTGGTACCGTCGAAGAGGTCTTGCCGAATTCGCTTTTCCGGGTCCGCCTCTCAAAAGAGATTGACCCGTCCCTTGAAGCCTCGGCGGAGGGGGAAGTAGCAGAATCGGGTGAAGGAGAGCTTGTGCTGGCCTACCTTGCAGGAAAGATGCGTCTGCACCGTATTCGCGTTCTGGTCGGTGACCAGGTAGATATGGTGCTTGATCCGTATGGGGGTCGTGCGAGAATAGTGCGTCGTTTAACATAAAATAATTCGAGACATCTACAATGAAAGTTCGTGCGTCGATCAAAGTCCAGCAATCAGGAGATCAGCTCGTCCGTCGCGGCGGGCGCCTGTACCGTATTAATAAGAAGAATCCTCGACGCAAGGCGCGCCAAGGTTAATCATCGTTAATTTTTTATCATGCGTATCGCCGGCGTTACCATTCCCGATAACAAACAACTTGCGTACTCGCTGCCGCTTATTTTCGGCATCGGCCCGACCCGTGCCCAGGAAATTTTGGAAAAGACCGGTATCGCCGCGACTAAGAAAGGAAGCGAGCTCACCAGCGACGAGGAGCAGAAAATTCGCGCACTCGCAGAAGCATTTACTATCGAAGGCGAGCTTCTCCGCGAGGTCGGTCAGAACATCAAGCGCCTCAAGGACATTCGTTCAGCGCGCGGCGAGCGTCATTCTCGCGGACTGCCGGTACGCGGCCAGCGCACGAAGACGAATTCACGCACGCGCCGCGGCAACGTGCGCAAGACGATGACCTCCGGTCGTCGTACGCTCGAAAAAACCTAATTACTTATGGGGAAAAAACGTATCATCAAGAAGAGCGGAAAGGGTCTCGACCAGGGGCGCAAGGACCGTGCGCTGTCAAAGATCACCAAGCGCCATCTCGAGAAGGGTGTTTTGCATATTGACGCGACTTTCAATAACACAAAGGCCATTCTCACAGATGAGAAGGGGAATGCCATCGTTTCTTCCTCGGCAGGCGCACTCGGTTTTGCCGGCGCAAGAAAGTCCACTCCCTATGCGGCGGCAAAGGTGGGTGAATTCCTCGGCGAGAAGGGCACTATGATCGGACTCAAGGAGATCACCGTCATCATCCGCGGCGTTGGAGCCGGTCGCGAGTCGGTCCTGCGCGCCTTCTCCGGCAAAGGCATTCAGATCCGTTCCATCAAGGACGTAACGCCGGTTCCTCATAACGGCCCGCGCCCTCCGAAGCCTCGTCGCATATAACTCTTCTTACCGATTATGAAAACAGGACCACGATATAAGCTCGCAAAGCGCCTCGGCGCATCAGTCTTCGAAAAAGCGCAGACGCAGAAGTTTGCTCTTTCCGCCGATCGCTCGGCGAAGAATAAGCGCCGCAGCCGCGGACGCCAGAGCGAGTACGGCAAGCAGATGCTCGAGAAGCAGAAGGTGCGCGTCACCTACGGTCTTCCGGAGAAGCAGTTTCGCAATTACGTGAACAAAGCGCTCGAGACCGTGCACAAGACAAAGCCGACCGATCGTTTGCACGAGCTTCTCGAACTTCGCCTCGATAATGTGGTCTGGCGCCTCGGCCTTGCTTCGACCCGTCGCGGTGCGCGGCAGATGGTCGCGCACGGTCACGTGATGGTAAATGGAAAGAAGACGCGCATTCCTTCGTACGGGTTGTCGGTTGGCGACCAGATCAGCGTCCGTGAGGGATCGAAAGAGCACGGGGTGCTGGTCGGCTTCGCGGAGAAATTTGCAGAGCGTCCACTCCCATCGTGGCTCGCATGGAATCCGAAGAGCATGGAGGGTTCCGTGAAGGAGCGGCCTACCATGGCGTCGGCAGATCCTGCCGGCGACTTGGTGACGGTGCTCTCGTTCTACACGAGATAATTTAATAGTTTATTCATTGGTAATTACGATTGCGTTATGGAATACCACATTACACTCCCAAGTAAGCCTCGCATTGTTTCTGAAGAAGGACTTCAGGGCGTTTATGAGATTGATTCGCTTTATCCGGGCTACGGCCACACGCTTGGCAATTCACTGCGCCGTATCATCCTCTCCTCGCTTCCCGGAGCGGCAGTAACGCAGGTAAAGATCGAGGGCGTTCCGCATGAGTTTGCCACTATCGATGGTGCACGCGAGACGGTCATGGAAATCCTCTTGAACCTCAAGCGTATCCATTTTGTTCTTCATGGCGACGAGCCGCAAACTATTTCACTCGTAGCGAAAGGATCCGGCGAAGTCACCGCAAAAGACTTCAATCTCCCAAGCCAAGTTGAAATAAAGAATCCGGAACAGCACATTGCCGATCTTTCGGGCAAAGCAGTGCTTGAGCTTGAGGCCACTATTGAGCGCGGCCTCGGCTACGTTGCGCGCGAAGTGCTCACAAAGGACAAAGTAGACATCGGCACTATCGCGCTTGACGCGACCTTCACGCCTATCCGCCGTGTGAACTACGAAGTAGAGAACATGCGCGTCGGAGACCGTACTGATTTCAATCGTTTGCGCATCCTCATCGAGACTAACGGCACTATTGCTCCACGTGAAGCGCTCGAGCAGTCCATCGAGACGATGATCCACCAGTTGCGCGCGGTCGTCGGCTTCCAGGAAGGCGAGTCACTCAATGGCAGCATGTCCTCGCCTGCTAAGGGCGGGGAGGAGTCTGCATCTGGTACGAGTGCCGCAAAGATCAAGGTCGCTGATCTTGGACTCTCGGCTCGCATTACCTCGGCACTCGAGGATGCAGGCATCAAGAGCGCCGCCGGTCTCGTGAAAAAGACGGCAACGGCGCTCAAGGAACTTGATGGTATCGGCGAGAAGGCGATCGAAGAGATCTCTGAAGCCCTCGCAGGTCATGGACTCACGCTCAAAGGCGAATAATACATATGGCGTTTACTAAAAAAGCACAGACGTTCCATCGCAAGACCGGCCAGCGCGCAGCGCTGATCCGCTCCCTTGCGCGTTCGCTTGTGCTCGAGGAACGTATTTCGACGACTGAAGCAAAGGCAAAAGCGCTCCGTCCCTTCATCGAACGGCTCGTCACGTACGCCAAGAAAAATACGCTCGCTAGCCGCCGGCTTGCCATCACTCGTATCCACGACAAGGAGGCGGTGAAGAAGCTTTTCGACTCGATTGGTCCTCGCTATGCGACGCGCGCCGGCGGCTACACGCGCATCACAAAGCGTGCCCTGCGCGGTTCAAACGACGCGCGCAAGCTTGCCTATATTTCTTTTGTCTAGCTTGCCCCGTTAGAGACTTTCCTGTAAAACACATATGACATCCATGAACAAATCCACGCTCAACAGAACCGTCTCTAACGGGGTGCTTCCCGTGACGTACACCATTGATGCGACTGACCGCACGCTTGGTCGCGTGGCGAGCGAGGCTGCACACGCACTCCTCGGCAAGCGTTCCGTACACTTCAGTAAAAATCAGGCATTGCCGATGACAGTCACCGTCGTGAACGCAAGCAAGCTTCACCTTCCGGTACGCCGCACCGACAGCAAGGTCTACACCCGTTACACTGGCTACCCGGGCGGTCTTCGCGAAATGACCATGACCGAGATGATCGCAAAGAAGGGTATTGGAGAGATCATTAAGAAAACAGTGGACGGCATGATCCCGCGCAACAAACTCCGCAAACCGCGCATGAAGAATCTTATCGTCACCGAATAAACTATATGGCATTAAAAAATTTCATCACCGCCGTCGGACGCCGCAAGACCTCTATTGCAAGCGTACGCATGCAGAAGGCCGATAAGTCGAGCTTCACGGTTAACGGCAAGACCGCAAAGGAGTATTTCAAGACAGACGAGCGCGCAAAGATCGCTGAGGAAGCACTTGCTATGGCCGAGAGCACCGAGAGCTACGCAGTCGCAGCACACGTGCAGGGCGGTGGCATCGCGGGCCAGGCAGACGCCGTGCGCCACGCCATCAGCCGCGCCATCATCAAAGCAGAGCCGAAGACGCGCCCAGTCCTCAAAGCCGCAAAGTTCCTCAAGCGCGACCCGCGCGCCAAAGAGCGCAAGAAGCCAGGACTTGTGAAAGCGAGAAAAGCGAAACAATGGTCTAAACGTTAAATTCGCAGAAACGGCTTTCGATTACGAGAGCCGTTTCTTTTTTGGAGCAAGTTGACGATTTTGAGTATTAGTCGTAGGATAGACCCCAGATACAACTGCTGGAGTGAGAGAAATGACGATGTCCTTATTCGCGACATTGCTTCTGATTTGCTACGGCCTGGGGGCTGCCTGCACCTTCTTCTTCTTGTGCTACAAGACCCTACAGTATTGGGCAAGTTTGAGCATGATTGGCTGGGGGGTGCCAATGCAGTGGCACGATTGGCTTGGACTGAGCCTGAATCTTATTTTCGGGGCTCTTCTCTGGCCATTCACACTCTATCAATACAAGAAGGAGGAGAAGAAACGTCTGGGCACTTACAAAAGGTAGCCCGCACTCGACAGAGCCCCGGCTCCGGTCGGGTGCTTCTGTTTCTAAATTACAAGGTTGGATCTTGTAATTTTTCAAGACTTTTGACTCCGCTCATTATTTCAGGCATACCCCATATGACTACTTTTGAATTCGACAGAGATGTAAAAAGGGGACAAATCTTGTAAAAAGTTGTCATACGGGGCATAGTGGAGAGGTATGGCTATAACTTTTGGAAAAAGTTCGCCCGACTCCGCCGAGGAGGCGGAGTTTAGGGACGAAGATGAAGTAAAAATTGAAGCAGAAAACCTCGAGCATCTCGATCCCGAGTCAGACGAGGGGACAGGCGCTCAAGAGTTTGAGGTTAAAATCGCGAAAGTACGCGAGGAACTGAAGACCTGCCGGCAGGAGAAGCAGGAATACATGGATGGCTGGCAGAGAGCTAAGGCAGATTACGTGAATGCACTCAAGCGATTCGACGGTGATATCAAATCGGCGAAGCAAGCAGGTGTCGTGAAGGCAGTCGAGATGCTTCTGCCCGCATTTGATGCTCTTGAGCGCTCCAAAGAGCACGGTGAGATACCTGAAGGTTTCCAGGCAATTGCAAAACAGCTTGAGAGTGCTTTTTCTTCGCTTGGACTCATCGCGGTCGGTGAAGTAGGTGAGCATTTCGATCCGGCACTCCATGAAGCGCTCGGGCAGGACGCAGTCGAATCGTCTGAAACCGACGACACCATCACTGCAGTTCTCGAAAAAGGGTGGAAGATAGGCGACTCAGTCATCCGACCGGCGAAGGTTCGCGTCGCACACTTTGCAAGCGAATAATGTGGTATACTTCACTCATGACTGAAAGACTTACCCGTATCGGTCAGGACACATTCGTACTCATGCCGGGGCGGCGCACTTTTGTTCGCGGCATGAGCGATATCCTTGATTTTTCACCACTTATCAATCGATTTGCCGCCAGTGACACTGAACGAGAAGCTGATGCTCGTGCGATAGCCGCCGACTGGCAGGCTGTCGGACATGATTTAGAAATTGCCTATGTCTGGGGACGAGAACAAATCGGTCGCTAATGGGGAAGTACAGGTGGTAGCACGGACCAGTTTTTCTGGCCCACTGCCTCCGCCTGAAATTTTACGTGGCTACGAATCGGTACTCCCCGGCCTCGCTGACCGTGTGGTAAAAATGGCCGAAAATCAGTCCTTTCATCGACAACATCTTGAATCAAGAGTTATTTGGTTCGATGGCATTCGTTCATCGCTCGGTCTTGTTTTTGGCTTAATAATCGCCCTTGCGGGTATTGTTGCTGGGGCATATCTCATTCTAAACGGCAACAGCACTACTGGCCTCGTCTCTCTCATCATCCCACTAGGTGTTATCGTAGGTGCTTTCATCTATCAGAAGAAGGAAGAATCGAAAAATGAGGAATAGTTGCATCTAAGGCGGTTTTTTCTGTAGAATCGACACAAGCTTAATTTATTTATCATTATGGCAAAAATTCTCGGTATAGATTTGGGCACCACAAATTCCGCGATGGCTATCGTCGAGGGCGGCGAGCCGCGCGTTCTTGAGAACGCCGAAGGCGCGCGCACGACACCGTCTATCGTCGCGGTGGGGAAGACTGGTGAGCGCGTCGTCGGCACGCTCGCTAAGCGTCAGTCGGTGACGAATCCTTTGAACACGATATTCCAGATTAAGCGCTTCATCGGCCACTCGTTTGACGAGCCGGAAGTGCAGAAGGACAAGGCGGTCGTTCCATTTGAAATGCAGAAAGCTGAAAAGGGCGGTATCGAGGTCAAAATGACCGACAAGTGGTACCGCCCCGAAGAGATTTCGGCGATGATCCTGGGCAAAATGAAAACCGATGCAGAGGCAAAGCTTGGCGAGAAGATCACACAAGCAGTCATTACTGTCCCTGCATACTTCAACGACGACCAGCGTAGCGCGACAAAGGCTGCAGGACAAATCGCCGGCCTTGAGGTGTTGCGCATCATCAACGAGCCGACGGCTGCTGCCCTTGCATACGGATTTAACAAGAAAAAGGATGAGAAGATCGCCGTCTTCGACTTTGGCGGCGGCACGTTCGACATCAGTGTGCTCGAGGTGGGTGGCGACGTCATCGAAGTGAAGAGTACCGACGGCGACGCACACTTGGGCGGCAAGGACGTCGACCAGAAGATCATCAACTGGCTTGCGGACGAATTTAAAAAAGAGAGCGGCATCGACGTACGCGGCGACGCTCTTGCGCGCCAGCGCCTCGACGAGGCTGCTGAGAAGGCAAAGATCGAGCTCTCGAGCGCGATGGAAACAGAGATCAACATTCCGTTCCTCACCTCAGATGCGTCCGGTCCGCGACACCTGCTTATCAAAATGACGCGTGCGAAACTTGAAGACCTTTCGGCTGAATTCATCGAGCGCGCGATGGCTATCACGAAGCGCGCAATGGAAGCATCGCCATTTAAAATTCCTGAGATAAACGAAGTCATTCTCGTCGGCGGGCAGACCCGTATGCCGGCCATCCAAGCGGCCGTTGAAAAATTCTTCGGCAAGAAGCCAAATATGAGTGTGAATCCGGACGAAGTCGTTGCCATCGGTGCAGCCATCCAGGCAGGTATCCTCCAGGGCGACGTGAAGGACATTCTGCTTGTGGATGTCATTCCGCTTTCGCTTGCTATCGAGACGATGGGCGGCGTTGCGACGAAGCTTATCGAGCGTAACACCGCAATACCAACCAGTCGCTCACAGACGTTTTCAACTGCCGCAGATAATCAGTCGTCGGTAGAAATCCACATTACGCAGGGTGAGCGCGCGATGAGCGCCGACAATAAGTCGCTCGGTAAGTTCATGCTTGACGGCATCCCGCCGGCCCCACGCGGCATGCCGCAGGTGGAAGTGACGTTCGATGTGGACGCATCTGGCATCCTTACCGTAAAGGCAAAGGAGAAAACAACCGGCAAGGAGCAGAGCATTCGTATCGAGGGTTCGACCGGACTTTCAAAGGAAGACATCGAGAAGATGAAGGCAGATGCAGAGGCTCATGCGGCAGACGACGAGAAACGCAAAGAACTCGTAGAGGCACGCAACATCGCCGATCAAGCCGTCTACGCCGCAGAGAAAGCAGTGAAGGATAACGGCGAAAAGGCTGGAGCTGAAGTGGTAAAGGAGGTGCAGGACAAGATTGATGCGCTCAAGACTGCTCGCAACAGCGAGGATCCGGCAACTATTAAAAATGCAACTGAGGCACTCTCAACCACACTTTCCAAGATAGGGGAGGCGATAGCGAAAGCTCAGCAAGCAGGAGCAGCAGGCAGCGAGCAGGGAAGTCAGACTCCTCCACCCGATGACGCCGCCGGTGCAACCGACGCAGAGTTTAAAGAAAAACCATAGGTCTCAAAATAGTTAGCAAACAAGCCCCACGGCGCTCTGCGCCGTGGGGCTTGACAGAATTAAACTAATAGCTTATAGTGAGAAGAGATGAACTGAGTCCAAATCTCTCTTCGATAAACCACAACCGGAGGTTCAAATGGAAGTACTCGCTATTGCTGCTATCGTCTTGGGTGCTGTCT
>JAKFXG010000014.1 GCA_021731495.1 Candidatus Parcubacteria bacterium | reverse complement strand
GACGCGAGAAGACCGTGCACGGCGAGGCGCACTTCGTTTGCGTTCTTCACTGCCTTCTTAAACTTAGGCGTCGTGCTCGCCTCTTCGTCCTCAAGCTCATGCCTGCGATTTTCGATCTTCTTCTTCAAATCGTAGAGTGAGAATGCCACATCTACATCGTCTTCAAGTTCAAGTTCTATTTCATCATCGTCATCCTCACTTTCATCTGTATCGTCGTCATCCCGATCATTTGAGGTGACTGCTTCGTCCTCATCCTCACCGTCATCCTCCGTCCCCCTACTTTCCTGGTTCTGCCGGCCGCTTGAAGACTGTGTGCCCACGCCGACGTTCGCCGAGGCATCCACAGAAGCATCTGCTCCCCGTGTCTGCGTAGTCGCATTTACTCGCGTGTCCATAGTCCCCTCAGCGCCATTGCTCTCGGCGAACGCGATCGCCGGTATCCCGCTCATCGAAAGTGCAAATGCAAAAGTCCCTAGTGCATAGATATGCTTCTTCATACGGTTTAATTACGAAATAAATTAAGTTTAAATAATGGCTGCTTCCTGAAGTATACACCTCATATTGCTGAAACTTTCAAGGGATAGGGGATAGTTCTAGATGCTACGATGACGCCACTGCCCGTACCCCATATATCTTATATATAATGACTGTGTTGCATGACTTCCCATAAAAAGGCGCTTATCACCGGGATTACGGGGCAGGATGGCTCGTATTTGGCCGAACTCCTGCTTGAAAAGGGATATGCGGTACACGGGCTCATACGCCGCGCGAGCAATTTCAATACCCATCGCATAGACCATATATACAAGGACCCGCATAAGCATGACGGGAGGCTCTTTCTCCACTATGGCGACCTTTCCGATGGGAGCAACCTCAACCGCCTTCTAAGCGAGATACAGCCGGACGAGATATATCACTTGGGCGCGCAAAGCCATGTGCGGGTCAGCTTCGATATCCCAGAGTACACGGGAGACGTCACGGGGCTCGGCACCCTTCGCATTCTCGACGCCATGCGAGAAGTCGGTTTGAATAAAACGAGGTTCTATCAAGCCTCATCAAGTGAGATGTTCGGTAAGGCGCTCGAGATACCGCTCAAAGAAACGACGCCCTTCCATCCCCGCTCGCCGTACGGTGTGGCAAAAGTATACGCATATTGGATAGCAAAGAATTATCGCGAAAGCTACGGTATGTTCGCCTCAAACGGGATCTTGTTTAATCATGAGAGTGAACGGCGTGGAGAGACTTTCGTCACACGAAAGATCACGAAGACGCTCGCGCGTATTAAGCTCGGCAAAGAAGAAAAGCTCTATCTGGGGAACCTTGACGCGAAGCGCGATTGGAGCCACGCAAAAGATTATGTCCATGGCATGTGGCTCATGCTTCAGCACAGCGAACCGGACGACTTCATCCTCGCCACGAACGAGTCGCATAGCGTCCGGGAATTCGCCGAGGAAGCGGGGAAAGTGCTCGGCATGGACATCATTTGGAAAGGAAAAGGTCTGAAGGAGAAAGGCATCGACAAAAAGACGGGGAAAACGATCATCGAGATCGACCCGAAGTATTTCCGTCCAGCAGAAGTGGACATCCTCCAGGGAGATTATGCGAAGGCAAAAAAGAAACTCGGTTGGAAGCCGAAAATAAAGTTCAAAGAATTAGTACGGCTGATGGCGGAATCGGATCTCGAAAAAGAGCGCGGCACATTGGTCTAACGATGCTACTGTACTACCTATGAGTAACCTCACCGTCATCCGTCCTAAGAAGACCTTCGGTCTCCGCGACTTGCGGGAGGTGTGGCAGTACAAAGAGCTTTTGTATTTCTTTACCTGGCGCGATTTCAAGGTTCGCTACAAGCAAACAGCGGTGGGCGTCTTGTGGGCGGTATTCCAGCCGTTCATGACGATGGTGGTATTCACCATCTTCTTCGGTAGTCTACTCAAGGTCCCCTCGGACGGAATTCCCTATCCTATCTTCGTCTACACCGGCCTCTTATTCTGGCATTTCTTCTCAACGGCACTTTCTGAAACGAGTAATGTGCTTGTCGCAAACCAGGCAATCATCACGAAAGTCTATTTCCCTCGCCTCATCCTGCCCCTGTCGGCAGTCGCAACAAAACTGGTCGACTTCCTTATCGCCGCAGTCATTCTTGTCGGGATGATGTTCTACTACGGCTACACGCCGCACCTCTCTGGGCTTTTCATTCTCCCTCTGCTCATCCTCATCTCGTTCATGGCAGCGGTTGGCGGCGGCCTTTTCCTTGCGGCAATAAACGTGAAGTACCGCGATGTACGATATGCACTTCCCTTTTTCATTCAGCTTCTTCTCTTTATCACGCCGGTCATCTACCCTGCCAGCATCGCCGGAAAATATTCCTGGATACTCGCGATGAATCCGATGACCGGCGTCATCCAGACCGCACGCGCTGCGCTCCTGGGCGCAACGCCCATCAACTGGATCCTTGTTGCTGATTCATTCGTCGCCTGCGCCGTGCTCCTCGTCATCGGTGTCGTGTATTTCAAAAAGGTCGAGCGTTATTTCGCCGACGTCATTTGACCTCTATGAAACCGATTATAGAAATCAAAGGCATTGGGAAAAAGTACAACATCACCCATCAAAAGGGCGGCTACATAACCCTGCGTGATGTTCTTACGAACATTGCGCGGCGGCCGTTCAGTTTTGCGAAACAGAGAGTAAAACGAGCAGTCGGACTTGAGACAAAAGAAGAATTTTGGGCGCTTCGCGATATCAATCTCAACATCGGGAAAGGCGAAATTATCGGCATCATAGGCGCTAACGGAGCCGGGAAATCAACATTGCTCAAAATCCTCACGGGCATCACGCCGCCAACCGAAGGCGAGATCATCATACGCGGACGGGTCGCTTCCCTGCTTGAAGTCGGCACCGGTTTCCATCCCGAGCTCACCGGCCGCGAAAACATCTTTCTCAATGGCGCCATCCTGGGCATGACGCGCCGGGAGATCGCACAGAAGTTCGACGAGATCGTCGCCTTCGCAGGGATCGACAAGTTCCTCGACACGCCAGTGAAGCGCTATTCAAGCGGCATGTATGTGCGCCTTGCCTTCTCGGTCGCCGCGCATATGGAGCCCGACATTCTCCTCGTTGATGAAGTGCTCGCCGTAGGCGATGCTGAGTTCCAAAAGAAATGCCTCGGCAAAATGGAAGAAGTGACTCGGAAAGATGGTCGCACTATCCTGTTCGTTTCTCATAACATGGGCGCCATACAAAAGCTCTGCCAGAAAACAGCTGTTCTTGATCAGGGTAAGGTCATTCACTTTGGAGATACTCAGAAAGCGATTGCTTTATATTCTCATACGAGCATTAAAAGGCAGAGTCAGACGTTCGAGATAACGGAAGGAGGGTTAGCCTCCATGGAACACATGGCGGTCACGGGTGACCTTTCTGAGAAAAATGTATTCGATGTTGCCGATGAAATAGATATCCACGTGCGCTATCGTGTGCGGGACTCTCTTCATATGTTACAGCTCGCCCTTGTGGTGTCGAAAGATGGAACCGATGTTGTACAAATGTTCGATACTGATGACGAGGAGATTCCGGTGGACAAGGAGCCGGGAGTGTATGAGACGGTCTGCAGACTGCCCGGAAAATTCCTCAAGGCCGGAGATTACAGCATCCGAGCGACGCTCGGTATCCCGGAACAATTGATCCAAGATACCGGACCAGTCATCGGTTTCGAGATACAGGAACACTCCATCAATACGCAGCACAAAAGCTACAAGAAAGAGCGGGGAGGCCTCATCATATCCCCGGCGCGCTGGAACACGCACAAACAATCTGTATGACACTCCAAGATTCATGGTCTGCGTTCAGCAAAGAGAGCGCCGAAACATATTTAACGGGAAGAGGATCTTCGGCCGATTCAAAAAGGATACTCACGGAGATTCTCAAGAAAGAGCCCCGGCCTCTCTCGATTCTCGACATCGGTTGTGGCAATGCTCAACTGTACGGATATTTCAAGGAGCATGACCTCGCCTGCACGTACAGCGGTGTGGACTTCTCAGATCCGCTTCTTGAAGCGGGTCAACGCGCATATCCTGAAATAACCCTCCTATCGGACGATGTTCACACGCTCGCGCAGGTTACCGGCCACTACGACGTGGCGCTGTACTCGCACGTAATTGAAATGCTCGAGTCTCCGGAGGAATCTCTTTTTCACGCAAAGCGCCTTGCCGATAAGATACTCATTCGATTCTTTGAGCCGCCTCATTTCGAGTTTGACAGGATTGAAATAAAAACGATGGACGAAGGGCGAGGCCCTGTCCCCTACCTGCGCAGAAAAATGGGGAAGAGTTACTATGAGGAAATCCTCAAGAGGCTCGGCATGACCGCTAAGGTGTACACGAGCAACGCAAAAGACGAGATACACGTTCTAACCTATTGATGTAAGAATTACCCATGGCTTGCATACTGAAATTACCATCTGCGGACTCAAAAGGAGTTATCACGTTCACCACACAGGAACGGGATCGCTTCATACTCTATAGTAAACCGCTTCAAGAAAAGATACTTGCTCTCAAAAAAGAGTGGGTGATCGGCCTGCACCATAATTGGCACGACTATAAATTCCGCTATAACCCCCTCTTTGATTTCAGCATGGCCGGAGAGGAAGATCTTAAAGAAGTGTCCGGCGTCCCTTTTCCGCTTGTACCGCTTGATGCGTGCAATTTCGTACCGGAAGTTTTTAAGCCGGCGGAAGGAGAAAAATTCTGGGATATCCTCTACGTTGCGCGAGCGGTCAAGTTCAAGAAGATACCCGAGTTTTTCGAGTGCGTGCGCCGGCTCTATGACAGTGGCAAACGGTATCGTGTCCTCTTCATCTGCCCGATACCACCCTACAAACGGAGCGAGCGGAAAACGGTCTTCTATGATATTCGGAGAGTGTATGACTCCATGTTTTCTGAAGAAGAAAAAGACCTCTTTACCCTTCTCACAATTGATTACCGGTACCCATTCCCGTTCGACATGCCGACGCTTGCCCAATTCTACCGCTCCTCCAAAGTCTTTGTGCACTTCGCAGATGACGAGCGTCGCTGCCGCGTGGCCGCGTACGCATGGGCGAGCGGTATGCCCGTTGTTGGGATGTCCCCTGTCGGTTCGCTACTTCCGTCTGAGTTGCGCAAAGAGCCCTATTTTTACGCCGTCGGAAATTACATTGACTTCGACCACGCGACACCGAAAGCGATTGAGAATTTCGACCATGCACGAGCGGAGGGCAGAGCGTCACAATTCTTTAACCTTCGTTCCATGCAAGAACGACTCATAGGCGAACTTAAAAAAGTGTTTGCGGAGAAGGGACTTTCATATGGATCGGGTGCTGAGTTTCTGAGCGACCTCGACATACGACTCGGACGGCACATATTGCCCGCACAGCATAAGAACTCGATCGATATGCCATTCACCGATTTCATCGACCTGCTTCAAAGTAAACAGGACGATCTGGACCGCGTTGCCCAAAAAACGATCGACCCAGAACAGATTCTTGAGGAGGAATATCAAACACAAAACCCCAGTGAGCCATTCATTGGTATAGTGCGTCGTATTATACGGAAATATATATCTTTCGGACTATGAATGTCTCTGCTGTACTGCGAACGGTCCGCCAAGAGACGGAAAACGCGCTTCGAGCTCTGGCGGCACACCGACGGACGCTGACCGACCCTAAAGAACGTCTCCTCCTTCGCGCCATACGGCGCAAAGGGTATTGTGTCGTACCTAATTTCTACACTGCGGAACGATGTGCGGAGCTTCGGAGAGAGGTGGATCGTCTGCTCCAGACCTATCGGGAAAAAGTTCAGACCGATGCGAAGGGTTCCGACCATCGCCTTTTCGGTGCCGATCGCGTTTCTCCTCTTATTAAATCTTTTTACGACGATCCGCTGATCGCGCGCATCATGGAGGCTCATGAAAAAACAGACTATCTTACGGGTCTCACGCTTGCCGCCCGACTTGATTTTGTGACTGGCAATCAGGGCTCAGGAGACGGCTGGCACCGCGATTGGTCGGTACGCGAACAGATCAAAGCTATTGTGTATCTTTCCGATGTGACGGAAAAGAACGGGCCTTTTGAATATATTGAAGGGAGTCATCATCCACTTACTATTATCAACGACCTTGTACAGAACAGCTTCTCGTTCAACCAGAACCGCTTTACGCATACTGAGATTGAGGCCTTACTTGCACGCGGGAATCGAACAACGAAGCGAATTCTTTTCCCTGGGAAGGCCGGCACGCTCATTTTGGTAAACACACGCGGACTCCATCGCGGATCGCCCATACAAGAGGGTGTGCGTTATGCACTTACCAACTACGTATGGAGTCGTATGCCGATTCCTAAACACGTAGCTGAGCTTGCTCTCCAGGGCGAAATACATCCATGAGAACGCTCCAGAAAATTATACGCCGGGTGCTTCTAAAGATCGCGATCGTTGCACACGTTGATCTTCTATTCCTTGCATATGAACAGATGGGTATACCAACGCACGGAGAAGATTATTCGCTGTGGGAACAACGCTTCGTAACGTCTGACTTGCCCAACATGTCCCCGTGCAAGATACTGTTCGATGTTGGGGCAAATGTGGGTGCATACAGCGACTCCTTGAGGTCGATATTCCCTGAGGCAAGTATCTATCTATTTGAACCGAATCCGCATTCATTTGGGAAAATACCTACGGGGTATCGGAATGCATTTAATATTGGTTTCTCTTCAAAGAGAGTTGCATCTAAGATTTATTTTTATCAGGATGATGAGACGACAACCTCCGCTAGTGTTAATGAGAGTGTGATACGGGGACGTGAAAGGCCATATGCTTCGATCGATATCGAGCTTGATACCCTAGATTCATTCTGCACTACTCATAACATTGACCACATCGACTTCCTAAAAATTGATGTTGAGGGCCATGATATTGAAGTGCTGAGAGGTGCGCAAAAGATGCTTCCTCATATTAAAGTCATTCAATTCGAGTTCAATCGGCACAACATCCTTTCAAGAACATTCCTTAAGGACTTTTACGACCTGATGCCAGACTTCACGTTCTACCGCATTGGACCGGACCGACTTATCCCGCTCGGGACATACAAACCGCACAATGAAATATTCCGGATCCAAAATATCGTAGCAGTGCGCCAAGACACGAAAAGAACCTCTCTCAATTAGGACTGGCTGCGTGACTTTTTAATGTGATGAGAGTGCGATTGTTCCTTACAGGTTTTACTAGAACACGATGTGCCGCTTACTTTTTTCAGGATACCCTCTAAGCTCGTAAGAGCATCCCTGAACCCCTCACCACGATTCAGGTGCCCTTGCCAGATTTCGGGAATAAACCCGGTGTCAATTTTTGAGACTATAGTAAAGAATTGCTCAAAATCGAGCGTGCCTTTCCCGATTTGCAACCCCTCTTCGGTCGTACCTCGAGCATCTGACACGTGCATGTATGCAATATGGTCGAGAACCGCCTTCGTATTATCGGCAAACGAAATGCCGGCGGAATTACAATACAGTCCCGCGTGCGAGGTATCGTAACAGATACCCCACCCAATCTCCTCTGCAAATTGCGAGATTTCTTTTCCATCCATAAAAATGGTGTTGTGCCATTGCCCGCCGAAATACCAGGGCTCGGGCGGCATATTCTCTACAAGAATTCGAACGCCGCTCGAATCTATACTTCGCAAGCGTTCTTTGAGCAGGCGGTATTGGTCTGCTTTGTTTGAATCGGTCGGAGTTGAGAAATGACCGCCTGGGTGCACCACCAAACGCGGGCCACGAGAGTCTTTTTGCCCTTTAAATTGAGGAGCTAAATCGCGAGCGAGAGCAATCGCTTTTTGAAGCATATCTAATGAATAAGCTGTTACCTCTGGGTCAGGAGAGGTGTAATCAATCAACCGGTCCTTGAAATATTCAGGAGCGTGTACGACGAGATCTTGCTTGAACGTCTCGGCAGGACGCTTGTATTCAAATATGTCGCGCCAGGTAAGGTGTATTTCTACCAGATCAGGCTTAAATTCAAGATAATCCCTAAAGTCGTTTAAGCGCCCGACAACGCCCCATGTTTTATTAAATTGGTACGTCGAAGGCAGCGCGGCGCCAGCTTTTTGCAGATGTTCCGGCAATAAGTATTCGTCAGTTTTTATGTTTTTCGCTAATTTTTTACCGACAAATAAATTGAGATTGAGCGGGGACACGCCACGAGCCGGGGTCTTGGCAACAATATCTTCAGTTCCGAGTACCGTACCCGCAGCTAAATCACGCGCAGCGACAAGCGACTTCGCGAGGCTCAAACGATTGCTCTTCTCCCCTTGCAAGTACTCGCGACGAGGCTGCCCGAGCGATGCTTCAACGATACGTATATCGCGCACCATATCGCCGAAATCTTTTGGCATGAGAGAGGAGCGATGGTCAGGCCCTAAATGCTTGGTATCTAAGGTCAAATGCCGTTCTATGATCTCTGCGCCGAGGGCAACAGCAGCCAAGGTTGGCGCATACCCCTGCTCGTGTCCAGAATAGCCAATCGGTACGCCAAAGCCCTCTCTCATGGTCTTTAGATACCGAAGATTGATGGTGCCGTAAGAAGCCGGGTATGTGCTGTTGCAGTGTAGGAGTGCAAAATCTGCCTTTTTAGATTTTAGAAAGTCCACCACCTGCGCGATTTCAGATTCTTCACTCATCCCGGTAGAGACAATCATGGGCTTGCCGAAACCCGCCACTACTTCAAGCAACGGAAGGTTGGTCATATCCGGCGAGCCGATCTTGAAGAGTTCGACTCCTAATGTATGTAAGAAATGAGCAGAGGTTGTGTCAAACGGGGTAGCAAAAAAATCTACCTTAAACTTTCGAGCATAGGCAAAAAGCTCACGTACCTGATCGAACGTCAGATGCGCCTTCCGCAATTCATTCAACAGATATTGAGTACTTTGTTCTGCCGTCAGAGAATCCTCAAGCACTTTTTTTGTATATATAGACTCGAGATCGCGTACCTGAATCTTGATGCCGTCAGCCCCGGCCTTAACCGCGGCTTTAATGAGCTTTTTAGCAGCGGTGACATCTCCGTTGTGGTTTATACCGATCTCGGCGATAACATAGGTGCCCTTTGTATTTTTATACTTCATAGTGCAAAAGGTCGCTCATCACGAAAATCAACTTCCGCACCTGTTTGTAGTCGTATTTCGTAGGCGACCATACGCTTCAGCATATCGTGAAAAGAGGTTTTCGGCTGCCATCGCAATAGAGCCTTTGCTTTCTTGCTTGAGGCATAGATAGCAGGCGCTTCCGAAGGGCGAAAGAGCGCCCGATCGATCCGCACATGCGCCTCTGGATTAAGCTCCAGAAGAGCGAACACCGTGTCAACCATTTCTTGTACCGAGTGAGTGCGGCCAGAAGCAAGCACCAGGTCTTGCGGGGTCTTCATTCTCATCATCTTAGCTGCTGCTTTTACGATATCGGGAGCATAGCTCCAATCACGTGCAATGCTAGTGTTGCCAAGCACGAGCTCTTGCTCTCTCCCTAGTTTTATCGCGACCGCACGTTTGACTATTTTTCGAGTTACAAAGTCTTCATGCCGCCTTGGCGAATCGTGATTGAAAAAAATACCCGTCACGGCATACATGCCATACTGCTGGCGGAAACACGAGACGAGATGGGTCGTATACGCCTTACCACAGCCGTAGGGATTCCCAGGAGCAATGGGTGATTCTTCCGTAATTAACCCCGAATGCTGAGAAAAGATCTCGCAGCTTGAGGCCTGAAAGAATCTTATTTTCTTATCAACCTGCAGTATTGCTTCTAAAATATTGTTCACTAAAACCGGAGAGGACTGCACTGTTTCATGCAGCAAGCTCCATGACTTCGAGACGTACGTTTGTCCGGCAAAATTGAACACTTCGTGCGGACGTACTCGAGACAATATCTTTACGAGCGATTTGACATCGTATGTTGTGTGGATGAGTTTTATCTTACCCTTAAGATGTTTTAGATTTGCACCAAATACTGACGCGGAACCGCGCGTGGTGCCATACACTTCATACCCTTTCTGTAAAAGGAGTTCCGCGAGATACGAGCCATCCTGCCCTGATATGCCTAATATGAGTGCCTTTTTTTTAGCCATGTATCTTATCTTCTATAGAATGCCTCTGGTGTCACCAAAATCAAGCATCGACAGTTATAACGATTGCCTTGGAGGTTTAGTCACTGAAAACCATAACAGAAATATACGATATCACGAATCTCAATCTTTATCAAATGACCCTTAATGAAAATTGTATATCGCGATCATTATGACATAATGCCGAGCATGTATATGAAAATGGATTTAAAAGATCAGCTACTTTCAATCAAGGGTTTAATACTTGATCTCGAAGGGGTCTGGTTTGAAGGAAAAGAAACGCGTGGCGTCCTATCTTCCGGAGAAGCGATCGTGTTTAAAACACGCAGTGTACATGACGGACAAGGCCTCTCTTTTCTTCGTGCGATCGGGATTCGTGTTGTGTTTGCAGGCGATAAAAGTGGCCCACTCGGAAGTATTATTGATAAAATCAATACTCTCCCTTCGGTTACCTCTGGCACATGGCCTCTGGTTGACTGCTTAGCTGACACCCTTAAGAAAGAAACGCCAGTGGTTTCGATAGAAGCGTGGCTTCAAAAGCACGACCTGAACTGGAGCGATTGCGCGTATATCGGCGACGATCGTACCGACCTGGAGGCAATGACCCTCGCTGGCATCAAAGTGGCGCCGGCAGATGCACAGCGTATCGTAAAGAAGATCGCTGATATCGTCCTCACGAAAAATGGCGGACAGGGTGCCGTGCGTGAATTCGCCGAAATGGTTCTTGATGCTCGCGGCGTCGACGAGGGAGCACTCCCTGCGGCATAAAATAAAAAGAGAAAAAGGCGGTCCCCGGAGGAACCGCCCTTTTTGTTTGAGGTCGTCGGCTTAGCGGCCGACGACCTTTTGTACGTAGGCGTCGAAATTATCGAGGACGACGCCTTGAGTAGGATCAAGGGCGACGAATATCGCCCCAACCACGATGATGGCCGCAAGGAACATACGCACGAGAGTCACTTTTTCTCCAAGGAACCACCGCGCACCGACGACCGTGAGAAAGATCGTCAACCGCTTCAGGCTTCCGATCTCGGCAATCGGTGCCAGACGGAACGCGACACCGAGCATAATGAACGGAACTGCGAACGAGGCTCCAAACGCAAGGAGTGATACACCGCTTTCCTTCCATCGCGCCCCGAAGTGAGCAAAGTCACCCTCGCCTTTCGCGAAGCGCGGGAGGAAGACGGCATAGACGACTGCAAGCACGCTGAGCTCGAGTGCAACAGCAAGGATCATGTCCCCGTGCCGTGCCACGAGCCCGTCGCCCATAAGACCGATCGTCCCGCACAAAGCTGAAGCATACGCCCAGCGAAGCGCACGACGTTTTGCCTGTTCCGCAGGCGACAAGTATTCGGTACTACAGAACGCAAGCCACACGAAGAGCGGCAAGAAGTATTCCCGTAACGGAGATCCTTGGCGGACGAACACGTAGGTACCGACGATGATGAGCGGTATGCCGATCATTCCGTAGACGCCCGGATGCTCTCCAATCATGAACGCGCTCAGGAGCACGAGTCCGGGAGTCATAGCGCTGATGGGCGCAATGAACGACACGTCCCCGAGTCGTGTGGCACGGACATTCGCAAATTGAATCGCGATATTGGCGACGGTGGTGAGGCAAAGCGCCGTCCACCACATCCTTATGTCCGGCTTCTCAGGCGCAAGCCCGTTCCACCAGTTCCCGAACGAGAGAAGGAGGAGGAAGCATGCAAGTGCAGCGATGCTGCACTTGACGACGAGCATTTCCTTTTCGGAAAAGCCCATATTTTTGCCAAGAATAAGCGGTCGGCTGAGCAGATGTTTGCGTAGCAGAGCTTCTGATGTCATGCCGATGACGGCGATGAGCGTCAGCAGAATTGCTAGGGTATGCATGCGAACCTCCTTCAGTGGGATCTTATTGGACCAAGTCTCTGGCTTAATTGTGATGCAATATAGAAACTTTGTCAAGTAACCGATTCTGGGCCTTTCAGGTTATTATCAACGCATGAAAAAAAATGTCCTGGCGATCATTCTTGCTCGTGGAGGGTCGAAATCAATACATAAGAAGAGCATAGCGCCGTGTGCGGGGAAACCTTTGATGTACTACACGATTCAGGCGGCGAAACAGGCAAAAAGTATCACGCGACTTATCATCTCTACCGACGACGATGAAATGGCGGCATACGCAAAAAGTCAGGGCGTGGAGGTGCCATTCATGCGTCCGGCGGAGCTTGCCGAGGACACAACCCCCGATTTGCCGGTTTTTGAGCACGTGCTCGCTGAACTCAAAAAACGTGAGAATTACATCCCTGATGTCATTATCCACTTACGCCCCACTACTCCGCTCAAAAAGACGAGTGATATAGATAACGGCGTACGCCTGCTACTCAAAAACCCAAAGGCGCAATCGGTGCGCTCAATTGTTGAACCAGCGCATACTCCATTCAAGATGTACGATATTGATAAAAAGACTGGGTTTCTCTCACCATTATTGCCAAAAGTATTTCCTAAGGTATTTAAAAAGTATCCAGAAGCATACAACATGCCACGACAGATCCTGCCGAAACTCTGGGAGCATTCTGGATACGTGGATGTCATACGAACCGAGGTCATTACAAAACTGCATTCTATGAGTGGGACAAAAATACTGCCGCTTCATTTTGAAGACTGGCGCCGAATTGATATTGACTCCCCCTTTGAGATCGCTCTGGCGGAAAAAGTTATAGAAAAACTAAAGAAGGAAAACAAGAAGACGTGGGAGTAGAATAGGAGCATGTCTCAAGACAAGAGCGATGTTGGATATCGATATACCCTTGCGCTATGCGATGCTATCGCAGCGTATCTGAAAGATGCGCGGCAGTTCACGTATCGCGACTCGCCTCTTTCACATGCCCTCTCACGTACGCTTTACACATCCTTCATTAACAGTGGCTGGCTCACGGACGAGTATGCAAACACTGGTGCCGTCCCACTCGCGCGGGAAATGCAAACCAAAA
The DNA here is from genome assembly GCA_021731495.1 of Candidatus Parcubacteria bacterium. Taxonomy (GTDB): domain Bacteria; phylum Patescibacteriota; class Minisyncoccia; order Phycocordibacterales; family Phycocordibacteraceae; genus C7867-001. The sequence continues at coordinate 8,705 of JAKFXG010000014.1, read as the reverse complement.
GACGAGTAGCGCGCATACTTGCAGGAGTCTTATTGCGCGCGAGCGGGTGTACAGCGATGATTCGCCTCACACGGGCGGCTATGACACCAGTGAAAGTGACGGGGGTCCGGCCACAGATACTCCTGTGTATAGAGAGTGAACGCTTCGCGCGATTTCTAGAACCGATCGCGAGGGAAATTGATACGCCATACTCGTACCTCACATACGATACGGGTGCCGCGGCATATCTAAAGGCGGTGGGACTTCCGTGCATCCTCGTATCGAGATTCGCCGCGCGACTTGCACGGGCCGCTCAGACAGAAGGTCCCCTTTCCCGTTTTGGCATCATCGAAAAATATGATCTTCTCGAAAGTACGTTTAAGCGCGTCCGCCCCTCATCCGTCGTTGTCGTTGAAGGCAATGCGGCATTCGACGAAATTGTGAACCAGCTGGCAAAAAAATACGGCGCCTCTTCGGTATGCGTTCAGCAAGGATGGTCACCCATCGTCCATGCGGGATTCCGAGACATGTCGTTCTCAAAAATGCTCGTGTGGGGAGACGGATTTGCGAAACTGCTTGCGCCCTATAATCCGGCACAAAAATTTATTAGTACGGGAAGTCCGGTTATGTCACTCGACCACCGAAAGCATACGTCCGAGCCCTTCACGATCGCATTTCTCCTACAAGGCACTTCCCCGCTCATGAATGAAAAAGCGCTTGGGGAATTCCTCTCCCTCGCACGGACCGTTGCAAAGCGGTTCCCCGCGATTTCGGTCATCGTACGCGAACACCCGCGCTACCCACTTGCGAAGGATGAGAAGGACGCCTTAACGGCACTGCCTAACGTGGCATTTCGCTCTCCGCCCTTGTACTCACTCGACGACATCATGAAAGAAAGCACCGTAAGCGCGTCGGTGTATTCAACCACTATCCTTGAGAGTATTGCCGGGGATGTCGTCCCTCTGGTCTTTAATGTAACGTCTCTGCCCCACTTCAGTCCCGATGTCGCCACGTGCGGCGCCGGCATAGAGCTAAAGAACAGCGAGGAGGCACTTGCAGCTCTTGCGCTGCTTATCGAACACCCGGAGAGCCTCGAGCGGTTCCGAGCATCTATGAAGACTTTTCGAAATGAATATTTCACCCGTGGAAAAGAAGAAGCGATACGCGCTATAGTGAAGGAGATCGGATCTAAATAGAGAAATGCCGGAGAGAATACCTCTCCGGCATTGAGTCATTCGATTAGTGAGGACTATGCCAAACTCGTGATGAAATCGGCAGTGCGACGGGCACTACCGCCATCAACAGCAACGTACATTTGCTGGTATGGCAACAGCCGACTCTCAAGCTCCCCAGAAACAGCGAGAGCGACGTTCTTTGTAAGCTCATGACTGGAACGAGCCTCTGCTACCGCACCAAGAGTGACCAGAGGATAGCGGTCAATGAGCCCGCCGGCCTCTTTGATGAACTGCCGTTCCATGTCCCCGTTTTTGTACATCACGGAGATTGCCGGCTTTCGCAGGCCGGCCGCGTGCATGAGCGCAGTCGAGAACCCGCCCACGACGAGATCGGCACAGGCGATGCGGTCGAGCTCAGATACACTCTCGCCCGGTCTAGGTAGTGAGATGCATCGAACGTGCTTCATCTTCGCCAGGGACGCTTCCCACCGACTTGCTTCTACAGCAAGTTCGGGGTTCGAAAGATCGAAGCGCGGGTGCTTACTCGCAAGAATCACCACATCCCTCCTACTTCTGGCGTACAGAGCATCAAGCACGACAGTAATCTCTTCCAACACGACAGTAATCTCTTCCATCACCTCGCCGCTGCCCCAAAGCTGACCGCTCACGTACACCACGTACGTTTCAGGGGAAATGCCGAGACGAGTACGGACCCAACTTCGAGATTCAACCACATCGAATCCATGTAAGGCGTCGAGGGCAGCAAACCCAAGTGACCTCATCCTCATTCGAGGAAAATCGGGCCATGCGGTTCCAACGATATCCTTTCCAACCCTATCGTTCACGATGAGGTAGTCAGGACGGTATATACGGTCATGCCAACTTTCACCAGGGCCGACTCTTGCCCACCACTGACCTTGTACAGCCACTATCTTCGCTTTACCGCGAAGAAGAGGAGCCAGGTCCCGCCCGACGCCGCCATCCGAGCACATGCTCGTAAGTAGGACATCGGGGTTGGGGCAGAGCCAGAGTGCTTGTTTGGTAGAGACCACTTGCGTGACCTCTTTTCCGGCAGCACGCAAATGTTCCACCGAGACGCCATTTGCGAGACGAAAGACCTCGTGGCCCATTTCGGAAAGAATGTCCCCGATCGGTCGAACGTCGTTCATTCCGCCCGTGTCCTTCACTACTTCGAGTATCTTCAAGGTACACCTTCCGTTTCAATGTATTGGTATCTGTAAAGATATAATCATACAAATACAGCCTTGTCAATTGATGCGCCTCACTCCCAAGCACGCTACTATAGGCTTATTCTATGAGTTCTTTTAAGTAATTCATGCCCCCTTCGCCTATTACCCTCTTCGTCTACAATCGTCCGGAGCATACGCGCCGAACAGTTGAGGCTCTAGCGAAAAATAAACTCGCCGGAGAAAGCGAGCTTTTTATCTTTTCAGACGGCCCAAAAGATGATGCCGGGCGAGAGAAGATCGAAGAAGTACGAAAATATATCCGCACCGTTAGCGGATTCAAACGAGTTGAGATCATGGAGCGCGAAGAAAATATTGGACTGGGACGATCGATCATCGCCGGCGTCACTGATATTGTAAATCGGTACGGGAGCGTTATTGTACTTGAAGACGATCTCGTTACCTCTCCATATTTTCTTCAGTACATGAATGACGCGCTCCTGCTCTACAGAGATGACGAGAATGTCATTAGTATCCACGGCTATGTGTATCCGGTAAAGGACCAGTTGCCGGAAACGTTTTTTCTTAAAGGCGCCGATTGCTGGGGTTGGGCCACATGGAAACGCGGGTGGGACAAATTTGAGCCGGACGGGAGAAAGCTCCTTGCCCAATTGGAAGATCGGCACCTGATCCGCGTATTCGACTTCGATGACTCGTATCCATACACAAATATGTTGAGGAGACAGATTGCGGGGGTGAACGATTCCTGGGCGGTCCGCTGGTATGCATCCGCATTTCTTGCCGATATGCTGACACTGTATCCGGGCCACTCGCTCGTTCAAAATATCGGGCACGACTTGAGCGGTGCCCACTCGGGCGATTCTGCCCGTTATGACACCTCGTTTCCCACACGCCCCATACAAGTCGAACGCATCCCTTGTAAGGAGAATACAGGGGCCCGAAACATCATTGCTGATTTTCTTCGATCCCTTCGACCGAGCTTCCTCACTCGTATAAAGAGAAAGATATGGCGCTAAAACACATCCTTAAAGCATGGGTGCCGCCCGCACTCGTAAACCTATTCCGAAAACCGTCACCGTACGGCTTTTCCAGCTCGTATGCGACGTGGGGTGAAGCCTGTCGAGAAGCGCGTGGCTATGACGATCCAGTTATTCTCGAGAAGGTCACTGCGGCAGCGCTTATGGTCAAGCGCGGCGAAGCGGCGTTCGAACGGGATTCAGTTCCCTTCAAAAGGAAAGAGTATGCCTGGCCGCTTCTTGGCGGCCTGTTGTGGTCTGCCACACGAAATAATAATCGTCTTCGCGTACTTGATTTCGGCGGCTCCCTTGGCAGCACGTACGTTCAACATCGCGATTTTCTCGAACACCTCGACCTCTCATGGAATGTCGTAGAACAGCCCTCATTTGTGGCACGCGGGAAAGAACTGTTTGCAGACGAAAAATTACATTTCTTTTCTACCATTGAAGAATGCCTTGAGAAGACTCCGATCGATCTGCTTCTTATTTCAAGCACGCTCCAATATCTCGAAGACCCGTATGCATTCATGGAAAAAGCGCTCGGGTTCGGTTTCGACACCATTCTCATAGACCGCACGCCGTTCTTGAAGAACGAAGACCGTATCACAGTCCAAAAAGTACGGCCGGAGATCTACGATGCGAGTTATCCCGCCCACCTTATGAACGAAACGAGATTCCTTACTCTCTTCAAAGGACAATACGATCTCGTTGCCGAACATTCGGCACTGTTCGGCCTTGTTGAGCTCAAGGGATATCTTTTCAAGAAGAAAGCGTAACGTCCGTATGAAAACAGCCCTCAAGAAAATACTCCGGGTTCCGCACGAAGCATTCCTCAAGCGTGTGGAGAATGAACGATTTAGTCCGGGTGTGCTCGGCCTGTTTATCAATCCGTTCTATTTCGCGCGGAAAGGACTGTACCGGGAACTTGGGCTACTTTCGCGAAAGTTATCCGGGAAGCTTCTCGACGTCGGCTGCGGAAGCAAACCGTATCGACGTTCATTCTCTGTCACCGACTACATCGGTCTTGAAGTAGACACGCCGCGCAACCGTGCGGCCGGGTACGCTGATGCTTTCTATGATGGGAAGACATTTCCGTTCGGTAAAGAGGATTTCGATTCCGTGTTTGCGAGCCAGGTCTTGGAGCACGTCTTTGAGCCAAACGAGTTCCTCGGTGAGATACGTCGCGTACTCAAACCGGGCGGCCGTCTGCTCCTTACTGTCCCATTCGTCTGGGACGAGCACGAGCAGCCGCATGATTATGCGCGCTACTCCTCATTCGGACTTGCACATCTCCTTTCAAAAAACGGATTTCGGGTCACTGAATCACGAAAGAGCGTCACGACGGTCGCCGTCGTATTCCAGATGCTTAATGCGTACCTTTACAAGAAGACAGCGACCAAATCGCTGTATCTCAATCTCATTTTCACACTCGTACTGATGGCCCCTTGGAATATCCTCGGTATGGTCTTTGCTTGGATCCTGCCGAAGAACACTGACTTGTATCTGGACAATGTCATCCTCGCGGAGAAAGTATGAGCTACAACTTTTGCACGCTCTTTGATAAGAATTTCCTCGTCCATGGCCTCGCCCTCTATCGATCGCTTGAGGCCAACTGTCCGGAACCACTGCGACTTTGGATATTGGCTATGGACGACGAGACGTACGAGATCCTTGCAGCGCTCCATCTGCCGAACGTCACACTCATCCACCTGGAGGAATTCGAGGATGAGGAATTGAAACGAGTCAAAGAAACGCGGAGCCGGGTGGAATACTTTTGGACACTGAGTCCTTCTCTCCCGTCATATATCCTCCGTAAAAACCCTTCTCTTGAGACGATCGCCTACCTCGATGCCGACCTTTTCTTCTATTCATCCGTCGTTCCTCTGTACGAGAGCTTCGGCACACACTCGGTCATGCTCATCCCCCACCGCATCCACGGGAAAGATGCGCGCACTCGTGAAGAACGTTCTGGGAAATACAATGTCGGCATGCTCATATTCCGGAATGATGAAAATGGCCGGGCATGTCTCGAGTGGTGGCGCGAACGTTGCAACGAATGGTGTTACGACAAAGTAGAACCGACGCGCTACGGCGATCAGAAATACCTCGATTACTTTGAAGAGAAATTCAAGGGGGTATACATTCTCCCGGGAAACGGAGCGGGCGTCTCGCGGTGGAATATCGGCACGTACAAAGGAAACATACGGGGAGAACAGGGTGCCGTGTACCTGGGTGAAGAGAAGCTTATATTCTTCCACTTCTCGAACTTCAAGATTTACTACCCGCCCTCCTCATGGCTGCCATGGGGGCCACCAAGCCTCTATACCACGCCAGGAACGGAAAAAGACTTCACCTATCGCCCATACTCTGAAGCACTCTATCGGGCTATGGAGGACATCCGAGCCGTCCATCCCGGATTTCTCGGCGGAACACTCCATCGTCCGTCACTCTATCGACAAGTCACCGAGACCATATTTTTCATTCTGAAGACACAGGCAAAAAACTCGTTTGGAAACTAGAGACTATGATGTTGGCAGGAGTTTCATAAGTCCCGCCCCAAGAACAACAGGTGAAAGACTTTTTTCAAACAACAACCGTCCCTTCTGTCTCACTTCGGCAAGGATCTTCGGATCATCTCGCAGAGAAAGGATCTTTTCTGCGAGAGCGCTCGAATCAGCAAGTGTTACTAAAAAACCCGTCTTGCCATCGGTGACGATTTCGCGTATTGCCGGGGCATCACCCGAAAGATACGGAATGCCCATTGCGAAAGATTCAAATGCTTTGTGAGGGATGGTACGAGAAAGTCGTGGATTATCCTCGAACTGGCCGAGTGAAAGCGATGCCTCGCACATCTTCTCGCGCAGAGCGTCTTCAGAGAGGCGCTCGGATATGAGCTCGACATTTGCGAGACCCTTCTCGGCGATGAATGCCTTGGCTTGCGACAGGAGCGGGCCGGAACCAATCACACGGAACTTGATACCTTGGTTGTTTTTCAAAAAACGTGCTGCTTCGAGAATATGCAGAATGCCGCTCTCGGGTGTGAGTCGACCGCGGAAGAGAACAACGAAATCAGCGGACGGCTTCACGCTCTCACAATGAAAGACAGAGTCGTCGGCGCCGGTATACAGTACACGATATTTCTTTGAGGCGCCGTAACGTTTTTCAAAATACTGTTTCTGCGCTTCGCTTTCAAGCAAAATGATATCCGCTGACATTATCGCGAGACGGTCGGCAAGCGAGCTCTTGAGACGCCGCATCAAATTCGGGTTGTGCGAATGAATTTCGGCGTCAGAAAGCGAGCCGAGCAGGTCGGCGATAACGGGCTTGCGGGAAATGAGCTTTGCAAGCGGCACGACCGCGTGCCCCGGATATCCAACGACGAGTACGTCATATTTGCCTCGCAAAGTACGGTGCGTCTTCCACAAACGCCAGTATTTCAGAAATCCCGGTGATGTGTCATTGCACTCTATGACTTCAACACCGTTCTCCCGCAATCCCTTTATATACACCCGGTTCCGCCCGAACGAACCGTCATAGATACCGAAATAACAAATGGTCATACTCATGGTAAGAGTTTTTGTTTCTCCAATACAGAGTACTTATAGTACTCCCCCGTTGAGCGGTAGTGTTTTGAGAACAAACTTATCTCACTCTTATAAGTATCGGTGCGGACAATGATCGTATCGACGAGCCCTTGTTCGACGGCGGTCAGTTCTTTGGTGCTGAATGGCCCGCCTGCTGGTGCAATATATTGATAATACGCTCGCCCGTGCGCGAATCTGGCAACTTCTGGAATATCGTAAAAGAAGAAACTCTCTTGCACTGGGGCGGTTTTGAAATACTGCTCCCAAAATGCCGTCTTGTGACTGCCATAATACTCAGCAACCCATGAATTTGAACTGAGTCCATATATTCCTATGATAGAGAGAAGCATCACCCCTCCCACGGCAAACGGGCGTAGGAAAGCTGTCGCTCGAAACAACACTCTCATACGCACCTCACGAACTATCACCATGAGCGAAGGTACTGCATAGAGTAGCGCGATGATCTGGGCTGGAAAGAGATAACGATACCACCCGACAATACGCAGGTACGCAACGATAATAAGCACGGCGGTAAGGAAAGCTGTGTGTTCACTGAGTGCAATGTGTTCTTTCTTGACATAGCGTATAACGAGAGACACAGACCATACCCCCATCAAGAAGAGCAGATAGAGCGGTGTGGCACCCGTGATGAGACTTTTCACGTTAGTAAGAATCGTTGTGCCGAGACTTGCTGTCTGGTATGGGTTTGCATAGAACGCGAGCGTGACGGCGGGGGAGTCGCCTGTCGAAAATTGCATGCCAAACCAAACTCCAAGTGACAACGCGATGCCAAGGAGTGCGAAACCGACGTCGCGTATCGACCACGATGCACCCCGCCGCATTGTGAGTGAAGCAATTGCAAACGCCCCGAGGGAAACGAGAAAAAGCGGTTTGGTGGCGGCACACAGACCGAGAGAAGCGCCTGCGAGGAACGCCCACCACGAGCGCTGGACACGCACGCTCACCTGATAAAGACACCAGAGGGCGAGCACAAAGAAAAAGAGCCCGGGTACTTCGCCGAGTACGCTCTTGCCGTTGCCATAGAGCGGCGGAAAGGTGGCAAGGAGCGTGAGCGTTCCAAGAGCTGCGGTATACCCGAACTCTTTCTTTATGAGTAGGTACGCGAGCGCAAGAAAACCTAGAAGAAAGGCGACCATGAGCCCGCGCGAGACGAGAATGTCCGTACCGAAGACTTTCATAGTGAGTGCGAGCGGCACGACAAGCGGATACCCTACGGTCACGCGCGAGACGTGAGTTATTTCACCGGGCGATAACTGGAAGCCGACGACACCGTGATCGGACAAGTTCATCGCCATCTGCGTATAAATACCCTCGTCGTACCAGACCGACGGACTCTCCGAGAGGCGGAAAAGAGCGAAGAACGCTGCCAGCGCAAGAAGCGCCAGTGCAAGAAGTCTTTGATTTCGCCTTGAGGTAAAGTGCTGCACGATTTTCTTTTCAAGAATCCTCCACGGCGCATATATCGCCTCCAGAATGATTTTGTGAGATATTTTTGATGCCCCCACTTTTCGTTCTACGAACTGAATCGGCACCTCGGTAATCTTTTTGCCCGCTTTAAGCACGGCGTTCTTGAATTCAATTTGATACGCATAGCCCGTACTCGGGATTGCATCTAAATCAATGGCATCAAGCGTGCTTTTCCGAAACGCGACGAACCCGGCAGTAGAATAGCGAACGGGAATGCCGGTAATGATATTCACATAGAAGTTGCCCCCGAAACTC
>JAKFXG010000015.1 GCA_021731495.1 Candidatus Parcubacteria bacterium | reverse complement strand
GTTCACTATCGTGAACCCCACCGGCTCTGAAATCAAGGTGACGAACCTCTCGTTCAAGAGAATCGGCGTTTCGAACGATTCAACTCTTTCGAATGTCTACCTCTACGAGGGTGCGAAGCGCCTTACCGACTCGGCAGGCGTATCCAACGCCGCATTCAACTTCAACGACTCAAACGGAGTTGTCACAGTTCCTGCGAACAGTTCGAAGTCGGTGTCGGTTCTTGCCGACATTGCCGCTTCGACTGCCGGCCAGCAGGTGGGCGTCCAGCTCGTCTCGGTGGCTTCAACGGGTACCCTCGATACGTCGGTGGTCTTCCCGATAACGGGCGGCCAACAGACGGTCTCGGCGGCTACCCTCGCAACGGTTGACTTCAACACGACCACGCTCCCGTCGGGCACGACGGTTTCTCCGCAAAACGACTATGTCGTTTGGCAGAACACCGTTACGGTTTCGACGCGCGCGGTTAACCTGGAGTCCTTCCAGCTCCGCAATATCGGTTCGATCAAGCGTGAAGACATCCGCAATTTCCGTCTCATGGTAGACGGTGTGCAGGTCGGCTCCTCGGTCGCTTCGATTGCGTCTGACGACACCATTACCTTCGATCTCTCGGGTAGCGCAAAGCGCCTTGAAACAGGCGGCCGCGTTATCAAGGTCGTCGGCGACATTGTGGGCGGCTCGGGCAACACGTTCCAGTTCTCGCTCCGCCGCGCATCCGATGCGCGTGTCGTAGACACCGACCTCAGTCAGCCGGTTCTTGCGACTGCGAACGGTTCTACCTTCTCAGCTCGTTCGGCAACCTCGGCAACGATTGATAGCGGTACGGTCTCGGTCGTGAAGGCGAACAGCTCACCTTCATCGAACGTCTCGCTTGGCGCGACGAACGTAAAGTGGGCCACCTTCGAACTCCGTGCTGCGGGTGAGGATGTGAAAGTCGAAAGCCTCGACGTTCAGGCCAACACCTCGGCAGATCACGGTCTCGACAACGGTAAGGTATTCCTCAATGGCGTACAGGTCGGTTCTACGAAGGACCTTACTGACGCTACTGATGTGAACTTCACCTTCGGTTCGTCCTTCATCCTTAAGGCAGGCGAGGTTGCTATTGTCGATATCTACGCTGATGCGAAGACGACGACCGGCGCCGCGTTTACCACGGGTGAAACGGCGGCGATTACGCTTGGCACCGGCTCTTCAAATGGCCAGGGCCAATCATCGCTTGCGTCAATCAACGTACCGACCGCAGATACTGCAGCCAACACCATCACCGTTTCTTCGTCGGCTCTCACGCTTACGAAGTACTCCGGGTATGGCAACCAGACTCTGATTGCGGGAGCATCGAACGCGCTTGTCGGCTCGTTCACGCTCTCGACCGGTGCGACCGAAGGCGTGAATGTGAACACGATTACCATCGCACTCTCGTCTGACGAGAAAGCGACGATAACCGACCTCATGCTCAAGGATCGCGCAACCGGCGCGCAGATTGGCACGACGAAGCCGTCTCCGACCACGTCGAACGACTTCTCGACCAACTTCAATATCGCGGCTTCGGGTACGAAGACCATCGATATCTACGCCAACATCAAGTCCGGTTCGAACATCGGTTCATGGATTGCAAACGCTGACGCAGCGGGTACTGGCAGTTCGACGGGCACATCGGTTGATGCCGATGCCGCCGACCTCCAGACCATCACTGTTGGCTCATCGGTCATTACGGGAGCGGTCAACTCCGGCTTAACGCCTGATAACGCTAACGTAATCGCGGGCACAGCTGGCGTGAAAGTCGGTTCATTCCGCTTCACCTCGCAGTACTCGCCATGGACGGTGCAGGAAGTCAAGGTGAAGATTCCGGCGAACGCAGCAACCTCGGTGAATGCCGTCGTCCTTAAGTACAAGGACGCAGCAGGCGTGAACCAGACTGTCTCGCAGTCTCTTGCCCTCTCTTCCGGTGCTGCACAGACCCACTCGACAGCGACCTTCACCGGTCTCACCTTCTACGTTCCGCTTAACAGCGATGCAAATCTCGATGTCTACGTAGACCTCGCGACTATCGCGAGCGGCGCAACGTCGGGTGCGGCAATCTCGGTCCTCCTTGACGACGACGAGGGCTTCAAGGCAGTCGACAGCTCGGGCTCTTCAGACACCGATATCGGCTCTGCCGACCTCAACTCGGCAGGCACGAGCGGCGAAGGCACGATGTACGTGAGAAAGTCGCTTCCGACCATAACGTCTACTCCGGTCACCACCGCGCTTAATGCGGGTGCTGAACAGGACATTGGACAATTCACGATTACGGCGGATGCGGCAGGCGACATCAGTTGGGATAAGATCTCGTTCACGGTCAACAAGACCGCGGCCGTTACCCTCGATGCCACCACCACCGTGAAGCTCTGGCAGGGATCGAACACGGTCGCTGGTACCTTCGGTACCACGACGGGCGATCTCGTCACCCAGACTCAGATGTTCACTACCTCGGCAACGAGCGGTAACATCGTGTTCGTTCCGACCTCTGAACAGCAAATTGGTGCTGGACAGTCGGCAACGTATGTCCTTCGCACAACCGTAGGCGGTCTCGCTGCTGGTAGCAACTTGAGCGTCTCGATTGCGAACCCGTCCACGTCGATTACGACCGGCACGGCCTCAGCAGTCGGCGTCACGATGGCGTCAACTCCGTCGCTCACGTGGTCTGACCGTTCGGTCATCACTTCAGTCCATGACACGACAACGTCTGATTGGACGAATGATTACCTGGTCAAGAATCTACCGATTTCTATCGGTAACCGATCGGTATCCTTCTAACTTCCAGGTCCCTACGCGAACTTTCGCGTAGACCTCCAGCTAGGAATACGGCCTAGCACACAAAAACCGCCCCTTCGGGGGCGGTTTTTGTGTTTTGTCTATCCCCAGCTTCTCGACGTGTAAAAAGATATAGTATAGTATTGCTTGATATGAAGCGCGCATATGCTATCGGCGGTAGTATAGCGGTCGTTATTTTGATTATCGGCGGCATGTGGTGGTATCGCGAAACGCGGGTGCCCATCGCGCTTCCGATTGCTCCGGAGGACAATATAGCCTCATGGAACTTCAAGGGCGCCTATACCGGAAATCCTGAGTTGACCGCTAAAGCCGGAGCCGAGATCGCGTGGCTTAAGAGCCTTAGGGGAGAGGGTACGTATACCGATTACGAGCTGTACGTGAGCATCGCCGGTGCATATCAGCTTCTCGGCGAAGGGGGAAAAGAGTATGAGTATCTGAATCGCGCGATTGCAAAAGACGTGGGAAATAGTACGGGTCTCGCCTGGAACAATATGGGCGCACTCTTTGAAAGACTTGGCGCTTTACATACGGCACGAGAAGCGTATAGCAGAGCGGCGGCAATTCAATCGCAAGTTTTGCAATACCACCTCGCATACCTCTCATTTCTCGTCGACTATTTTCCGGAGGACAAGACCGCTATCGATGCGGCGCTTGCGGCAGCACAAAAAGAGTTCGGCAACCTCCCTGATTTCGAAAACATTCGCGCGCAATCGCCCTCATGATCGACCGCTTGAATAAAGCATACACGTGGATACTGCTTCTTCCCGCGTTCCTGCCGCTTCTGGTCATTGATGCGGTCGTCTACCCGGCCGTAACGCCAAAGACCCTGGCGTTACGGGTGCTTGGTATTGCGGCGCTTGCGCTCTTTACCTACATGGCCGCCCTTGGCCGCCCGTTTTACACAGAGCGTCTGAAATACTGGGGAGCATGGGTGCCCGCCGCGCTTTTGGCGGTCGCATACGTCGCTTCAATCTTCGGTCTCGATTTTTACCGCAGTTTTTGGTCAACGCTTGAGCGCGGCGACGGGCTCCTCACCCTCACCATCATCGTCGAATATTTTTATCTCATCCTCATTTCCGCCGACCGCGCATTTATCAAACGCCTTATTTCGATTGCAAGTTGGGTTGGCATCGCCGTCGCCGCCATCGCCATCCTGCAGTGGTTCCAGGAAGTGAGAAACATCAATGTGCCTTTTATCCCGGAGCCAAACGGCCGTATCGGCGGTACGCTGGGGAATGCTGCCTATCTGGCGGGATATCTTGGCGTTGTGTTTTTTGTAACGCTCATTCATGTGCGCGACCTCGTCGGTCACTGGCGAACGCTTGTGTGGATTGGCGCGGGTCTCGAGCTCTTCGCAATATTCCTTACCGCGACGCGCGGCACCCTGCTCGCTTTATTCGTCGTCGGGGTGTGCGTGCTCGTCTATCAAGCGTTTTTTGCGGAGGCGAAAGCCGCGCGGCACTCCTACCAGAGATGGCTTGTGGCGCTGGTGATCGTGGCAGCGCTTTTCGTCGGTTTTCGAGAAACTCTCTCACAGGTGCCGATTGAGCCGGTGCGCCGTCTCGCCTCCATCTCGCTGAGCGACACGACGGTCTCCAGCCGCCTCTTTCTCTGGCAGAATCTGACCGTCGAAGCATATGAGCGCCCGTGGTTCGGCTACGGTTCAGAGCAGATCGCACCCTTGTTCGATAAGGTATATGACCCAACGCAAATTGTTGAGCAGTGGTTTGATCGCTCACACAATTCATTTCTCGACTACTTCTTGCAGTATGGGATCTTCGGATTTGCGTTCTATCTTCTCCTCATCGGTTTGTTTGTACGGCAGAGCCTGCGTCTCGCGCGCGCTCCTGACAAGGAGAGCGCCTATGTCGGTAAAATGCTCGTACTCCTTATCGCAGTCTATGCTCTGCAAGACCTCTTCGTCTTCGATACCGCGTGGGTTCTCTGGCTCATCGTCGCGCTTTTCGCACTCATACTCGCGTATCGCGACACATCAATGCCGCGCCCTTTGGTGCGCACCACTACGCTTGCAATACCGGCTGCTCTCGTAGCGCTTGCAATAGTGGCACTCACCTACCCGGTCGTTGTCACTCCGCTCCGTGCGAACATGCTCCTTGCCCAGGGCTATCGTCTGCAGGTCATTGATGTTACTGCGGCAAACGCGCTTCTTACAAAGGGTTTTGCTCTCAATACATATGCCGACATCGACTATGGATATCGCGCCTATGACATGTATACCGGTCCTCAGCGCGAGCGGCTTACCGGTCAGGCGAAAGTCGATGCATATGAGTACGCACTTGCGGTGCTCACTGAAGATTCCAAACGGTACCCGTACGATGTGCGTGTCGCGACCTATCTCGGGCATGTGATCGACACTGCGCCAAGGGAAGTGGCCGTCGACGATGCGTTTCTTACGGCCGTGCTTGAGCGGGCCATCGCGCTTTCGCCGAAGCGTGCGCAAGCATGGTATCTCTTGGCAAATATATCGCTCCGCAAAGCCGATGCGTTTGCGACACTCACCCAAAAGGAACCTCATTACCGTAAAGCGATACAGATACTCGAAACCTATGCCAATCTCGTGCCAGTGCCGGTCCCGCGCTACACGCTCGCGACCTTATATCTGGCGATGGGTGACAAAGCTGGTGCGAAAAAGTGGGCGGACGAGGCGCTCCCGCTCTATACCGAACCGGATGTTTCTGCGGCCGGTCCCGCGGTGAAATACTACCTGGCAATAGGAGATTGGCGAAACGCGGTGCGTTTCCTCGCGGACATGGTTGAACATGATCCCTCCGATGTCGACGTTCTTTACGACCTCGCGAAGGTGACGTATCTGGCGGGCGACCCTGCCGCTGCGCTGCGGATAGTCGAAAAATTGCGCGTGGAGAACCCGGCGATACTTGGGACAGACCCCAATTTCATGGCCGCCATCACTGCATATGAACAATCAAAAAAATAAAGAGAGTTTGCGTGTCCGAGAGTGGAGAATGCTTCCGTTCTTTACTGAATTCGTAAAGTTCACTACCGGTTTTGCGGTCATCGTTGCCGTCGCACTCTTGACCCTCCACATCGCGAGCACCGCGCTGTAGCAAGATTGATAGACTCCGTTGTCCACCAACCGACGTAACTCGTTCGCTTGGCGAGCATAAGCACTATCCACAACTTGTACCTATAGGTACAAGTTGTGGATAGTTGCGTTTTGCCGCTATTCTGGTAAGGTTCACTTCGTACGAACCGAAGACCGCAAGTAGTCTGTCGATGAGACGGATATGAATCTTGCGCAGGGAGACCTTCTCGAATTATCCGGGATAAAAAGGTCGAACTCTCCTTTATTTCGTTCGTACGAAAAAATCGTATGGCAATATCAAAAGACAAGAAGCGCGAGATAGTCGCGAAGCTTACGGACGCTTTTAAAGAAGCGTCCTCGATCGCATTCGTGAGCTTCACGAAATTTACGGTTGCGGACGCTTCGAAGATGCGCACCGAGCTTTCGAAAGCAGAAGTGCGTTACTACGTGGCGAAAAAGACACTCATCCGCAAAGCGCTTGAAGAGCGTGGCTACACGGGCGAGCTACCAGAGCTTCCGGGAGAGGTCGCTATAGCCTGGACTACTGGAGACGTCATTGCACCGGCGCGGGGTGTGTATGACTTCGGAAAGAAAATGAAAGGAGCTCTTAAGCTCCTCGGCGGCGTGTTCGAAGGGGCATTCCTCAATGCAGAGAACATGACGGTTATCGCGACCATACCACCTATGATCGTACTGCGCGGGATGTTCGTGAATGTCATCAATTCACCTATACAGGGCCTTGTTACCGCGCTCGATAAAATTCGCGAAAAGAAGTCTGCGTAAGTTACTAAGCAATTAATTACAATTACTATGGATGAAATAAAGACTGAAGATACAGAAGCTCCTGTCGTTGAAGAGGCAGCAGCCCCAGCCCCTGAGCCCAAGGCTGCTCCGGTAGCTGATGAGAGTGTAGAAGTGCCCAGTAAGTTTAAGAAGCTTGTGGAGGAGGTCGAGGCGATGTCAGTCCTCGAGCTTTCCGAGCTTGTGAAGGTGCTTGAAAAGAAGTTCGGTGTGAGTGCCGCAGCCGTCGCGGTCGCAGGTCCCGCCGCAGGGGCGCCAGCTGAAGAAGGGAAATCAACAGCCGACGTTGAACTCACGGATGCGGGTGCAAGCAAGATCGCTGTTATCAAAGCAGTGAAGGAAGCTCTCGCTCTCGGTCTCAAAGAGGCCAAGGATCTCGTCGACGGCGCGCCTTCGATGCTCAAGACGGGCATGAAGAAGGAGGACGCCGCAGAGCTTGCGAAGAAGCTCACGGACGCCGGAGCGAAAGTGACCCTTAAATAAGGGTCACTTGAGCGGAGGTACTTGAAGCTTGCTTCAAGTGCAAGGCTCTACGGTCACAAAGAAGACAAAAGGTGACATAGACTAAATACAAAACACGCCCCGCCAGAAGCGGGGCGTGTTTTGCGTTTTTTGTCCTAAACTCGTACACCCCGTGAGATAATTACAACAATGAATTGTAAATCATGCTGTGAAAACGCCATAAATCACTAGTGTGTCTACATTCGTGCATGAGAATATCTCATGGGGTACACTGGCGGCACGTATGGAACCTCTCGCAAAGCTCTTCGGCTCACCGGCCCGCCTGAAGGCGCTCCGGCTTTTTATATTCAATCAGGACGCTTCCTTCACCCTTACCCAAGTTGCCGAGCGGACAAAGCTATCGAAGGATACGGTACGCCGTGACATGGCCGACCTCCTCTCGGCTGGATTCCTACGTAAAAAAGGAACTGCTACCCCCGCCCATTTTCAAGTAAATAAAAACTTCGAGCATCTTTCAGCACTCGATACCTTTATTCGTGAGACGACTAGTGTGCGCCCACAGAGCATATTGCAGTCTCTTCGGCGGGCTGGAACGTTGCGGCTTGTCGCTCTCTCGGGACTCTTTTCAGGTGTTCTGGAACCGCAAATCGATCTTCTTGTCGTGGGTGATCATCTTGAGGAGCGGGCACTTGCCCATGCTGTGCGTTCTCTGGAGGCAGAGCTTGGGCGTGAGATACGCTACGCCTCGTTCGCGACAGCTGATTTCCGCTACCGCAAAGGGGTGTATGATCGTCTCCTGCGGGATGTTTTTGATTATCCACACCGCATCCTTGTCGACAAAATAGGGCTCTAAAAATGATATACTGCCTCCAGACGCTCGTGCCTTTGCTCCCCGCGGGAATTCCGCCACGGGAGATGCGAGTAATTAACCACATAAACAAAAGCGTTATTTAATTATGGTTTTCACTACATGGGCGGATGTGCTTAATCAGTCCTTCCAGGATCTCTTCTCTGGGGCGGTGGTATTCATTCCGAACTTAGTCATTGCGATCGTCATCTTCGTAGTGGGTTGGCTCATAGGTGTCGGGCTTGGCCGTGTCGTCGCGCAGATCGTCAATTCACTGCGTGTCGACCAGGCACTTAAATCGACTGGCCTTGAGCAGGTGCTCGCTCGTGCAGGTTTTGAACTTTCTTCGGGAAGATTCCTCGGTTTCCTCGTCAAGTGGTTCTTCATCATCGTCTTCCTTGTTGCGTCG
Organism: Candidatus Parcubacteria bacterium; assembly: GCA_021731495.1. GTDB lineage: Bacteria > Patescibacteriota > Minisyncoccia > Phycocordibacterales > Phycocordibacteraceae > C7867-001. Next base: position 16,585 of record JAKFXG010000015.1, on the reverse strand, counting down.
CTTGACGTGCTTGGCCTGACAGCAGTGAATCTCTTCATCAGCGATGTCGTCCTCGGGTACCTCCCGCAGGTAATCGTTGCGGTCCTGATTCTGCTTGTGGCGGCAGTTGTCGCAGAAGCATTGGAGCGCGTCGTCACGGGCTCGGCAAAAGCAGCTTCTCTGCATGCGGCAGGATTTCTTGGCAAAGTCGCCCGCTATTCGGTCTGGATATTCGCCATTCTCGCGGCGCTCGCTCAGTTGAATGTGGCAACGGCATTTGTACAGACGCTTTTCACGGGTGTCGTCATTGCCGTGTCGCTCGCCATCGGTCTCTCTTTCGGTCTCGGCGGACAAGCCGCTGCAGCTCGTTATATCGATCGTCTCCAATCGGAGATCAAGCACTAATCTGTTTTAGAGAAAACACCCTCCCGCTACTTGGCGGAAGGGTGTTTTTCGTAACGGGTATTGACGCCATACCAGCACTCGTCTATACTCGATTTACGTGTCTACGAACCGAAAGAACCACAACTTTTTAGGAGCGGATAGGCCGTAATGGCCCGCGCGTGTAAACGCGAAAGAACCGCTTCAGGCGGTTCTTTCGTTTCTAGAGACACTGATTTTTGACATACGAATATGTGTGGAAAATGAAAACCCCGTGAGATAACATCTCACGAGTGCAGTTAACTGATTCGAGAACGAAAACTTCTCGCGAAGTTGCTACGTCCGAGAGCGACTATCTCACGGGGGAAATGAAGTGTGAATGAGTGATTGTGCTATGTAGGTCTCCGTACGAGAGACATAAGAGTGCACGGTGGATGCCTTGGCCTAGGACGGCTATGAAGGACGCGACTAACCTGCGAAAAGCTTCGGGGAGGCGGTTTGTAGCCTTTGATCCGGAGATGTCCGAATGGGGAAACCCTACAGTTTTGAACTGTAATCCGCGGGGTAACTCCTGCGCGATGCGAACCCTGGGAAGTGAAACATCTCAGTACCAGGAGGAAAAGAGAACAATATGAGTAGCGTTCCGTTCACGCGTATGTTCGTGTGAATGGAACGCTACTCTCGTGATACCCCGAGTAGCGGCGAGCGAAAAGGGAAAAGCCCAAACCCCGTGGAATAAAGTATCGGTAGTGTCGTTGACATCTCGATAACAACTACATCGAGAGAGCAAAATGACATTCGGATTTTTTATTCCACGGGGGGTTGTAAGATGCGAACTCCCGATTTATCGGGGAAGAGTTACAAAATGTCTATATAACAGAAGCTGTTGGGAAGCAGCGCCCCAGAGGGTAATGGCCCCGTATGTGAAATGTATGACGACTCTTGTTTGTATTCTTGAGTAGCTCGAGACACGAGTAGCTCGAGTGAATCTGCCGGAACTAACCGGTAAGGCTAAATACGTCCTATGACCGATAGTGAACCAGTACCGTGAGGGAAAGGTGAAAAGAACCCCGAGAGGGGAGTGAAATAGACCTGAAACCGTGTACTTACAAGGGGTCGGAGCCCCATGGGAGAACCCTGTCTGGATTACTTCTGATTCTCGATGCAGCAATGCGTTGCGATGATGGAGTAATCTCGGTGGAGTTCTCCCACGGGGTGACGGCATGCCTATTGAAGAATGAGCCGGCGAGTGTGTATATCTTGCGTAGCTAAGCCCTTCCGGGGCGGAGCTTAAGGGAAACCGAGCGTGAATAGCGCGTCTGTAGGATATATACGACCCGAAGCCAGATGAGCTTGCCATGAGCAGGGTGAAGTTTGTCGAAAGACAGATGGAGGCCCGAACCCGTAGATCGTTCAACGTCTTGGGATGACTTGTGGTAAGGAGTGAAAAGCTAATCGAATCTGGGAATAGCTGGTTCTCTCCGAAACAGCTTTTGGGCTGGCGTTGCCATATCGTGTACATGGGGGTAGAGCACTGGAAGGGACCAACAGGGAGAAATCTCGTGGTTCCTATCAAACTCCGAATACCATGTACCCGGGCAGCAGTTAGAAGGTGGGGGCGAAGCTCCATCGATCGAGAGGGGAAGAGCCCTGATCGCCACTTAAGGCCCCTAAATCGACATTCAGTACATCCACAAGGAAGTGAGGACTCATAGACAGTGAGGATGTTGGCTTAGAAGCAGCCACCATTTAAAGAAAGCGTAACAGCTCACTCATCGAGAGTCCTTGCGCCGAAGATGATCGGGGTTAAATGTCGTGCCGAAATTGCGGGTTTGTACGCTTCATTGAGGAAATTATGGGCATTGTGTCGTGGACCATTTCGAGGAGGCAACAGTACTCCGAGAACGGTTCGTCTGCGACATGGTGCCCGCCCAGTTCTTTGTGTTTGTTTGGTAAGTCCCAGTAGCTCAAGGGTAGAGCACTCTTGCTTGCGCTCCGAAAGGAGACGCTGAAGTCCATCATAGCTTCAGTGGAGAGAGGTCAACGGTTCGAGTCCGTTCTGGGATACCAAACAACGATGTGTTGGTGAGGGGCTGTAGCTCATTTGGTTAGAGCAACTGCTTTGCAAGCAGTGGGTCGCAGGTTCGATTCCTGCCAGCTCCACCACCAACAACACAACGCGTCGACGATCCTAAGGAATCGTCTCCTCAATGAAGCGTACAAGCGGTAGGAGAGCGTTCCGTTCGCGCTGAAGGTAAAGGGGTAACCCATGCTGGAGCGTACGGAAGTGAGAATGCCGGTACAAGTAACCACAATGCGGGTGAGAACCCCGCACGTCGAAAGACCAAGGTTTCCTCAGCTATGGTGATCAACTGAGGGTTAGTCGGGCCTAAGGGGATGGCGAGAGCCGCACCCGATGGACACACGGTTAATATTCCGTGACCGTTTCTAGAGGCAATGGAGTGACGGACTGCTGTATGTGTTGCCGGTAATTGGATTCCGGTCGTTTATGTGAGGGCGCGCGTTAGGGAAATCCGGCGCGCATTATCCCGAGCATCGACGCAATTTCCTCCTTCGGGGGGAGAGAGAGTGCAAAGCGCGGTTTCAAGAAAACCTTCTACGCATCAACTTTAGAGACGACCGTACCGCAAACCGACACAGGTGGTCAGGTCGAGAAGACCAAGACGAACGAGTAAGATGTCCTCAAGGAACTCGGCAAAAAAGCGGCCGTAAGTTAGCGATAAGGCCTGCCCCTCGCCTGCAAAGGTGGGGGGCCGCAGTGAAAGTTTTCCTGCCAACTGTTTACCAAAAACACAGCTCCCTGCAAACTCGTAAGAGGAAGTATAGGGGGTGACACCTGACCAATGCCGGAAGGTCAACCACGGTGGGTACATTACTTCGGTGATGTGCTGGACTGTGTAAGCCCCGGTGAATGTCGGCGATAACTATAATCGTCCTAAGGTTCTGGGTTCGACGAAAGTCGAACCCAGAAGGACTAGGACGGTTATAGGGTAAACAGAAGTACACCAAGTTACCTGATCACGGAGCAATCTGTGATTTGTCCAATATGACTCCGAGAGGCCATACGTCATAGCCCCGTGAGATAAAAACTATCGAGAACAGTAAAACTTTGAGACTGGAAACAGCTCTCGAATATTTGTTGCAATCGAAAGAAACTATCTCACGGGGACAAGATATGGTCCTTCGCGTGCTGAAAGGAATCGAAGAGCGTAATTCCTTGTCGGGTAAGTTCCGACGTGCACGAATGGTGTAATGAGTGGGAAACTGTCTCGAGGACTCGCTCGGTGAAAATGCACTTCCGGTGAAGATGCCGGATACCTGTAGTTAGACGAAAAGACCCCAGGAGCTTTACTACAGCTTCGTATTGGCCCTGCGGGATTTCATGCGTAGCATAGATGGGAGACTTTGAAGCATCGGTTTCGGCTGATGTGGAGTCGTCAGTGAAATACCATTCTTGAATCTTGCAGTGTCTAACCCCGTTGGGATCCAACGGGGGACCGTGCGTGGCGGGTAGTTTTGGTGGGGCGCTATCCTCCTAAAGAGTAACGGAGGAGTCTATTAAGGTTCTCTAGCCGCGAATGGAAACCGTGGCGATAGTGTAATGGCATAAGAGAGCTTAACTGCAAGAGGTACATCTCGAGCAGATGCGAAAGCAGAGCATAGTGAACCGATGGTACGCCTTAGATGCGGCCAGAGATTAACGGATATAAGTTACCCTGGGGATAACAGGCTAGTTCCGCCCAAGCGTCCTTAGCGACGGCGGAGTTCGGCACCTCGATGTCGGCTCACCATAGCGCGGGGCTGGAGAAGGTCCCAAGCGTTTGGCTGTTCGCCAATTAAAATGGTACGCGAGCTGGGTTCAAACCGTTCAGCATCTCAAGTACAAGGCTCCACCTTGTACTGGGAGATTGAACGGTTTGAACCCACGAGGCAATTGTTAGGTGCGTGGAGACGCACTGTGCGAAAGACATACTTACGGCGGTCGCGTATAGGAATGTATGCGAAGAAATCAACTTATATCGGTAGAACCCACACTCGTTGTGTACGAGCGGGAAATACCGAGGGAAATGAAGAAGAGATGCACCCGTATGGATTACCATACGAGCACTCGTTCGGCGAAACAAAGAATATGAGATTACTCGCATTCTTTGTTTACCTCACTTCGTGCCCGTAGAGACTGAATGTTGATACTCCCACCTGTAAATCAAACAGAGGAGTAAGTTACAGTCCGATCCTCCGAGTAATCGGAGTTAACTAGATGCGTGAGACAGGTTGGTCTCCTATCTACTACAGGCGTTGATTCTTGAGGAGGGTTGTCCCTAGTAAGAAATTGCTACTTCAGAGAGAGATCTCTGATGACAACATGGCTTATAACGGTGAAGCCTTCATATGTTTTGGCCGAGAATATGCGATGCGCAGGTCCGCGTACGCAAATTTGTTGAAAGTCAAAACCGCTTTAAGGTAATACCGTGGGAAGTCGTTTGCCATTTGGCGAATTGACCCCGTAACGACTTAGGTTGGAAGATACCTAGACTCATAGGGTGAGGAATCATTTCATAGAAAATGACTGCTCCTATGGGTAAGATGCCATCATCCTAACTTTGCAAAAGCGAAGAAGGATGAAGATATAGTCTGCGCTCCTGGAAACAGGGGAAGAAGCGACGAGAGGACCGGGATGAACTGACCTCTGGTCTACCAGCTGTCCTGCCAAGGGCACCGCTGGGTAGCTATGTCGGGTCGTGATAACCGCTGAAAGCATATAAGCGGGAAACATGCTCCAAGATTAGGAATCGTTATGAGACTCGTGGGAGATGACCACGTTGATAGGCTCTAGGTGGAAGTGTCGCAAGGCATGGAGCCGAGGAGTACTAATATGTCCAGTCTCTCGTGCGGAACTCTGTATAGCACAATCAATAGTTCGTACTTCATTTTCAATATCTACACATGTCTCGTATCGAACACTTCGAGTGTTCGGTTCTGGTGGTTTGGCGGGAGGGTCATACCCGTTCTCATTCCGAACACGGCAGTCAAGCCTCCTAGCGGCGATGGTACTCATCGTTTCAGATGGGGAGAGTAGCTAACCGCCAGAACCGAATACTTGAATCAAAATCGCCGCACATATTCGTGCGGCGATTTTGTGTTCACTACCACCTACTCCCTACAGGCTATATACTAGACCTATATGTCCTGGGCCGCGCGGCGAAGATTCATCATTCTATTTATTTTGGGCGCAATTGCCGCTGCATTTTTCGCGATTGTATCCATCGCGACTTTTTATAAAGCGCCTTCGTGTACCGATACTACCCAGAATCAAGACGAAGAAGGAATTGATTGCGGTGGTTCGTGCCCGTATCTTTGTACTGCGCAGAGACAGCCACCCACAATTCTTTTCACCAAGGCAATTAGTAACGGAGTAGGCAGGACCGATGTAGCCGCTTTGGTTGAAAATAAAAATGCCACCGCTGCTGCAAAAAATGTTCCATACGCCGTGACACTCTATGGTGATGACCGGACGATTCTCCAGACAGTTTCCGGTACGCTCGATTTGCCGCCAGGTGCAACGGTCCCTGTGTTTATTTCCGGTGTTGTGTCAGGCAACCAGAGAGTTGCGAATGTGTTTCTCGACATTGCTACGTCTTCACCAAAGTGGTTTGTGTTGTCTCCTGACCCGCGCATCGTACCGCTCGTCTCGGATACCAAACCAAGCGGCACGGTCAGCGCCCCACGTATTGAGACCGTTCTCACGAACCAAAGTGTGACAAGACTTACAAACGTCGAAGTCGTTGTGATTGTACGTGATGCCCAAGGGATTGTTATCGCCGCCTCGAAGACCATCGTATCGGTCATTCCCGCCCAGGGGCAGGCGACAGCCACGTTTACCTGGAATAACGCGTTTTCAGGCGTCCCCGCATCGATAGAAGTCGTACCAGTGATCCCGCTCTTTTGAGCACTATGGCCCTTCCATCTTTCACGCCCCCACGCTTATTTTTTGATTGGACACTTCTCGTGCCGGCGCTCATGCTTTCCTTGGTGGGCATACTCACTATGAGTACCTTTGGGCAAGGGGATTCACTTGCTTCACGACAGCTCCTTTGGCTCGCAATCGCATTTTGTGTGTACCTCGTTCTTTCGGCGTTTGATATGCGTTTCCTTCGTCGGACACCGGTCGTCATGGCACTGTACGTGCTTGCGTTTCTATTACTTGCGGCACTGCTTCTTTTCGTTGAACCGGTGATGGGCGCACGTGCGTGGTTCTCTTTCGGTCCCATCTCCTTTCAGCCAGCCGATCTTGCAAAGCTTGCGCTTATAGTACTGCTCGCCAAGTATCTCTCACGACGGCATGTCGAGATCGGCGATCTGCGGCATATCATTATTTCCGGTGCCTACGCGTTCACGCTCATGTTGCTTATTCTTGTCGAGCCGGATATGGGGAATGCCATTATATTTGGCGCGCTCTGGCTTGGCATGATGCTCATCTCCGGCATTTCGAAGAAGCACCTCGCCGCACTCGGGCTCATCGGCCTTGTCATCGCCTCCGCGCTTTGGTTTGGAGGACTGAAACCCTACCAACGGGCGCGCATCATCTCTTTCGTGAACCCTGCAAGCGATATTCACGGGTCGGGTTATAACGCGTATCAGGCGAAAATAGCGGTCGGTTCGGGAGAGCTTTTCGGCAAAGGTATCGGGCACGGCACGCAGTCGAAACTGCGTTTTTTACCTGAATATCAGACCGACTTCATATTTGCCGCATATGCAGAAGAGTGGGGTTTCATCGGCGTAATTCTCCTTCTGTCGGTATACGGTCTTCTTTTTGTGCGGCTTATACAGATCGCACAAGCCGCGGCAACGAATTTCGACGCGTTCTTCACACTCGGGGTACTTATGCTCCTGACGGCGCATGTCGTGCTGCATGCCAGCATCAATCTCGGGCTTTTGCCGGTGACTGGTACGACGATACCGTTCATGAGCTCGGGCGGTTCGCATCTTGTCCTGGAGTTTGCGGCGCTTGGCATCGTCACATCGCTCGCGCGTCATGGTCGCGGCGCGGTACGCACCGCAAGCGCGAACGAATATCTTGGCAGCTAGAGTAGTCCGCTTCGACTTATCAGCGAGGCGAGTACAGTGCGATAGTTTTTTGCACCATTCGTTCGAGAGAGAATTCCTCCATATTTTTTGCGTCCAATATTTCACCTACTCCGCCTACACGGTTTGCAACGATAGGGAGGCCTGCAGCTCTGGCTTCGAGCAGTACATACGGCAAGCCCTCTTTGAGAGAGGGGAGTGCGAAGACATCGAAACCCCGTAACACCTCACGTGCAGGCATAAATCCAAAAAGCTTTACACGTTCGGAAAGGCCATACTCTCTAATCTTTTTTTCGAGTCGCGGACGATCTTCACCTTCACCGACAAGACCCACGAACATGTCGGGATCACGTTTCGCCTGTTCTACCAATGCGATCTGGTTTTTATTATTCGTCAGTTCACCCACGGTGCCGGTAATCCGTGCACCCCGCGGAAAGGCATTGCGGACTCTCTCTCCCGAACCAAGCTCCATTGGCAACTTAATACCATTATGAATCAGGTGCATTTTTGCTCCACAAAACGGCATCTTTCTCCCAATAGCTAAATCTTTTTTCGAAACAACAATGACGGTATGTGAGAGAAGGGCGGTCGCCCACGACCCAAGCAAGGCAAACAAGCGCCAGAACATATTCCTTTTTTCAGTAAAGGGCCAACCATGAGCAGTAAAGACTATGAGCGAAACGCCGAGGAGGCGTGCAGCGAGAGCCCCGAGACCGCCCGCTTTCGACGAATTCAGATGGACGACATCGGGCTTGTACGAGCGGATCGCGCGAAAAATGGCCCAGAACCCGGCGACGTCGGCACCGACTGAAAGGTCGCGCTGGATATTCTGTAATTGCATCACGGCGACGTGCGTCGCGCGCAGGCGCTCCTGCAGTTCTCCCGTTCCGCCGAGCGCGACCGCAACGTCGAAATGGTCTTTGGGGAGGTTCGTGGCAAGATCGTAGACGTACCGCTGGGCGCCGCCCCAGTTTGACTTCGTTATGACGAACAGAATTTTCTTTTTCATGGGTTGAATCTCGATGTTTCAGTCGGGTCCCCGACCAAAACGTCGGGGCTGTACAATACAACTTTACATTATTATGGCGGGTTATAGTATCCAACGTATGGCATTTGACCGCCGCGAGACGGCGATTCTTCTTGTAGGGGATTTCCTCATTTTGGTCGCGTCCTTTTGGGCCGCGCTCTTTATACGAAACCTCTCCCTACCCTCTTTTAGTTACTTTGAGTCCAATCTGGTCCCATTCTTCCCGATGTTCCTCATTTCTCTCGCGGTGTTCTACGTCGCCGGCCTCTACGAAAAACAGACACGCCCGATTCGAAGCGTGATGGGCATACGCATACTTGGCGCTCAGGCGGCAACGGTATTGATTGCTGCAGTGCTTTTTTTCACCCTTCCGCTTACCATCGCTCCAAAAACTATCCTCGTCCTCTATTTGATCGTGTCCGTTGCTGCCGAAAGCGTCTGGCGTTTCTATCGTATGAACCGCGAGGTGGCAGAAGGGAGCCGCGAACCAGCCGTGCTCATAGGTTCTGGGCATTCCGTTCTTGAGTTGTATGACGAGGTGAAAGGGAACGACCGATATCTTATTCGGTTTACTGCACACCACGAGACGAAGGACGTACGAGAAGGGGATATATCCAACATCGTTACATCCAACATTGAGGCAGGCGCTCGTGTCATCGTTCTAGACATGTCGAACCCAGTCGTCATACGTGACTTGCCGCGTCTGTACCATCTTATGGCAAGCAAAGTCACCTTCATTGATTTTGCTTCCTTGTATGAAGAGGTGTTCGATCGTGTGCCGATTGAACATTTTGATGCCATTCACCTGCTCGAATCTCTCCCGAAACACAGGGCGCTGTACGACAGTGCAAAGCGTCTTTTTGACATCGCTCTTGCGATAGTAGTGGTGATGGTGGCCGTTCCGTTTGTCGGCATTGCCGCAGGACTGCTCGCGCTCACCGGTGGCATGCCTTTTATTCGGAACGAACGCATCGGTCGCGGGGGGCGTACATTCCACATCATTAAATTGCGCTCGATGCTGTTTAACGACCATGGCGACCCGGAATTGCAAAAGAAGAATCGTGTGACCGCGCTTGGACGCATACTCCGGAAAACCCGTGTTGATGAATTGCCGCAGCTTTGGAATGTGCTCGTGGGCGATCTGTCTTTCATCGGTCCACGCCCTGAACTCCCGAATATCGCGGAGGTATATGAACGGGAGATTCCCCAGTACCGTATGCGTCACCTGATCGCCCCTGGTCTCTCAGGGTGGGCGCAAATCCACGATTATGATGCGCCGCGCGGGCCGGCGGATGTCGCGCGCACGAAGCGTAAAGTATCCTACGACCTCTATTATCTGAAACACCGTTCGTTTGGGCTTGATCTTGCTATTGCGGTAAAGACATTGCGCGCACTCATTTCTTTCTCTGGCGTATGAGTGCACTACCGAAAAAAGCGGTCGTAACGGGCGGCGCCGGATTCATCGGGTCGCACTTGGTGGAGGCTCTCCTTGCAAAGGGCTATTCTGTTTCAGTCATCGATTCGCTCATTTCTGGGAAAAGGGAAAATGTTCCGGACTCTGTCTCTCTCCATATTCAGGACGTGCGAGATGCGGAAGCTCTTCCCGAACTTCTGAAGGACGCTGCGGTCGTATTCCACCTGGCAGCGTTGCCGCGTGTTGAATACTCCATCCAGTACCCGGTGGAAACTCATGGGGTAAATGTTACGGGGACGGTGAATGTGCTGGCGTCCGTGGGTCACGAGACCCGCGTCGTGTTCGCTTCCTCAGCCGCCGTGTACGGCAACACAGAAGCCACGTTCCTTTCCGAGTCTATGCCGGTTATGCCCGTAAGTCCGTACGGACTCCACAAATATGTCAGCGAGCGCTATCTCGCGCTTGCGAGTTCGCTCTACGGTACACAGACAGTGTCCCTGCGCTTCTTCAATGTGTATGGCCCACGGCTTGATCCGGAAGGTCCGTATGCGCTTGTGGTTGGCAGGTTTTTGAAGCTTCGAAAAAACGGAGAACCGCTTACGATCATCGGGGACGGAAAGCAGACACGTGATTTCATTCATGTACGCGACGTGGTTGCCGCCCTTATCGCGGCGGCAGAGAGTCCGGAGGTCGGTAAAGGGGAAGTCATCAACATTGGTACCGGCCGAGGGACGTCCGTAAACGAGCTTGCTGACGCATTTGGCGGCCCGTGCGAATATCTGCCCCCTCGTATGGAACCGCGAGCTTCGTGTGCCGATACGGCCCGGGCAAAAGACTTGCTTGGATTCACTGCGACAATCTCTCTCACCCATGGTGTTGCTGAATTGAAGCAGGAATGGGGAATCATATGATTATCGACGGAAGATCGCTCGCAAAAGAAGTTCTCGCGCGCACGGCACTGCGCGCAGCGGCGCTTGGTAAAGCGCCGCTGGTGAGTGCCATCGTCGTCGCTGAGTCGGCAGCAACGAGATCATATCTCGCAATAAAAGCGGCGCGGGCCGCAGATGCTGGGTGCGTACTTGATGTCGTGAAATTTTCAGAAGACGTTTCTACAAACGAACTCCGCTCCGCAGTGTCTTCCTGTACAGCCGACGCACTTATCGTACAATTGCCTCTTCCTGAAGAGGTCGATACAAAACAGGTCTGTGATGCCATTCCGTTATCGAAGGACGCCGACGTTCTTTCTTCTGCCGCCCGCGCGTTGTTTGAACATACGGAAAATGCTCTCTTGCCGCCGGTGGTCGGTGCGGTGCGGAAAATCCTAGAATTCGGGAATGTAGATGTGGCAGGGAAGAAGGCGGTCGTTATTGGCGCAGGGTTCCTTGTGGGTGCTCCGGTTGCGACGTGGCTCACACGACAAGGTGCGGAAGTAACTGTCGTCACGCTTGAGTCCGGGAGCCTTCGAGAGACCCTCTCCATTGCGGACATTGTTGTCTCAGGAGCTGGTTCGCCACACCTCATTACGCCCGACATGCTCAAAGAGGGAGCCGTACTTATCGATGCCGGCACCTCCGAATCGGGGGGGGCAATCGTGGGTGACGCCGATCCTACCTGTGCGGATGTTTGTTCGCTTTTTACGCCTGTTCCAGGCGGTGTTGGCCCGCTTGCGGTCGCCTGCCTTTTCGAAAACGTTATCAACTTAGCACAGAGAGTGTCTTGACAGGTCTGTTGAATCCTGTATACCATATGCAGGTTTAACAGGAGAAGGGGGTGGTTATGGGAAATCTTCCCAAAGACGCGGCCAAGGATAAGGACGAGAGCCAACTCGACGAAGGCGTGACGATGCCCTGCTTCGGGAGAATCAAAGAGCACCGCTGGTGTGCTCGAACCCTTCCGGAGATCAAGCGGTCGTATGCCGACGATCCAAAACCCAATGATTGATTTGAATGTACCGCGCGTTGCCTTTGGCGACGCGCGGTATGTCTTTTTTGTAGCCAGAGGGATGTGGAAGTTGGCAACAAATAACTGAAGCAGGCAAGACTTCGCTTTTTGTTTAATTCGTTTATACTCTCCGCATGACTCGATATCGGGTGTTTGCCCTCGCTGCCCTCCTTGTGGGGTTTTTGCTTGCGTATTTCGTGTGGGTAACCCAAGCCGATCCTACAAGCTCATACCGTTTCAAATTAGGACTGGATCTCGCAGGCGGCACTGAGCTGGTCTACAACGCCGACATGAGCCAGACACCCGAGAGCGAACATGCGGACGCGCTCTCAGCGCTCCAGGGTGTTATTGAACGCCGCGTGAACCTCTTCGGCGTTGCGGAGCCTTTGGTTCAAACTGAACGAGCAGGTACGCTCTCGGGCATCACTCAAGATCGTCTTATTGTCGACCTTCCCGGTGTGACCGACATTAAGGCCGCCGTCGCCGCGCTCGGTGAGACGCCAACGCTTGAATTCAAACTCGTAACCACTGTCAATGTCGGTACGACGACTGCCACTGCATACGTCCCGACAGGTCTCGACGGCCGATATCTCTCGAGCGCCACTCTCGGATTCGGGTCGGGCGCGACTGCAGGTCTCTCCGCGCCGCAAGTGATCCTCAATTTCGATAGTGAGGGCGCAAAACTTTTTGAAAAGATTACGAGCGAACACGTTGGCGAGACACTTGCCATATTCCTTGATGGACAGCCGATATCGGCCCCTACTATTCAGGAAGCTATCCCGGGCGGACAAGCGACCATTACCGGTCAATTCACGGCGGTCGAGGCGCGCGATTTGGTACGTAATCTGAACTTCGGTGCGCTTCCGGTGCCTATTACGCTCGAGAGCAGCTCCGCAGTCGGTCCGACGTTGGGTGCTGCAGCCATTTCCGCGGGCGTCATTGCCGGGATTGTCGGTTTCGCCATTGTCGCGCTCTTCATGATCGCATGGTACCGCCTTCCCGGTCTCATCGCCGCGCTCGCGCTTGCCGAATATCTCGTTTTCATGCTTGCTGTTGTGAAGGTTATTCCGATCACGCTCACGGCGTCAGGCATCGCAGGACTCATCATTACGGTCGGCATGGCGGTCGACGCGAACGTGCTTATATTCGAGCGCACCAAAGAAGAGCTACGTGAGGGCAAGAATCCGCGTGAAGCGGTCCATATCGGTTTCAGCCGTGCATGGCCTGCCATTCGCGATGGGCACCTCACCATGCTTATTTCCGGCGTTATTCTCTTCTGGCTTGGGACGAGTATCGTGCAAGGATTCGCACTCGTCTTCGTGCTCGGCGTACTCACCTCGTTTATCTCTGCCGTATCGCTCTCGCGTGTCTTCCTGCTTGCCACCGTTCCCGAACATAGAGAAGGCGTGTGGCGATTCCTTATGGGCTCGGGCGCCCGTAATCCATAATTATTTATGTACATTGTCCGTCATCGCGCACTTTTCTTTTTGATCACAGGAGTCATCCTAGCAAGTTCCATTGGGTCAATTTTCTTCTTCGGTTTGCCGCTTGGTCTTGATTTCACAGGCGGCTCCCTGATGCATGTCGACTACAAGAGCGAACGTCCGGCACTTTCAGATATTCAGGAACAAGTTTCCATCGTGCCGCTCGGTGACGTTTCGGTCCGGGCGTATGGAGACAACGGGATTTCTATCCGCACGCGTACTATGACACCCGCAGAACATGACGCTATTCTCTCCGCGATTTCCGCAGGCACTTCAGCAACTGAGCTTTCCTATACCTCTGTTGGCCCTGCGCTCGGGAGTCAATTCACCAATAAAGCACTCTGGGCAATTTTTGCCGTAGTCCTCGTCATTGTGCTCTATATTGCCTTTGCTTTCCGCAAAGTATCGCGGCCGGTGCCTTCGTGGGGGTACGGGCTCATCGTCGTTGCAATGCTTGCCATCGATCTTATCGTTCCTGCCGGTTTCTTCGCCGCGTACGGTCACTTCACGGGTGCCGAAGTGAACTCCCTTTTCATCGTCGCACTCTTGGCGCTCCTCGGTTACTGCGTGAACGACGTCATCGTTATCTTCGACCGAATACGCGAGCATCTCTCCAAAAACGAAAAGATCGGGCTTAAAGAAGCCTTTGAGGATACGATAGGGAAGTCCATTGACGAGACGATGGTTCGTTCTATCAATACGGGACTCACCGTCGTACTTGCACTCCTCGCGCTCATCTTCCTTGGTGCTCCCGCAACACGTGAATTCGCTCTCGTGATGCTCGTCGGTGTCGTCGCGGGTACCTTCTCCTCTATCTGTCGTTCCGCACCACTTCTTATCCCTATCGCGCATTGGTTTAACCGCCCAAAGGGCTAGGGTTCGCTAAGAAATAGAAGTAATGGCACATATCCACGACAAAATAGATTATTGCGCGGATGTTTTTATAGTTAATGGGGATGCAGTACTCTTGCGTGTACACGATAAAAATAAACGATGGGGAGTTCCAGGCGGGCACATTGAACTCGACGAAGATCCACCACAAGCTGCCGTGCGCGAAGCTTTGGAAGAAGTTGGTCTCGATGTTGTACTCGTCGGTGATATTGCACCCGAGAAAACTCAGGGCGAGCATGAATTACTTGTGCCGAGATTTATTAACCGACATCCGGTAAGTGAAACTCATGAACATATCGCATTTGTCTATTTTGGCACCTCGAATACACGCGAATTCAAGCAGGGCGATACGGAAGTCAGCGAAGAGATACGCTGGTTTACTAAAGAAGATTTGGATGACCCAAAGTACGAGATAAGAGAGCGGATTAAATTTTACGCAAGGACCGCTCTCAGCGAATTGAGTGCTAAGAAATAATAGTCCCGACGAACGGTTTTCCATCGATATAGTTTGAAAACTCTTCTAGCTTTGCGCCGTTAATGATGGCGACTTCAAGGCCGAGTGATTCCGCTTCTTTTGCAGCTATTGGATCAAATGGGGAAGAGAGCCCCGGGTCCCATTCTTTCGGAATGAGCTTCCGAAACTCAGCCCATGATATTTTTTCTATCTTTTTTGCACCCGGATTCTTTTTCGGATCGCTGTCGTACATATAATCAATATTGGAAAGATTCACGAGGCGTCGTGCGCCAAGGTTTTTCGCCGTGAGTACCGCATCATAATCAGTCGAGCATCCGGGCTGCCAGCCAGCAGAGATGATGATGGGTTCGTCCGCTTCAATATCGATAGTTGGATTTTTTATGACTTGCGGATGCGCGTATCCGACAAAAATATTGCGCAGCAGTTGCGCATTCAATCGTGTCGCGTGAATGCCGATCCAATCGAGGTCGTGGCGCGAAAGCGGCGTGACGGCATTTGCGGCATCTTGATAACGTCGAGCGGTTTTTCCGCCGCCGGAAATGATGGAGAACGTGAATCCCTTCTGTACCTTTTCGAGAATGAGCGTCTTGAAGCGTGTGAGAAACTCGGTATCAACCCCATCGGGGACAATAAGAGAACCTCCGACTGACACAACGATTCGCTCCCGCTCGCCCCGTTGGATAGATTCGTTCGAAAATGTACTCATGCGTTATATGTCATCAAAAAAGTGTGGACGCGCAGAGAAACTCCAATTCGGATTATCCAATGGGGCTCATTCGCGTTCATGATAGGTCAAGCCACATGAGATAAAACATCAAAACGATGGAAGACACTCTCGAGTTTTGTCGAGAAGTTAAAAGCTCTCTTTTTAGTGAAAGGCATATCTCACGTGGCAAGGGTGACGGCTCGCCCCATCATACTCCCCTCTGTTTTGTATGCAATGTTGACGGGGTATTCCAATGTGTTTCTAGGCGTGCTTGACGCCCCAGTACGCCTCCTATACTATGCTTCTACTGTCCCGTGAGATAAGAGCGTTCGAGTTTTGGGTCAGATTTCGGACTCTGTAGCGGGTTTTTTGGCCCGCGGTAGTTTCGAACGTTGTTATCTCACGGGACGGGTGTTTCTTTGACATTATAAATACGTGAAAGACCGCCACGCGAGTGGCGGTCGAAAAGATGTGTGAATTCTTTTGTTCCGCCTATTCTTAATGAGAGTTTGATCCTAGCTCAGGGTGAATGCTGGCGGCGTGGATAAGTCATGCAAGTCAAGGGGGCCCGCAAGGGCAACCGGCAGACGAGGTAGTAACACGTAGGTAGATCCCCCGAAGTCGGGCATAGCCATCCGAAAGGATGGGTAATTCCCGATAGTCCCGCAAGGGTAAAGGTTTTTCGCTTCGGGAGTTGCCTGCGTAGTATCAGCTAGTTGGTAGGGTAATGGCCTACCAAGGCTACGACGCTTAGGGGAGCTGAGAGGCTGACCCCCACCGATGGAACTGCGACACGGTCCATACTCCTACGGGAGGCTGCAGACGAGAATATTCCGCAATGGACGAAAGTCTGACGGAGCGACGCCGCGTGATGGATGAAGTGCCTTGGTACGTAAACATCTTTTATCGGGGACGAAGTTTATTGACGGTACCCGATGAATAAGGAGCTCCTAACTCTGTGCCAGCAGGAGCGGTAATACAGAGGCCCCAAGCATTACCCGGAATCACTGGGCGTAAAGGGTGTCTAGGCGGCCATATTAGTCTCTCGTTAAATCCGCGGGCTCAACCTGCGGCTCGCGAGGGAAACGGTATGGCTCGAGGGCGTGAGAGGTGCATGGAACTCATGGTGGAGGGGTGAAATCCGTTGATATCATGGGGAACACCAAAGGCGAAGGCAGTGCAC
>JAKFXG010000009.1 GCA_021731495.1 Candidatus Parcubacteria bacterium | reverse complement strand
AGTGCATGCCGTAAAAGACTTTTCTGCTATCAGCGGCATCGGCAAGTGCATGGGCGGATTTTCGTCGTGATTTACCACAAGTAGTCCATCTTGCGGAATTGATGCCAGCAATGTTTTAAAAGGCGCTAGATACTCCTCGTGCGTTGGATACACGTTAATGTGATCATGTGTCGCAGAGGTCAGAAGTACACTCTTGGCGTTATAACGGAGGAATTTTGAGGTCGCATCCCAATTTGACGAAGGGTATTCGTCACCCTCAAGCACAAAGACAGGCCCATTTCCCATGTGCGCGTATGCTTCAAATCCCTTAGTCACTTCGCCGATAAAGTAACTCGGGTCTTTCCCCGCTTTTTTGAGGCACCAGGCAAGAAGGGCAGTGCAGGTGGATTTGCCATAACTACCGGCAACAACGACATTGTCGGTTTTCTGGGTGAGGTCATTAAGGATGTCAGGGAAAGACTTGACCGGTTTGCCGCTTAGCATCGCGGCCGCAACCTCTTCATTTTGTTCAGGCGTCAGTTTCGCATTTTTCCCAATGACGATAACATCGACGTCTGAAGGAATATTTTCTTTTTTATACCCGTTCGCGAAGGGGATGTTAGCCCGCTGGAGATATTCGCTCACGGGAGGGTAGAACCCTTCGTCGGAACCGCTTATCTCCCATCCCTGTTCGCGAAGAAGAAGCGCGGTGGCGCTCATGCCCTTACCTGCAATGCCGATCATGTGCGCCTTCATGGATAATATAGAGTGTAGCCGTTTTTGCATAAAAAAAGAAACGGCCATCCCGGAGGATGGCCGCCAAAGTGTTTGTTGAGGCTCAGATAGTACGCTTGACCACTATGAGGTTGCGCCTCAGCGGGTCTTTGCCGTCACGCGTGTGTGCGAGATGCGGGAATTCCTTGAGCGACTCGGTGAAATACGCTTGATGAATTCCCTCGAGCCGTGCTTGTTCAACGAAGAGTCTCTGCACATCAAGGAACACGGAATCGCCTTCTTCCCTGATTCCCTCCTGCCACTTCTGTCTTGCGAAGAAGGGTTTGAGCGCTCGATTGTACGCTCTGTAGGTTGGGTTGGGGTGGTTCTTCGGATGACCGAAAAACTTCGCAGGAATTGCGAACCGCATTGTCATGCAGATGTCAGAGGTCTTGGCGCCTCGATTTTTGAGTGCTGCGACGATAGCATGCACGACGCTCATGTGCCTGTCGGTCGGATTGCCCATGACCGCATCGCGGTCTATGAGCGAGTCACGACTCGCATGCGCTACGATCATATTTTTGCCGGCGGTTGCGGTGATGACGGGGCAACCAGCTCCGCTCATCACGAATGCCTGACCTGGTTCAAGAAAGATGGCATCCGCAGGAATAGTCTTGTTCCGATGTAGAACGACACCGTGATCGAGTGGAACACGAAGCAAGAGAGACGTGCCTATAACACGGGCACTCGAGAGCGCCACGTTTGGAGCAAAGGCGTCCTTCACTTGCATTTCCTGAAGCACGCTGCGAAGCGCCGAAACAAGACTAGGATGCTTCGCTACATCGGATCGGTTTTGTAGTGGCCCAAGAGACCAATTGCCGACGCCATATTTAAGAGCATCTGCGGGGCCAAACACACGCGTAAGAACACGTGATTCCCCAAGTTGATTTTGATCAAGCATTTTTAACCCCTCCAAACAAATCACATGGTTGGTCCAGGCATTATTTTATAGCATTACCAAAGGAAGTCAATATGGAGTACTGGCGGGTGTAGGGTACAGTGGGCACATGGGGAAGCTCTCAATCGTCGCGACACCAATAGGGAATTTGGAGGATATTACATTGCGTGCTTTGCGTACTCTGAAAGAGTGTGGCGTCATTTATGCCGAAGACACGCGTGTTATTTCAAAACTGCTTGCGCGCTATGAAATAAAGAAGCCGCTCCAGCGGCTTGATGCGACGATGGAAACGAAGAAGGTAAATGAGATCGTGGAGCGTCTCGAGGCGGGCGAGCACGTGGTTCTCGTGAGCGATGCAGGCACGCCTGGGGTATCGGATCCTGGTGCGCGCCTCGTTGCGCACATTCGAGAAGAAATTCCTAATGGAGTCATCGAAGCAATTCCAGGACCTTCTGCGCTTACGGCGACACTCTCGATAGCAGGACTGGACACATCCGGGTTCACCTTTTTAGGATTCCTTCCCCACAAGAAAGGACGTCAGACCATGCTTAAGAAAATTGCAGAGAGCGAGTTACCAGTCGTGCTGTATGAATCACCGCATCGCATATTGAAATTACTCAAAGAACTTGAGGCTCTCAAAATACCGCGAGCCGTCGTTGCTCGCGAGCTGACTAAGATCCATGAAGAACTTGTTTCTGGAAGTGTCGCGGAAGTGTTGGAACACTTCGCTATGCACCCCGACCGGGTTCGTGGGGAATTTGTCGTCATCGTAGCGCCCTGATACAATCGACGTATGTCCCGTTCAAGTACTCTCATCCTGCTTGGTGTCCTGACCATCCTCACGCCGTTCTCCGGCTTGCCGGTGGCGGTGCGTTCACTTCTCGCAGTCATTTTCGGCGCGTTCGTGTTCAGCATCGGTCTTACTCTGCGTACCCGCGAAGCGCGGCGAGCGCAAGTGCCACCAGCAGAAACTTCCGCGCCCGAACCGAGTCCTCCTCAAGAAATCTCCCCAATCTAACTAATGCGCAAATAACAAAATCCCGCTGAAGCGGGATTTTGTTATACTGAACATAATGGAAAATCCTGAGCGCGTAACCTATTTCGCGGCAACCGATGCCCGAGGGAAATACGTTCCTTTCGGTATTAAATCGAAGGATCGTGATCGCCATATGTACGTTATCGGCAAGACGGGTATGGGTAAGTCGACCCTGCTCGAGAATATGGCGATCCAGGATATTCGAAATGGTGAAGGATTAGCCTTTATCGATCCGCACGGCGGAACGGTGGAGCGGCTTCTCGAGTACATTCCCGAAGACCGCGTAAAAGATGTTGTCTACTTCGCTCCATTCGATATGGAGCACCCCATCGCCTTCAACGTGATGGAGGATGTCGGGTACGACAAGCGCCATCTCGTGGTGAGCGGCCTCATGGCGACCTTCAAGAAGATCTGGGAAGACGCCTGGAGCGCGCGTATGGAATATATCCTTACCAATACACTTCTCGCCCTCCTCGAATATCCGGATGCAACACTGCTTGGCGTCAATCGCATGTATACCGACAAGACCTATCGGCAGAAGGTGGTCGACAACGTGAAGGATCCGGTCGTGAAAGACTTCTGGACGAAAGAGTTCGCCAACTATGGCGACCGATATACACAGGAGGCGACTCCCGCTATTCAGAACAAAATAGGCCAGTTCACGGGCAATCCGCTCATCAGGAATATCATCGGTCAGCCGAAGTCCTCTTTTGATATCCGTACGATGATGGACGAAAAAAAGATTCTCATCATTAACCTCTCGAAAGGGCTCGTTGGGGAGACCAATATGCGCCTTCTCGGCTCGATGCTCACAACGCGCATCTTTCTTGGGGCGATGAGTCGTGCGGACCTCTCGGCAGGAAACCTCGCGCAGCACCCGAATTTCTATTTCTATGTCGATGAATTCCAAAACTTCGCGAACGAGACATTCGCAGAGATCCTTTCCGAAGCGCGTAAATATAAATTAAATCTCATCATTGCACACCAATACATAGAACAAATGGAGGAAGAAGTGCGCGATGCCGTCTTTGGAAACGTCGGCACGACGGTCGTTTTCCGGGTCGGACCTTTCGACGCTGAAGTGCTCGAGACGATCTTCATGCCGAAATTTACGAAAGAAGATATCGTCGCGCTCGATAAACGGCAGGTGTATATGACACTCATGATAGACGGTGTCGGGTCGGCGCCCTTCTCCGCGGTGACGATTCCACCAATAGAGGCGCCTCCGGCCTCTTACAAAGAGCAAGTTATCGCTTCGTCGCGTTCGCAGTTCGCCGTGCCGCGTGCCGGTGTTGAGAACGCCATCATGGAAGAGCTTACAGCAAGCACTGCGGCTCCCGTGCCGCTTGATGCGCGAATGAAGAAGAAACCGGCTCGCCCCGCTCCTCAGGTCTCAATTCTGCCGCCTCTTCGCCCAAGCGAGGTTCCGACGAAGCCGCTTGCTCCGCGCGCCCCTCAGGGGCGGGGAGAGCGTGGTCCCGCGCCTCGTCCGCAAGCTGAGCGTCGCGCTCCTCTACAGGCGTCCCAGGGGCCAATAAAGGGCCCCGAGAGTCCTTTTACCAGGGCTCTTTCAGGGAAGTCAGCTGATGATTTGAAGGTGATACTGCGTACCATGACGGCAAAGAGCGGCAAAGAGAGGGAGCAGAAACAAACGAAGAATCAGCAGTCTCTCAAGGGAACTCTCGCTCAAGTGCTTGAGAAAAGTAAACCACAAACAGGGGGTGGTACGCAGGAAGCTCAGAAACCCGTGGCGGCTAGCTTCCCTTCGGAAGTCCCGATGCGGGAGCCGCCACGGGAGAATCCGCCGATCACCGCTTCGCCAAAGGCAGAAGAAAAAAAGCCGTTTGAAGTTTCCGAGGATGCACTACGAAAGGTGCTCAAAGGCGAGATATAATGGCCCCCATGCGCACGCTCGGCTTGTTCGCCCCGTTAGAGATGCCGATTAAGAGTCGACCAGAATTTTTTAAGTTCGTATCTCTAGCGGGGTCCACACTGGCCATTCTCTTTTTTCCCTTCGGAAGTTCCATCGCGGAAGCCGCGGTCATCGTTACCGAGATCATGTACGATGTTCCGACTTCGATCGGCGCCGATGATACGCGCGAATGGGTTGAAGTGGCGAATACCGGCTCAAGTCCGGTCGATCTCACCGGTTGGAAATTTAACGACGGAGCGAATCATACGCTCAACGTACCGCCGGCAAATGGCGGAGTCGGTTCACTCGTCCTCCCCGCTGGTGGTGTGGCTATTTTTGCGGACAATGCGACGGCATTTCTCAACAATCTCTATCCAAGTTTTTCGGGAACCATCATAGATACGGTCATGTCGCTCAATAACACGGGTGCCACTCTCGCGCTCATAAACGCTTCTGGTGCTATCGAAGGGAACAGTATTTCTTACGCAAAGACGATGGGTGCGGCAGGGGACGGCACTACGCTCCAGTGGAATGGAAGTACGTTTGTTTCGGCCGCGCCGACCCCCGGTACCTACACTACGGACGCTCCCCCGCCTTCCTCTGATGATTCTTCTAGCCCTCCTCTTCCCGAATCTTCATCGCCCGCGGCTCCCGCGACAATCTCTTCAGGAGGCGGGCCGGCAGAATACTTGCCCATACCGGTGCTTCGCATTCTCACGGGCGGTGATCGCACCATCTCTTCCGGCGCGGACACCGCCTTTACTGCCGCCGTGTACGATGGTAAGGGAAACAAGCGTGATGACGCCACGGTGACCTGGTCATTTGGTGATGGCATGAGGAGGACCGGAACAAATGTTTTTCACGCGTATTATGATCCGGGTGAATATCTTGCCGTAGTGCACGCCTCTACCCCCGACGGCGGTGATACGGTGGACAATATAGTTGTGACGGTAAAGGATGCACGTATCAAGATCGCCTCGATATCGTCTCGCGGTATCACGCTCGTGAACAGTGATTCACGCACACTCGACCTCTCATCGTGGCGTTTGTCGGCCGGAGGAAAAGAATTCAAGATTCCTGCGGATACGCAGATTCTCGCCGGCCGCAGCATTCTATTCCCCATACAAGTCATTGATCTTCCGGTGACCGGTTCTGCGCTCCTGCTCTATCCAAGTGGAGAGGTGGCGGCCAGCTACCCCGAGATGACGACAACAGTATCAGTTTCGCCACTGCAACCTTCCGCACGAGAGGTGAGTTTTAATAGAGCGCAGAAGGTCGAGCCGATTATCAGACCGGGAGGGAACATTCAAACACATGATGAAGCAGTGATTGCCCCAACGGCGGCGGTAAAACTCGCCGCCGTTGGGGCGGCACTACCTCCGGCACCTCCCGACGACAACTCTTCCACCCCAGGGATTTTCCGTTCCCCCTGGACACTAGGTCTTCTTGGTGTGGTTATCCTCGCAGGCAGCGCATTCGTTTTTTTCTAGAGACACTCGACCACCCGACGAAACACCGCATGAAAAAACACAAACTCATTCTCGTCACGGGTGGGGCCGGGTTTATAGGGTCTCATCTTTGTAAACGTCTCATGAAAGACGGTCACCAGGTCATTTCGCTCGATAATTATTTCACCGGCAGTCGTGAGAATCATGTTCCAGGTGTCGACTACCGCGAGGGCCACACGAAAGATATTGAGAAGCACATTCCCGAGACACCTGACCTCATATATCATCTTGGTGAATACTCGCGGGTCGCAAAAAGTCTTGAAGAACCGGAGGTAGTGTTTGATCTCAATATCGTCGGCACGTTTGGCGTGCTCGAATTCTCACGGAAGAAAAAAAGTAAGATCGTGTATGCCGGCTCATCGACCAAGATGGTTGGTGCGCGCGAAGACGGGACTCTCGGTCGCGATCTGGCACCCTACACTTGGATGAAAGCCGCGAACAGCGAGCTCGTACGAAATTATGCGCGTTGGTATGACCTGCCGTACGCAATTACATATTTTTATAATGTGTATGGGCCGGGAGAACGCGCCGGTGCCGATGGCTACGGCACGGTCGTCGAGACATTCAAACAGCAGTACCTTGCCGGCAAGCCGCTGACTGTGCGAGAGCCGGGCACCCAGACTCGTACCTTTACCCACGCTGACGACACGATCAACGGTCTCGTGTTGGTTGGTGAGAAAGGGCTGGGCGATGAGTACGGCATTTCCGCGCGAGAAGCATTTTCACTGCTCGAGGCTGCGCATTTGTTCAGCGACGACATTATAATGTTGCCGCCAACTCCGACAACGCGCTCGGAGACAGGAGTTATTGATACTTCAAAAATAGAATTACTTGGTTGGAAACAGACGAATCAATTGCCCGAATACGTTGCATCGATCAAAGCGACAAGATCAAAATGAAAAAGATCCTCATTTTTTCACTTGCGTACTATCCGAGTTTTGTTTCCGGTGCTGAAGCAGCGATCAAAGAAATCGTAGACCGCGTTGATCCATCCGATATCGAATTTCACATGATCACGCTTCTCTTTGATCGCGCTGCACCACGCGAGGAACTCGTTGGGCACGTCCACGTTCACCGTGTCGGTTTCGGGGGTGCGTATCTCTCAAAGATGCTGTTCATCCCGCTTGCCGCACTTACGGCGCGTTCACTCGACCGAAAGCTTCATTTTGACGCAGTATGGGCGATGATGACGTACATGCTCTTCCCAGCAGTGTTTGCGCGCGTCCTCGGCGTTCGCGCTCCGCGCGTGCTGACACTCCAAGACGGCGACCCGTATGAGAAAGTTTTTGAACGCTGGTTTATTCGCCCGCTTGCGCCCGTTCTTGATTACGGTTTTCGCACCACGTCTGTCATCCAAGTGATCTCCCGTTTCCTCGGCGCCTGGCCGCCAAAGCGCGGGTACAAGGGGCTAATCGAGATCATCAGGAACGGCGCAAATCCGAAAGATCTTAAAGAATCCGTTTCGCCCGATGAGGTTGAGGCACTTAAAGAAAAACTTGGGAAGAAGCCGGGTGAGATCTGGCTTACGAACACCGCACGCCTGGTGTATCAAAAGGGCAACGATGACACGATTCGCGCACTCAAGACGCTTCCCGAACAGGTGAAGCTTTTACTCGTCGGCGGCGGGGAAGATGACGCCATGCTGAAAGCTCTTACTAAGGAGCTTGGCCTCGAATCAAGGGTTATTTTCACAGGCCAGGTCGACCGCTCTGAAGTCACGAAATATCGGAAAGCATCGGATGTCTTTGTCGGGCCATCTCGCTCCGAGGGGCTCGGCAATGCATTTCTTTCGGCGATGGCCTCACAGATTCCTGTCGTCGCTACACAGGAAGGGGGTCTTGCTGACTTCCTGTTTGATGCGAAACGTAATCCGGACCAACCGACAACCGGTTGGGCGGTGAATAAAGATTCGCCTGAAGAGATCGCGGTGGCAGTAAATGACATCCTCGCGCATCCGGAAAAAGTAAAGGAGGCAACTGAAAACGCTCGTCGTATGGTGCTCGAGAATTACGACTGGGACATCATCGCGAAACAGATGCGTGACCGAGTCTTCGGTCGCGTGTTGAAGAACTAGTGTAAATCCTTCTGACGGAGCTTTTCATCTTCGCTACGAAGAGCGTCACGTGTGCGGCGGTAGTCATCAAGGACTTTAGTCGAGACGGTCTCGTCGCGAAGTACGGCAGCGAGAATGCGCGTCCAGAAACGGATGCGCTCTTCATTTAGTGTGCGGAGATCGCCGGAGCAATTCTTGAGCGTGCTTGTGTAGTACCAAATGATTTCGCCAAGGCGGTAGATGCGCATGAGCTTGAGCGAGATTGATTCCTCAGGAGTCCGGTTAAGGCGAATATACTCAGTAAGAGCTCGCTCAAGTGGAGGATTGTAGAGCGTCATGAAGTTAAGAAACCGTGCCCACCCCTCATATTTATTGCCGAAGCGGAGCGACGAGTGATCGAGCAGATAAATCTCTCCGTCTTTCACACGGATGTTGTGCGGGACAAAGTCCGTGTGCGTGAGGAATCCGCAGTATTGCCCAATCGTCTCCCGTCCTTCCGTAAGCTGTTTTGATGCCTCATCAAGAAGGTCGCGCGTAGCTGTGTCGCTCGGAAACGCGTGTAGGGTATTTTTCTTAAATTCCTCAAAAGCACGAAGATATTCCACTGCACTCCTCGTACCAAACGTCTTCTTGATCAGTCGTTCGTGCCCATACGTTGTTGCATGAGCGCCTTCTTGAGCCTTGAATGCTTTGAGCGCAAGGGCAAATTGCTCCTTCAGCGGTCGCGCGAGAAAAGTACTCTCCTGCTCAATGAATTGTTGTATTGAGATACGGCGCCCCTCGCATTCGCCAAAGAAGAGTTCGACGGGGGAGTGGAATACTTGATATGCGAAATTGATTTCTTGCAGCACGCGACGACATTCCCGTTCGTGTTCGAGTTCGCGAATGCCGTTCTCATCATTCGTCGTTTTTATCACTACGCGCATGCCGTCCTGTGTGCGCCGTCCGAGCAGGATGAGTTTTTTGCCGCTCGCGGTCGTGACTGCTTGCATGAGATACCGTTCGCCGCCCGCGTGCGGTTGGAGCGGCTCGAGTTCGAATCCAAGTTTTTCGAGTACGGGAGTGAGTATCGAGAGTTCGTGCTCTTGATACTTCTTCCACGCCTGTTGTGCGGTATCAGATGGCATGGGAGAAAGTATCTTCTAGAGTATCGATATGGGCCCGCCATGACTTCTCATATGCGGCCATTCTTTCGGCAGGAAATGGCTCAAGCAGGATGATCTCCGGACGCGTATCTGGCGAATCGTTTAGTGTGCGCTTCGCATGTGAAAACGCGAAGCGCTCAATAAGCCGAAGTGTCCGGCTTTGTTTCGCGCGTTCATGCGCGGCGATGTCGCCGATATGGAAAACGACGGGACGCCCAGTGAAGAGTGCTGCGAGTGCGATGGGCAATTCTACCGATGCGCCGTTCATCGCATATACGATGTCCGCGTGTCGCGTAGCGCGCAGAAGTGCAAAGAAGTAGGTGGAGAGACGTACAAGAAGTGGACGACGTTTATTCACGGCAATAATACGCACCCCGGACACTTCCTCGGGGAGTTTTGCGTACGCAACGATAGTGACTGCATGGCGACCTGAGAGACGTTTTGCGAGTTCCTTTATATATGGAGCCGGTTCCGCAATTTCAGGCGGGTATAGGGGCGTGGCAAGCACGATTCTCATATGCGCAATCTATCACGAACGTGAGGCGTTCTCATGGATGCTACAACCAATCCCATAGTCGCCAGGATGCGTCGGAACCGCTAGAATACGAGATATGCGGCTTGTCGTAGCGACGCCTCTCTATCCGCCCGAAATAGGCGGCCCAGCGACGCATACGCTCTTTCTCGAGCGGGCATTACCAGCACACGGTATCGATGTTGAAAGCGTCCCGTTCAGCTCAGTCCGGGCTTTGCCAAAGGGTATACGGCACGCAGTCTATGCATTTCGCCTTTGGAAACGAGCACGCCATGCGGACGCGATATTCGCGCAAGACACTGTAAGTGTCGGGTTTCCAGCGGTTTTTGCCGCATGGTTCGCCCGAGTACCGCTTCTGGTGCGCGTGCCAGGGGATCATGCGTGGGAGCAAGGGGTCGAGCGGTTTAGCATCACGGATTCTCTCGATGAATTCCAGAGGAGGCACTATGGGCGGCGGGTTGAACTATTGCGGCGCATTGCCCGATTTGTTGTGCGCCATGCCGATCTCGTCATTGTACCGAGCAGGTATTTTGAGCGAATTGTGGGCGGGTGGCTTCCCACAAAAGACCGTTTGCGAGTTATTTATAATGGTATCGATTTGACGACTGTTCCCGTGAGGCCGCTTACTGTGCCCCCTCGCCCTGTTCTGGTATCGGCAGGGCGACTGGTGCCGTGGAAGGGCTTTGCAGCGCTCATAGAATTAATCGCACAAATGCCGGAATGGTCGCTTGTCATTGTGGGAGATGGGCCGCTGCGCGGAGAGCTTATGAAGAAAGCCGAGGATTGTGGGGTGTCAGACCGGGTGACGTTTACAGGGAATATACCGCACGAGGAAGTTTTCGGCTGGCTTTCGTTAGCGGATGTGTTTGTGCTCAATTCCTCGTTTGAAAGCTTTTCGTATCAAGTGGTTGAAGCCATGGGAATTGGGGTGCCGGTCATTGCCACGGATGTCGGCAGTATTCCGGAGCTCATGCATGATGGTGTCGAAGGCGTGCTCGTGAAGCCAGGCGATGTTGCGGGTATCGAAACGGCGCTCCGTAGCGTTTTCACCGATCGCGCCGGATGGCAAAAGCGCACTGCGGCGGCTAAGCAAGTTGCTTCGCGTTTTTCCGCAGATAGAACAGCGGAGGAAGTCGCAAAGGAAATCCGTGCGCTTGTCGGTCCGGCTCGTATCCGGCATCAGCATCACCCGATATGAAAGCGCTCTTCATTTCGAACGATCCGACAGTGTTCGACGAGACAAGTGCAACGCGTGCACGCATGCGCGCCTACGCGGCATGGATAGGAGAGTTGCATATCCTCTCTGCGTCACCCGTGCGTGCACACGATACGCAGGAAGGAAGTTTATTTCTTCATCCGGTGCATGTTGGAAAATTTCTTCGCATATCAGTACTCACTCATCGCGCGCGTAAGATCATTCTTGAAAAGGGTATTGAAATCGTTTCTGCACAAGACCCTTTTGAGCATGGACTCATTGCGCTCCGAGCCGTGCGCGGGACACCCGCAAAACTACATATACAGGTGCACACGGATTTCCTTTCCCCGTGGTTTGTTAAGGGAAGTATAAAAGCATCTTTTCTGAACAGACATCGTCGTGTACTCGCACATCGTGTATTGCCTGCAGCACAGGGCATCCGCGTTGTCTCGGAGCGAATAAAGAAATCGCTTGTAGCACAGTATGGAACTCATATTCCCGAACCCACGATCATTCCGGTTGCGGTTGATATAATGATGCCTACTTCGACGTCGTTTCCTACTCACCTGTTCAAGTTCGCGCTCGTTGCGGTCGGACGTCTCGAACGGGAAAAACGTATCGAAGACATCCTCGCCGCGCTCAAACTCGTCTCCAAGGAATACCCGATGGCAGGCCTCTTCATTGTCGGGGACGGACGTGAACGTCTCCGACTCGAACACGCGATGCATACGCTCGGTCTTGCAGGGAAGGTGGTCTTTCTCGGTAATCGTCCGGACGCGCGGGGACTCATGATGCATGCACAGGCATTCATCCAAGCAAGCGCGTACGAAGGCTATGGCCGCACGCTCATTGAAGCAGCTCTCGCCAAGGTGCCGATCATCACGACCGATGTCGGCATCGTGGGTGAAGTATTCAAAGACCGTGAGGATGTTCTTGTCGCACCTGTGGCAGATCCAAAGACTCTTGCATCTTGCATCACAAGTATTCTTGAGGACAATTTCATGCGTCAGAAGCTTCCGATACACGCCGATGCCGCCGCTCGCGCGCATCTCTCGTCCGTCGGCGGTGTGCCGACCCGTGTGGCCGAGGATCTTTTACGCACGCTCCAGCACCCATGACATTACTTATCGTCGCGCAGGTGGTCGATACCCAGGATCCAGTTCTTGGATTTTTCGTGCGATGGATAGAAGAGCTTGCGAAACACTTCGAACGGATCGAGGTCATTTGCCTCAAGGAGGGGACACATGCTTTGCCAGCGAATGTGCGCATGCACTCGCTCGGCAAGGAGCGGGGAAGCGGCACTCGTTTTAAGTATATCGTTCGATTTAAAATGCTCGCATGGAAGTTGCGCAACGACTACGATGTTGTGTTCGTGCATATGAACCAGGAATACTTGCTTATCGCCGGATGGCTCTGGAAATTTCTGGGGAAGCGCGTCTACCTTTGGCGTAATCATTATGCAGGCTCCTTGCTCACTGATGTCGCCGCAGCACTCTGCACGAAAGTATTCTGCACCTCCAAGTACTCCTATACGGCAAAATACGAAAAGACGGTCATCATGCCAGTCGGTATTGATATTGGTCGATTTTCCCTCGACAGCCATACCGTGCGCATGACGCACTCCATTCTCTTTCTTGCGCGTGTGTCGCCAAGCAAGCGCCCGGAGCTACTTATCGAAGCGCTTGCGACGCTCACGCGAGACAATGTCGAATTCACCGCCTCTTTCGTGGGTTCGCCGCTTCCAAAAGATGAAGCCTACTTTCTAGGACTTAAAGAGAGAGTTCGCGTGCTTGGTATCGAGAATCGTATTACATTTCACCCTGCCGTACCAAATGACGAAACGCCTCATCTGTATCGTACGCATGAGATCTTCGTGAACACCTCGCCCTCGGGAATGCTAGACAAGACCATCTTCGAGGCGGCTGCCTGTGGCGCAAGTGTTCTTGCCTCAAACAAAGATTTGCACGCGAGTATCGAACCGGAATTTCTTTTTGCTGAAGGAAACAGCGATGATCTTGCGCAGCATCTCAAGCACGTCCTTCTTCTTTCAGAATCCGAACGTACTGCGAAGAATGCGGCGCTTTCGACTCTCGCTTTAAGCCAGAGCGTAGAAAATCTCGGGAGCAAACTCGCCGCCGCTCTGCGTGTATAATAAGCAGATTATTCCGAGGCTCTGTCCGTTATCATCCCTATGATCCAGATCGTTAAAGATGCATATGTCTCGCTTACGGGGCGCTATCCGGTACCGGCGAAAATCCTTCGGTTTCTGATTTCCGGGGGGACATCAGCCGCGGTCGATCTCGGGTTGCTATATATCTTTACCGACATTTTTGGCATATGGTATCTCACGTCAACGGTATTCGCTTTCATCATCGCGTTTTTTGTCAGTTTCGGTCTTCAGAAATTTTGGACGTTCCGCGATCATTCTCGCGACGGCATGTCCGCACAGGCAGGCGTATATTTCGTTATTGCAGGCTGCAATCTTGCCCTCAACACCCTCCTGGTGTACGCATTTGTTGATCATCTCGGTTTCCATTATCTGCTGGCGCAGATCGTGGCGAGTTTGCTCATCGCGTGCGAGAGCTATTTCATCTATCAGCGATTTGTTTTCCGCAGCACCACGGTATGAACAAGAAGGTGCGTATTCTGCTCATAAGCATTCTAGTCGTTTTTGCACTTGTCCGTATTCCCGGGCTCCCTACCTCGTATTATCAAGACGAGTTTAAGAACGTTGTTGCTTCAGAAACCAGCCTCGCTGCGGCAAGTGAATTCTTCACTCATCCGCCACTGACCGCGCTGCTTATGCGTACGGACGCCGTTCTATTTGGTGGTTCTGCCATGCGCATGCTCCCGCTCTTTTTTGGAGTGCTCTCCGCAGTTCTTTTATTTATTGTTGTCCGTAGACGATTTGATGAGCGTACGGCACTTTGGTCAGTCGCGCTGTATACGGTCTCTTTTTACGGCGTGTGGGCGTCGCTCATGGTGGATACCGATGGCGCCATTCTTCCGACGCTCCTGCTTGCCTCAGTGTATTGTTACGACCGGTTACGGGCGGCAACGGAACGGAGGTTGTTGTGGGGCGGTCTCCTCGCGCTCGCTCTTGTCACCGGTCTTCTGGTGAAATTGAGTTTCGTACTTGTGCTCGGCGCTTTGTTCATCGACTTTTTGATCGCACATCGTCACTCAGTACGTTTCCACCAACTCAGGATTATCGGCTTCGGATTTGTTGGGTTCGGCGCATTCCTTGCCGTGGCACTGGTAATGCTGCATATTCTCAATCCAGAGTTTCAGTTTGGAGGAATGATTGACCACGCCCGCTCGTACATACATTTCTCGGGTCGAAATTACATGCAAGTTCTCGTTCAGGGAGTGAAGGCAGTGTACTATCTCTCGCCGCTTCTCCTCGTGCCGCTCGTATTTTTGTCGCGTGATACTCTCCAGAGGGCGCGCGTATTTCTAATCTATCTCGGGGTTGGTCTCATATTCTACTTCGTTCTCTTCGATTTCTCGCGCGGGGCTCTCGATAAATATCTTATGTTCGCCATTGTTCCTCTGTGCGTCCTTTCCGGTGCAGTGTTCGCCCGCCTCCCGATTCCGCCCTTTCCGCTTCGGCGGATATTCGTCGGTGCCGGTATCTTTTCTGCGTTCCTCGTAGCCTCTGCGGCATTCGTTCCTCAGATGGTCGTCCCGCTTTATCCGAAATCCGCATGGTTCCTCGCCGTACTCCACGGGCATCTGAACGTACTGACGCCGTTCAACGGGGGCTCGGGACCGCTTGGGTTCTACGTGTCTTTCCTCGTTATCTTTTTTGGATTCCTCGTATCGCTTGTCGCGGTCGGTGCCGGGCTTGTCATTCCCCGCTTTCGGCAAGGGGTTTTGGTCATTGTTCTTCTCGCCGGTCTTTCCTACAACGCAGTCTTTATCGAAGAATTTTCATTTGGAAAAATAAACGGAAGCGCTCGCGAGGCGCTCAGTTCCTCTCTGGCATTCATCGAGCGGT
The DNA here is from genome assembly GCA_021731495.1 of Candidatus Parcubacteria bacterium. Taxonomy (GTDB): domain Bacteria; phylum Patescibacteriota; class Minisyncoccia; order Phycocordibacterales; family Phycocordibacteraceae; genus C7867-001. The sequence continues at coordinate 14,317 of JAKFXG010000009.1, read as the reverse complement.
CGGGCGACATCGAGCGTGTTCTTACGTATAACGACGTCGGAGCGTATGAGCTTTCAAAAATGGGAAAGTACGAAGGACGGTTTTACGCGGCACCCGACTTCGAAGCAGGCCATCGGGTGAAATTCGCGGCGTTTACGGGCCAGTATCTAGTGATCGGCATCCCGCCACTCTATGACGGGTTCTACAGTCAGTATTTTTCGGAGTGTGCTATCTTGTTCCGCACGGAATCGGGCACCATACCCGGGACGGTCTATACATGCAGACAGACAAAGAAATAGCTCTTTCTCCGGAGCGGCGGGCGTTCTGGAAGAGAAGAAACCATTTTTACCACGAGTACGTTGCCGCACTTGTGCGATTTATCGTTCCCGCTCAGAAGCGGACGCTTGTCGTTGATGACCCGGCCATAGACTTCTCAAAGACGGACGGGGTGTATGAATATATCGTCGCGAGCGATACGCTTGGCCACGTCTATGACATAGAACAGTTCCTCGCAGGTGCGCACTCGCAACTGGCAAAAGACGGGCGCATCGTCATCACCCAGTACAGCGCACTTTGGGAACCTGTCCTGCGATTGGCCTCATTTCTTAAGCTGCGCTCGCCGTCGGTCGAACAGAACTGGATATCGCCGAACGATCTCCGGAATTTCCTCCATCTCGCTGGGTTTGAGGTCGTGAGGTCGGGGCGGAAAATGCTGTTCCCAAAATACATCCCCCTCGTCTCGGCCTTCTTTAATACGGTCCTCGCGAACCTTTGGCCCTTTTCACTATTCTGTCTTATTCACTACGTCGTCGCGCGTCCTTCATCGGAGAAACACTCGCATCAAAAACCATCGCTCTCCATCATAGTTCCCGCACGCAACGAAGCGGGAACGATAGAAAGGATCGTGAAAGAGCTTCCCGAACTCGGTTCGTTCACGGAGATTATTTTCATCGAGGGTCATTCCACGGACAATACTCTCGCGGAAATGGAGCGAGTTGCGGAAGTCTATAGGGGAAAAAAGCGGATACAAGTCGCCGTACAGGGTGGAAAAGGGAAAGGGGATGCGGTTCGCAAGGGTTTTGATATGGCGACGGGCGACATCCTTTCCATTTATGATGCGGATATGACCGTGCCGCCCGAGGAAGTGGAGAAATTTTATCGTGCCATTGTGGAGAATCGCGGCGAATTCATTAACGGGTCGCGCCTCGTGTATCCGGTGGAGAAGGGCGCGATGCGCCTCCTTAATTTCTTCGGCAATAAATTCTTCAGCTTCGCTTTCAGTGCGATCCTCGGTCAGCCATTGAAAGATACGCTCTGCGGGACGAAAGTGCTCTGGAAAAAAGAGTACGAAGATATACAGAAGAATCGAGCGTTCTTCGGCGACTTTGATCCATTTGGCGACTTCGACCTGCTTTTCGGCGCAGCAAAACTCAATTTGAAGATCGTAGAAGTGCCGGTGCATTATCGCGATCGCGTGTATGGGACGACGAACATCAGCCGATGGAAGCACGGATGGCTCCTTCTGCGCATGACCGTCTTTGCCGCCCGCAAACTCAAGTTTTGGTAAGTACTTTAATACCGTACACGTTTTTATAAAAACCGTTTTCGTGCTCCTTTCGGCTTCATTGTGTGCTGGATTCTCGAAAAGAGTTGATTTTATTTTTAACCGCGACAATATTCTTAGACAATTCTTTATTATGGAAACTCTCCGCGAAGGCAGGAATGTCGTCGATGAGTATGCGGGCTCTGCGGTCTTCGTCTATGACCGAAAGGAAAAATCCGAGTTCCTTGAATGTCTCCAGAAACCCTAAAGGGGAAAGAGAAAGACGTTTTATGGCGTTTGGGTGATACTCAAAGAGTATTACCAGAGTAGGATTTCTCGCGATTGTTTCTCGCATTCCCGCCAAGGCAAGCGGCTCAGCTCCTTCGATGTCCATCTTGATTATATCAATTTTTGGACAACTGAGGGCTTCCAGTGCATTATCCAAGGTATCGGTGATAACGGACTCAGAACGGCCGACGCCTCTTTTGTCACTGAAGGAATGAGTTGTCTGGTTGTCGCCGAAAAATAATTCACGGGTTCCCCTACGGTCTGAGAGAGCGACGGGGAAGTTCGTCACATTCTTAAACCCATTTACAGAAACATTTTTTTCCAGCAGGGCAAAGTTGTGCGGATCGGGTTCGTAGGAAAATACTTTTCCCGATGGGCCGACTAATCCGGCGGCGATGACGGTGAAGTACCCCAGATTGGCGCCGATATCAACCACAGTCATACCTTCTTTGAGATAGGAGCGGAACAAGGCGATTGTTTCTGGTTCGTATTTTCCGAAGCTGATAGCGCCCGACATGACCGGGTCGTCTCTATCGAATATGACTCTGCCCTCCGGAATATCCACATAGTCGGGCGTGAGCCGGCGTATCACGAGGCCAATAAGACCTTTCAGGAAAGGAATCTGTATGAGCGCGTTATATGTCTTGAATGGCCAACTCGTTGGGAAAAAAGACAACAGTTTCTTAGCGAAGTGGAAAAGCTGATTTTGCACGTGTGGTATAATAGCATGACTGAGTCATTACATGACGCTGCTCACCTTCCGACAAAACATAGTCGCGGCGTCCATTCTGTTCACCATCATGTTTTTCGGGTTTTTCCATATCACCGAAAGCCCCGCCTTCAGTTTTGACGAGGGATGGGCCATCCAGGTAGCGACAAATCTCTCTCAAAAGGGAATAGACGGGCTGCAGTTTGTGCCGGGCGTCATAGAGCATGTTTCCATTCTGACTTCAGCAGGATATCCGCTTATGTATGCGGAAGCCCTCTGGTTCAAAGTATTTGGGCCGGGGCTACTCCAGGCCAGAGCGATGATGGTCGTCTACATGCTTGCATTTGCCATCGTTAGCTTCCTGCTGCTTCGGCGCTTGTACGGCGCCACCTTCGCTCTGTCGTCGCTTGCGGTCCTCGCTACCTTCCCGACCTTCTACTATTTCGGACGAAGCGTGCTTGGCGAGATTCCACTCCTTTTCTTCCTGGTGTGTTTCCTACTGTTCTTGCATCTTGCAGGAGAAGGTTCGGACAAAAAGCGTCTGTGGCTCTTCTTGGCGGGCACATCGGCGGGTTTGTGTGTTGCCGCCAAAACGATGGGCCTTGCTTTCATCCCTGTTCTTGTCGTCGGTATTTTTCTCGCACGGAGGAGAGGTTTGGTGTCCTGGGGAGATATCGGCATACTTGCGGTAAGTGTCTCCCTGCCGGTTGGCGTGTGGCTCGTGGTGAATTTTCAGCCTGGAGATTCACTTGCCTCTATCCTGCACTATTATTCAAATCCATCAGCCCTGACCGACCGGACGGCTACTTTCTGGTTAAATCTTCAGAAACTCTTCACGAACATCGGCCCTTTATTTATGTGGTCATTGATGGCAGCGTGGATTCTCGGATTAATCGTCCGGATGCGGGCGAAGATGCAGATTTCAATTGAAGAGTTGGTTGCACTTCTCTTTGCAGGGGGGCTCATTTTTTCGCTCTTGTTCCGTTACTACGATGCGCGGTACCTTTTCCCGATACAGACTCTTGCCATATTATTCTTCTCGTATTCTCTGTATGCGCTCTGGATGGCCTTTCCCGTGGACATAGAGGCCACCCGCAAAACAAAAATATTTATACTTGGCATCTGCATGCTTTCCGCGGCAGGGCTGTATCAAGTAGCATTCCGTTCGCATCTTGCTGACTCGTACGACAACCATGCCGTGGCGGATATGACGGCATATTTTGCGACAATACCGGATTCTACATCCGTGTTTTTCTATAATGTTCCACAGCTTGTACCCCTGTTCCGTGGGAATGAGTATTATCAGCGATTTGCCGTATTTGAGTCCTGGGTTTTGGGGAGCGCATTCGCGCCGATAATAGCGGCCGGGGATGTTGATTTATTGGTTCTCGGCGCTCTCTCAAAAGAAGATCAAAAGGTATCTCTTCGCGAGTATGTTCAAGTAGCACAGTTTGGCGAAGTATCAGTTTTTAAAAAAAGACGAGATAATAATTCATGGGCAGGGCGAGGTAATGCGGTCAGAGGTCCTTTCTGATACCATCTCAGCATGATTTCCATCGTCATTCCCGTCTTCAATGAGGAGAAGAATGTCGTCGCTCTGCACGCGAAAATAGCGGAGGTAATGAAGAAATTTGGCGAGCCGTACGAGATTATTTTCAGCGACAACGCTTCGACGGACAAGACGCTGGATAAGCTCAAAACGCTCTCCGGGGTGAGCATTCTGCGCCTAGCCAGGAACTATGGTCAGACTTCAAATCTCGATGCCGCCATCCACGAAGCAAAAGGAGACATCATCATCACTATGGATGGCGATTTTCAGAACGACCCGGAAGACATACCGGCGCTGATCAGCAAGATCGGGGAAGGATATGATGTTGTATCCGGCTGGCGGCAGGAACGCAACGATTCGTTCGGAAGGAGAATCCTTTCCCGCTGCGCCAACTGGCTGACGGCGAAGGTCACGGGTCTTATGCTCAATGATTCCGCCTGCACCTTGAAGGCGTACAGGCGGGAGGTGCTTGAGGATGTACATTTATACGGCGAGATGCATGTCTTTCTGCCGGCGCTTCTCCATATGCGGGGAGCAAATGTCGCTGAGATTCCGGTGCGCCACCATGCGCGCCAGTTCGGGATTTCCAAGCACCATTTTATGAAGGCGGTAAAGGATATTTCAGATCTCCTTACCATAAAGTTCCTCTCAAGTATGAACGGGCGACCGCTGATATTTTTTGGAGGCGTCGGCATCGCGTCTACCTGTCTTGGGTTCGGTACGGCGCTACTTTCAGTGTATCTGAAGCTCGCGCACATCCGTGATTTTGGGCAGACGCCGCTCCCAATTTTCTCCATTTTCCTTGTCCTTACCGGACTCATCCTCTTTATGCTCGGCTTCTTGGCGGAACTGATGCTCCGCATTTACTACGAGACGAGCAATAAAACTCCCTATACTATTAAAGAGCGTATCATAATAGGAAAGTAGCGTATGAAAGCCGTCATTCTAGCCGCAGGAAAGGGAGAGCGCATGCTCCCTCTTACCGAGACGCTCCCGAAGCCGCTCATTCCGGTTTTAGGGAAGCCCGTCCTTGACCGACTCTTTGAAGCTATGCCCAATGAGATTACCGATGTCATCATTGTCGTCTTGCATTTGGCCGAAAAAATAAAAGAGCATTGTGGCGACACCTTCTATGGAAGATCGGTTTCCTACGTTAGCGGCTCGACGGAAGGAAATGCAAAAAGTTTTCTAGCGGCGAAGGAGTTACTAAAAAATGAGTCACGATTCCTTCTTCTCCAGGGTGACGAGTTGCCCCACTGGAAGGACATACAGCGGTGTCTCGATTTTCCTTCGAGTTCACTCTGTTTTGAAGTTGAAGATCCGTGGAATCACGGAGTGGTCGCGCTCCGTCCTGATGGTACGATTAAGAGTGTCATTGAGAAGCTGCAAGAGCCGGTTTCGAGACTCATCAATGATGGCGTGATGGTACTGACGCCAAAAATTTTTGACTGCCCTCTCGAAAGAGGACCAAAAAGGGAATATTATTTCTCCGGAATGTTCAATTACTATGTACAGAAAGAAAAAGTCACTGCAGTGAGGGCGCAGTATGGATGGGTCGGCCTCTCCTCTCCTGCCGACGTCTCACGTGTTGAGGAGATTCTGAAACAGAGGCCGGACTAGAAAAAGTAGAGCAAATATCATATAGTAAAACGATAATGATTATCACGAGGACGCCATTCCGCATCCCCCTTGGCGGTGGGTCAACCGACCTTAAACCTTACTACGAAAAGCACGGAGGCTTCATATTTTCCGTCACAATTAACCTGTACATGTATGTGGGCGTTAATCGGCCCCCCATAGACGATCTTATTCGTTTGAAATATCATGATAGTGAGACAATAAAAAGTCCGCATGATATTAAACATCGTTTGGCCAAGGCGGCGCTCCTTCGAACCGGCATCGATCGAATGATAGAAATATCATCCAAGGCCGACGTGCCGAATGGCACGGGTCTCGGCAGTTCGGGCACCTATTTAGTCGGACTTCTCAGTGCGCTCCATTCTCTCAAGGGAGAAAACGTTTCGAGACGCCAATTGGCGGAGGAGGCGTTTGATATCACCAACGAGCTCGGTTTACCCGACGGAAAGCAAGACCCGTACGCGGTGTCATTCGGAAATTTTTCTACCTTTGAAATTGGCACTGACGGTAAGGTAGTCGTTTCAAACACTGACATCAGCAAGGAAACACAAAAGCGCTTTGAAAAACAGACCCTCCTTTTCTACACTGGAGTGACGAGACCCAGCGCCAACCTATTAAAGGAGCAGCATCAGAAAATAAAAAGAAACGAGGGGGAGGCGCTGGAACTCAAACATCAAATCAAAAGGATAGGCAAAGAGATTCATCATGCTTTTGAAAAAGATGATCTGGACACGTTCGGTCACTTGATGGACGAGCACTGGAATTTAAAAAAATCTATGTCCCACAAGATGTCGAATGATGTATTTGATGAGGTATATAAAAAAGCCAAGAAAGCCGGTGCGTTCGGCGGCAAAATATTGGGCGCAGGCGGAGGAGGCTTCTTCCTTATATATGCCCCGGAAGGTGCTGAGAGCGGGGTCCGAGAAGTTTTTGAAAAGTATGAGATGCGGGAGGTGCCGATTCGCGTCGACTCGGGAGGAACGCAGACATTGGTCAATCGGCCCCGGGACAACAACACAATATGAAACTCAGGGGCAAAACAGCGCTTATTACCGGAGCGACAGGCACAATTGGTAATGCTATAGCAAGGGCGTTCGCGCAAGAAGGATGCAATATGATTCTGTCCGGATCATCAAAGAGTAAAACGGAGGCGCTTAGAGAGAATTTTAATTTTCGGGGCCCCGTCAAGATCAGCGTAATTCGAGCGGATGTGTCGGATAAAAAATCTCTGCAACGGCTATTTAAAAAGATCACCAAAGATTTTAAAAGCATTGATATCTTGGTTACTGCGGCTGGTACGTATGGCGCTATCGGCACTATCGAGCAGATCGAACCGGAAGAATGGATGGAGGCGATTGAGGTCAATCTCTTGGGAACTTTCATGACAATAAAATATGCTTTGCCGCTCTTGAGGAAAAGCGCGCAAGCAAAGATCATTACATTCGCTGGCGGAGGCGAGGGTGCTTTGGCTAGTCGTTCGTCGTATGCCACTTCCAAAAGTGGGGTTCTGCGCATGATTGAAACCTTGGCCAACGAGATTACACCTATTGATATCAACGCCATTTCACCGGGCCTTGTCGTGTCGGGGCTCGTGGACGAATTGCTCAAGGCCGGTTCGGAGAGGTTGGGGAAACAAATGTATGCAGAAGCTTTGAAACAAAAAAGGGGTGTCGTTGAATCGGTCCAGCCCGAGAAAGTCGCGGTACTTGCGGTTTTTTTGGCATCCTCAAAATCCAATGGGATTTCTGGCAAAAACTTGAGCGTGGTGAGAGACACATGGCAAGACCTCCCCAAACACAAAAAGGAGCTCATGGAATCCGATGTGTACACCATTCGAAGGATAAAACCCAAGGATCGTGGCTATGACTGGTAAAAAATACAAGATCGCTCTCATCGGTGCCGGAAGGATGGGGGGACGATGGGCCAAAGTTATAAACAGTTCACCAATTGCGGAACTCGCTTTGGTCATTGATCCAAATAAAAATGCCGGAGAAAAAATCGCCCTACAGAACGGTGCCACCTACCTCTCCGAATTCCCGAAGAAAGGCGGATCTGTCGATGCCTTTATTATCGTGACTCCTCATGCACAACTCTATCAGCAGGCGCGTCGTGGCCTGCAATGCGGCAAGCCTGTTTTTATCGAAAAACCTGGAGCCAGAAATGTTGCAGAGCTCAAAGAGCTTATCGCATTGGCACAAAAGAAACGCCAGCCGCTGTCGATCGGATTTAATTACCGATATTTTGATGCCATACGCAAAGCCAAAAAAGCCATTGATGCCAATGTGGTGGGCGAAATACTTTTTATGCGTTTGAGACACGGCCACCAAGGCCGCGCCGGCTATGGAAAAGAATGGCGAATGAATAGGAATATTTCTGGCGGAGGGGTGCTTATGGATCAGGGTGTGCATCTAATCGATCTTCTATTGTGGTTTATGCCGGGGGAAATTAAGAAACTTTCCGCCGTATCGCAGAGCTTGTTTTGGAAGGGGACGGTCGAGGAACAGGCTTCTCTCATTTTAAAAAATAATAAAGGACAAATAGCTACTATGAGCGTCGGCATTACCGAATGGAAGCCCATTTTCTCCCTAGAGATAGTCGGGAGAAAGGGGTATGTGCTGGTCGAGGGTCTCGGCCGGAAATATGGAGGGAAAGAATTTCTTACCGTAGGAGTGAAAAACAAAGATGGTGTGATTGTAGAAAAGACAACGGAATGCGACCCTGAGCCGGAAAATGCGCTGAAGGCTCTTTTCAAAGAATTCATCACCTCTATCAAAACAGGAAAGATGTCCGGGCCGGTAGGGGAAGATGCCCTGAGAGTGTTACAGGTTGTCGAAGGGGCGTACAAAACGCTCGAGAAAAAATGAAACAGAATATAAAGAAAATACTGGTCACGGGCGGCGCTGGCTTTATCGGCTCGCATACCGTCGACCTTTTGGTAAAAAATGGCTATCAGGTCGTTGTTCTTGATTCTCTGAAGCCCCCGACGCATAACGGAAAGATTCCAACATGGTTTAATAAAAAGGCAAAATTAGTCCGTGGCGACGTTAGGAAGAAAAAAGATTGGCAGAGAGCCCTTGACGGAGTAGGCGCGATCGTGCATTTAGCAGCGTATATGGATTATCACCCGGATTTCAGCACCTACGTTCAAACGAACATCGAAAGTCTCAGTCTGCTGTTTGAGATCATAACTGAAGAAAAATTACCGATTAAAAAAATTATTATTGCTTCTTCGCAAGCAGTGTACGGTGAGGGCAAGTACCACTGTAGAAGCCATGGCATCATATATGCATCTCCCCGGGAAGAAAAGCAATTCGAAAGACATCAATGGGAACAGCGATGTCCTGTGTGTGACAAAGAAGTTGCCCCCATAGCAGAAAAAGAGGAAGACATTCTTTTGCCGCTCGTACCCTACGGACTATCGAAGTTAGCCAGTGAGCAATTCATCATGGCGATGGGGAGGGCGTTTTCCATTCCGGCCGTAGCTCTTCGTTTCAGTATCGTTGTTGGAGCACGACAATCGTTTCGACATTTTTACTCCGGGGCCCTTCGATCATTCGCCGTGAACGCGCGTAGCAATGAGCCTATAGAGATGAATGAAGACGGAGGGCAACTGCGCGACTTCGTGCACGTGCAAGATGTCGCTTTGGCGATAGTAAGGACCCTTGAAAACAGCAGAGCGAACTTTGAGATCTTCAATGTGGGCAGCGGCCATGCAACGAGGGTTTTTGATTTGGCAAAAATTGTGGCGAAAGAAAGTAACACGAAGTTCAAGCCACTGCTCCAGCATAGATATCGAGCTGGCGGTGCCAGGCATTCGGTAATGAGTATTTCAAAGTTGAAAAAGCTTGGATGGAAGCCCCAACACACTTTGCGAGAAGCCGTGGTTGATTATGTATCATGGCTGTCAACCATTAAGGGTTTTCGCAACAATCTGAGGAAAACGGAAGCGGAGATGAAAAAGATCGGTATTTTGAAAGAATATTGATATGAAAATTGCTGTTGTTGGCGTATGGCACTTGGGAGAGGTCGTATCCGCAGGATTAGCGGAGCTTGGGCATACTATTCTTGCAATTGACGAGAACAAGAAGGTTATCGCGAACTTGAAAAAAGGAACCCCACCTCTCCTGGAGAAGGGTGTTGCGAATTGCATGGCAAAACACATGAGGAAGGGATCAATTTCATTCAGCACGGATTTTGCGCAAGTGAAAAACTGCGATGCGATTTTTTTGACGTACGACACTCCCGTCGATGAGAACGATCGGTCTAACCTTGCGGGCTTGCTAAAAAGTACGATAGCGTTGGCACCGTATATAAAGAGCAGTGCGCTTTTTGTAGTGATGAGTCAGGTGCCAGTGGGAACCACGAAAAAGCTCCTCGAAAGCATACAAAAGCATAATCCAGAGTTCACCGGCGAAGCTGTGTATACTCCAGAAAATCTACAGCTCGGCAAAGCCATGGAATGCTTCTTGCGCCCAGAAAGGATAGTGGTTGGCGCCGAAACAGAAATCGCTTTTTTGAAATTCGATCGAATTATCGCTCGTGTGAAATGCCCAAGGATTAAAATGAACATTGCTTCCGCCGAAATAACTAAGCATGCACTCAATTCTTTTTTGGCTACCTCGCTGGCATTTATCTACAATATATCGGATGTGTGCGAAATGGCCGGTGGCGATGTCACCGACGTGGCCATGGCTTTACGCCTGGACTCGAGAATTGGTCAGACCGCATATCTCGACAGCAGTCTTGGTTTTTCGGGCGGTACCTTAATGCGCGACCTACGAACTCTTTCCGCATTCGCCAAGAAAAACAAGAAACGACTCGATGTCATAGATGGGGTTCTACGGACGAATATCAATCGTCGAAAAATGCTGGTGGAGCGCCTCAGGACACTTCTTGGAATGCCGCTTTCCAAGGCGGTCATCAGCATTCTGGGCGTCACCTACAAGCCAGGTACTTCTACGCTCCGCCGTTCGCTTGCGCTTGAGCTTATGGCGATGCTCCGCAAAGAGAAGGCGCAAATTCGCGCTTTCGACCCGAAGGCAGACGCCCGGGAAGTTCATAAAGAGACAGGGCAACAGCTTTCGAAAAATGCGGTAGAAGCTGCTCGTGGATGTCATGCTCTTCTGCTTGTGACTGCATGGCCTGAGTTTGCCGACCTGCCGTTGCAACGGATGCGGGAGGCAATGCTCCCTCCATATCTTTTCTTTGATACCAGGAATTTCTTTAAATCAAGAGAACGAGAGATACGGGAAGCCGGCCTTTTGTACCGAGGAATCGGCCGCTGATCCTTCATTTGAGATTATTTCTGTAACTGCTATAATCCCCGATACGAGAACTTCTACATGATATTTTCCGAAATATTCCTTCAGCAGACCAGGCGGGTAGTCGATGAACTTGACACAAAGGCCATTGAAAAGGTTGTGGACGAATTGGCGAAAATCCATAAACGGAGCGGCAGACTGTTCATTCTCGGCGTAGGCGGCAGCGCGGCGAACGCTTCGCACGCGGTAAATGATTTCAGAAAAATTTGCGGTTTTGAATGCTACGCGCCAACCGATAATGTGGCTGAACTCACAGCGCGTACGAATGATGATGGCTGGGCGAGCATTTTCTCAGAGTGGTTGAAGGGAAGCCGGCTACACAAGCGCGATGGTCTCCTTATTTTTTCGGTAGGAGGAGGTAACCTGGAGAAGAATGTGAGCCCGAATCTGGTCAGTGCCATTCAGCTCGCCCAGCAGGTCGGCGCTACGATTCTTGGCGTTGTAGGTCGCGACGGAGGTTATACGGCGAAAGCCGCTCATGCGTGCGTCATTGTCCCAACGGTACATATAGACCTCATAACCCCCCACACAGAAGCATTCCAGGCCGTCATTTGGCACTTGTTCGTATCGCACCCGAAGCTAAAAAAGAGTCAAACAAAATGGGAGAGCGTCGCTCATGGAAAAAAGAAAAGAAGAGCAAAGAAGTAATACGCGTCCGGCGGTATTTATGGACCGTGATGGTGTGCTGAATCGCCATTTCGTACGCGAGGGAAGGCCGTGTCCGCCGCTGCATCTGGAAGCATTTGAAATACTGCCGGGAGTAGTGGAGTCCTGCAGGAAATTAAAAGGGGCGGGGTATGCGATTGTGGTCGCGACTAACCAGCCTGATATCGGTCGTGGAACACTCTCGCAAGATGTGGTTGAGGAAATGCATGCCTTTCTGCGGATTCAAGTGCCGATTGATCATATCGAGATCTGCTATCATCCGGGTCGCGGAGCATCAAACTGCAACTGTCGAAAACCACTCCCCGGCATGCTCGTAAACGCTTCGCGGGAGTTTGGTCTCGACTTAGCACAGAGCTGGATGGTCGGCGACCGTTTCGGCGATATTGCGTGCGGGAAAGCGGCGGGCTGTCGCACAATTCTGGTTGGAGACGGGTATGATGAAGAGCCACAAGCGACTCCAGATTTCCGCGCGAACGACCTTGCCATGGCGGTGGAAATAATCTTGCGTAGGAGTACACTTACTTGACCTCATGACAAAAAAACTCACATCCCTGCGGGTACACCTCTATGCGGATGGTGCCGACAAAGAGGGCATCCTAAGCCTTAATAAGAACCCGCTCATCCGCGGCATTACCACAAATCCGACGCTTATGCGTAAAGCCGGTATTAAGGATTATGAGCGGTTTGCAAAAGATATTCTGAAAAGTGTGAAGAAAAAGCCAATATCATTTGAAGTATTCTCGGATGAGTTTGATGAGATGAGGCGTCAGGCGCTCAAGATTGCGTCCTGGCAGAAGAATGTCTATGTAAAAATTCCGATTACCAATTCCCGCGGGGAGTCATCCCTACCACTTGTAAAAGAGCTGAGTCACAAAGGCGTGCGTCTCAACGTTACCGCCCTACTCACCCTGGAGCAGGTGCGCGCTGTTGCGAAAGTCGTGAAGCCCACGGTTCCCATCATCATATCGGTTTTTGCGGGGCGCATCGCCGACACGGGTCGTGATCCTGTTCCTGCGATACGCAGCTCTTTGAAACTTCTAAAACGGCTTCCAAAGGCACAGTTGCTTTGGGCAAGTGTGCGTGAGCCGCTCAACATATTTCAGGCTGACGCAAGTGGATGTCACATCGTTACGGTCCCGCACGATATTATCTCCAAGGCTTTGAAGATGGCGGGCACCGACTTGACTCAGCTATCGTTAGATACGGTCAAAATGTTCCGGAAAGATGCTAACGAGGCAGGTTTCTCGCTCTAGAGCACACCGCTACGCCGACTTCTTTTTTGCGTACAGATTTTTTGCTACTTCGCCGCGAGGGAACTCGTCCAGGAATTCTTTGAATGAGATAAGGGGTATCAGTACCTCCTTATCTTCATCGATTATTGAAAGGGAAAAGCCGAGATTCTTGAGGTCATGCAAGAATTGCAGAGGGTTACCACCGACTCGTCGGATAGCCTCCGGATAGAACTCGGTAAAGAGGATGAGGTGCGGACTGCGCGCAATGGTTTCGTGCATACCTTTGAGCGCGAGTGGTTCGGCACCCTCAATATCCATCTTGATGATATCGACCACGGGGGAGCCGTATGCGGCAAGCGCGTGATCAAGCGTATCAAGCGGTATGAGCGTCTTTTCCCCAGCGTGGGTATCATCGCCAAATGAGTGGTGGCCTTTGTTCGTGGCGTTCACATACAGCGTGCGTTCGCCTGACACATCGGCAAGGCCGATAGGGATGGCGACTACGTGCGCGAGAGTATTGTGAGCGATGTTTTTTTCAAGAAACGAAAAATTGTGCGGCTCAGGCTCAAAAGAGAAGACGCGCCCTGTGGATCCGACGCGATGTGCTCCGATAACGGTGTAGTAGCCGATGTGAGCACCAATATCAACCACCGTCGCTCCCGAAGGTACCGTCTTTCGGAACAGGTCCACCTCGGTCTTTTCATAGACCCCAAGAGCGAGCTGACCCGAGACTGCCGCATCGGAGGAATCAAGAATAACCTCACCCCCCTCAATGGAAAGGAGTGGAGGAATGGTCAAACGGATGCAAACATCAATGAAATATTTGAGCGGCGTCTTTGCCAAAAATCGGTATACGGAAAGGGGAAGAGAGGACGGGAAAAGACCGATAGTTTTGCCGATGACCCTTCCCAAAAAGGGCTTAGATACTTCATTTGTCATTTGTGTGGCCATCCCGTAGAGTTAAGTATCGGCAGTATACTTCATATTTGGAATGAAAAAAATCGTCGTAATACCGACCTATAATGAGAGGGAAGCCATCACGCCCATTTTGATGGAAGTGATGGAGAAATATCCCGCTGTTCATATTATGGTCGTGGATGACAATTCTCCGGACGGCACGGCAGACATCGTTTCCGCTCTCGCAAAAAAACACCCACAGCTCTCTCTTATTTCCCGCCCCGGCAAGCAGGGGCTTGGAGCTGCCTATAAAGACGTCCTCGCACGCATCAAAAAGATGTCCGATGTGGAGGCGGTAGTCACGATGGACGCTGACGGTTCACATGACCCTTCGTATATTCAAGAACTCCTCCGGGCGCTTACTCGTGCTGACGCAAGTGTCGGGTCACGCTATGTTAGTGGGGGAGGGGTGGTGGGGTGGAGTTTTTGGCGCCT
>JAKFXG010000023.1 GCA_021731495.1 Candidatus Parcubacteria bacterium | reverse complement strand
TAGAAAGAGGGAGGCACGAGGCACGCGCAGTAAGCGAATCAAAAATGGAGAGGGTGCGCCACGCGATCGGCGTAGTATAAATATAACCGTGAACAAGAAAAACTTATTTCTCTGGTCTCTCTACGACTTCGCAAACTCAATTATCTATGTCAATTTTCTCCTCTATTTTGCGCAGTGGCTAGTGATTGATGGGGGACTCTCTGATTTTTGGTACAACGCAATCTTCGCCATCGCGACGGTCATGCTGCTTTTTTCCGCTCCAATGCTTGCGGCACAGACCGACCGCAATGGCGGAAAGAAATTTTTTCTCAACCTCGCTACCATCGGGACGTTCGTCGCATACAGCCTGGCCGTATGGCTCGCTTATGGCGGTATCGAGAACGTAGTTTCGGTCGCGATACTCTTTCTTATTGGCCAGTACTTCTATCAACTTGCATTCGTATTTTACAACCCAATGCTCGCCGAGATCGCCGATGAAAACCATCGGGCGCGCGCGTCGGGTATCGGGCAATTTGCAAATGCTGCCGGGCAAGTTATCGGGATCGTAGCAACCCTGTCTCTTGCCGGAACACGTCTCGGTCCTCTATTCCCAGCCTTGATCGGATTTTTTATTCTCGCGCTGCCAATGATGATCTTTTATAAAGAATCCCGCATATCTTTGGGAGCAGTACAATTTTCTGAGCTCATGAGCGATGCTAAGTCATATATCAAAAGATCCCGCGGATTTTTTGCCTTTTCCGTTGCCACGCCAATGCTTATCGCGTTCTTCCTTTTCAATGATGCGCTCCTTACCATCAGCAATAATTACGCGATCGTCTTGGAGCGTGTTTTTGCGACACCGGACGCCACGAAGTCACTTCTCCTTGTAGGGATCCTGGTGATGTCGGCGATTGGGGGTGTTGTCTTCGGCTGGATTGCAGACCGGGCGGGGGCTTTAAAAACCCTTAAGATAATTCTAATCGGCTGGCTCATCGCACTTCCGCTCCTTGCTCTTGCGCCGACATTTACTTTATTTGCCATTCTTACTGTTCCCGTTGGGCTCTTGATCGGCTCGCTGTTTGCCGTATCCCGAGCATATCTAAGTATGCTTCTCCCTAAGGAAGATATGGCATTCGGCTTTTCCTTTTACACTCTTGCCGAACGCTTTGCCACCTTTATCGGCCCGCTGGTTTGGGGAATGATTATAGTGCTCGGCGGTGCAAGTGGCTTTTCGTACCGCATCGCCATTCTCGCCATGGCAGTATTCGTTCTCGCGGGACTTCTTGTTCTCCTTCACTTTCGAAGGAACATAATTGGCGCGACTGTGGCATAATCTATATATGTCACGCACACTCATTGGGGAATTGGGGGAGAAGGTTGGCGAAACCGTCAGCATTTCAGGCTGGGTGGACGTGCGGCGCGATCAGGGGAAGATGGTCTTTTTCGATTTTCGCGACCGAAGCGGTCTGGTCCAGGGAGTTGTGCTTCCAGGGAGCGAAGCGCTTGCCACCGCAAAAGAAACTCGCCAGGAATTTGTCGTGCGGACAGAAGGCGTTGTCAATAAGCGTCCCGAGAAGAATGTGCAGGCGGGAAAGCAAAATGGTGACATTGAACTCGAAGTAAAAATGATTGAAATACTTTCTGCCGCGCACGAACTTCCTTTTGAAAAAGACACGGATTTAAATATAGACACGCGATTTGATTATCGTCCGTTCACTCTCCGTAGCTCCCGCGATCGCGACATATTCAGCGTACAAGCGACCATTCTTGACGCCTATCGCAACTCGCTCAAGAGGCAAGAGATGATTGAGTTTGTTGCTCCCGCGCTCGTGGGAGGGGATGCCGAGGGCGGCGCGGCCGTTTTTAAGGTTGGCTACTATTATGACCAAACCGCGTACCTTGCGACGTCGCCCCAGCTCTATAAACAAATTATGGTCGGGGCCTTTGAGAGGGTCTTTACTGTCGCGAAAATATTCCGCGCGGAGAAAAGCGCGACGACGCGGCACCTCTCCGAACTTACTCAGATGGACTTCGAGATGGGGTTCATCAACAACGAGTCTGACGTCATGCAGGTGCTCGAAACCGTTATCCGCGATGTCGTCGAGGAAGTGAGGCGGAAACACGCGCCCGAATTCGCACGTCTCGGCGCTGAAGTACCGCATCTCGGAAAGAAATTCCCCGTACTCACCCTCGCGGAAGCGCATGCAACACTTGGCGTTGCTCCCGAAGACGACATGACCCCGGAGCATGAGCGCGCCATATGCGAATGGGCGCTTAAAGAACATGACTCGGATTTCGTATTCATCACACGCTATCCGACCAGCTCTCGTGCTTTCTACACAATGTCTGAGGATGCGACGCTCTCGCGCGGATTTGACCTCCTCTTCCGCGGACTTGAAATCAATAGCGGGGCACAGCGTATCCATAACTATGAAGACATGGTACGGCGCATTGAAGAACGAGGCATGGACCCAAAGAAATTCGCGTTTTACCTCCAGGCGTTTAAGTATGGTATGCCACCCCACGGCGGATGCTCCACCGGCCTTGAACGTCTCACTCAAAAAATGCTCGGGCTCGCGAACGTAAAGGAAGCTTCCGCTTTTCCACGCGACCTCAATCGCATTGATATTCTTCTCTCAACAGGGGAGTCCACCAAGAACGATTAATCGCAATGAAATTTACTTTCAAAAAAGAAGGCATTGAAAACGCACCGAAAAAGTACGTGCGTATTCGCCTCACGGAAGAACCAAAGAGTGCTCGTCGGCAAGTGAGAGATTCCGGTGTCACCTGGCTTGAGATAGGCACGGGCCCACGTACAGACGTGACGCGTAGAAAGTTCCTGCTCATCTGCCGCACGATTATTCGTGAGGCGAAAAAACAAAAGTGCCGAAACATCGCCGTGCAGATGAGTGAGTCGCCCTTTCCGCAGATGGATGCCATGACGCTCCCCGAGCTCGGCTCACGCATCGCCGAGAACTTCACCATGGCAGATTTTGAATTTACGATGTTTAAAACTAAACCAAAAAACGGGTGGGACAACGTGGAGGAAGTTCTGATATGCGGTGATACTCCAAAGGATATGCAAAAGGGATTTGCGCAGGGCGCCATAATCGGGGATGCAGTGAATGCCTGCCGCATACTTTCAAATACGCCTGGTGGCGACATCACGCCAACCACGCTCGCGCAAGCAGCAAAAGACGCGACGAAAGGCTTGCCGGTCAAAGTTACCGTGCTTGGTAAGAAGGAAATGGCGCGACTCGGCATGGGCGCAATCCTTGGCGTCGCGAAAGGCTCGACCGAAGCACCAACGTTCACGATCCTTGAATACAAAGGAGGGAAGGGCGCCCCAATGGTTCTGGCGGGTAAGGGCGTTACCTTCGATAGCGGCGGACTCAATCTAAAGCCGACGAGCGGCATTTATGAAATGCATATGGACATGTCGGGCGCCGCTTCCGTTATCCACGCTGTAGCACTCGCCGCACGACTGAAACTGAAACGGAATGTGGTCGGTCTTATTCCCTCCGTTGAAAATATGCCCGGAAATCAAGCATACCGTCCTGGTGACATTTTGAAATCGCTTTCAGGGAAGACTATTGAAGTCCTCGACACCGATGCCGAGGGTCGGCTCATTCTTGCGGACGCACTTACCTATGCAAAACGTTTTAAACCATCGGTCGTTCTGGACATTGCAACGTTAACGGGTGCAGCAGTCTCGGCGCTCGGGCTCCATGCGAGCGCACTGCTAACGCGCGATGATGCTCTTGCGGAAACGCTTTCTCGCGACGCGGAAGTGTCGGGTGATTACATTTGGCGATTGCCGCTTTGGGACGAATATGAAGATCGTGTAAAAGGAGAGTTTGCCGACATAAAGAACGTTCCAGGAGGTTCCACAAGCCGTTACGGCGGTGCAATTGACGGGGGCATGTTCCTTTGGCAATTTGCGAAGGAGCTCGACTGCCCGTGGGCGCATCTCGACATAGCTCCTCGGATGACCTCCGCCTCGGGTGATGAACTATCCCCGGGAGCCGCGGGCGCACCGGTACGACTCCTCCTACGCTTTATCGAACAATGGACTTCGTAACTCAAAAATCAGCTTTCTCAATAAAGACCGACTCCTATGAAGGTCCGTTCGAGCTCGTGCTTGACCTTATCGAGGCAAGGAAACTCCTCGTCAACGATCTCGCCCTTGCAAATATCACGGAGGATTTCATACAGCACGTGCGCGCCCAGGAGACGTTCCCGGTCGAGGAAACCGCGAATTTCATCCAGATCGCCGCGACCCTTTTGCTCATCAAGTCAAAATCCCTGATCCCCGACCTCGCCCTCTCTGAAGAAGAGAATGCCGATGTTGAAGACCTGAAGCGCCGTCTTGCGGCATACGAAAAGGTTCGTGATGCGGCCCGCGAACTTGCACGCATGTACGGAAAGACCATGATGCTTCCGGCAGGGGAGCGCACACCCGAAGTCGTCTTCGCACCGGCCCGCGATTTCTCCGCCAGTGCGCTTGCCGAAGCACTTGCACGGGTGCTCGCCGCACGCGAGGCCGTTGAGGAATTGCCTGAGGCACGCGTGAAGCCGCTCGTCACTATCGAAGAAATGATGGATCAGCTTGCGAAGCGGGTACAGAGCGCCATGACGCTTTCCTTCAAAGATTTCGCGGGCAGCACGAAAGAAAAGATTGAGGTCATCGTTTCTTTCCTTGCGCTCCTCGAACTGGTAAAGCAGGGAGCTGTTGCCGCTGAACAATACGGACCGCATGGCGATATTCGCATCAGCCATACTGCCCCTGCCGCAATCCCGCACTATGGGTAGGAACTGGTGGCGGAAACAAGGGCTTGATCTTTGGTCCATTCCGCATTTCCTTTTTGGAGCCCTTATGGGGATGCTACCGTCTCTCGTGGGAGTATCATTCCTTATCGCATTAACGCTCACCGTGGCTCTCGCAACGCTCTGGGAAATGGGTGAAAAACTCATCGGCATACGTGAGAACTTTCCCAATATCCTGTTTGACATTGTTTTGTCCGTTGCGGCATGTGTTCTCACCTCGCTCCTCCTGCTTTCCTATCCACTTCACCGCCATGATCTTTGGGTTATAGCGGCTGCAACATTTGCACTCTATGCGTTTACCAACATCTCCGGATGGCTTGCTTTCCGCCGCCGCAACCATGATTTTTTGTACTAGCATCCACAAAACTCTAACCTCAATGTTCTTATCTTTTCCGACCGGATGTGGATAAGGATATTGTAGTGCGCTAACTCTCGAGGGGATAGATGTTGGTATGAGACGTTGCTCTCGAGGAGTGCTCCCATTACAATAGGGAGAATGCTTACGCCTCCAGCCGCAGCCCACGCGCTCCTTTTCGCTTCCGGTGAACCCCTCGAGAAAAAGCATCTCGCGACCCTTCTGGACATCAAAGATGATGAACTGAATATGGTGCTTGGTGCACTCGTTACGTTACTCAAAGGCAGCGGACTTACACTTATCGAGACCGACACTGAAGTAGAATTGCGTACTGCTCCTGAAGCCGCTCCTATCGTAAAGAAACTTCGCGAGAGCGAGCTCGCACGAGACCTGGGGAAGGCAAGTCTCGAAACGCTTGCCGTCATCGCCTATCAGACGGCCCCGACGTCAGGAGCCGGGGCTCCAACCAGAAGCGTCGGGGGGGCGACGCGCGGGGAGATCGATTGGGTGCGCGGGGTCAACTCTTCCGCGTCGCTCCGCACCCTCCTCATGCGCGGACTCATCGAGGGAAGGGAAGACGAACGTGATAAACGTCGCATACGCTATGCGCTCACGACCGAAGCGCTGGCTCATCTGGGTATCGCCCGCGCCGCAGATCTTCCGCGGGCAGCTGAACTCACCGCTGCAGCTGCAGCGATCATCAAGGAAGAGGCTGCGGATGCGGCAGTTACCGAGTAACGTATGGATTCCTCCGACCTTCAGAAGCTCGCTCAGCGCACGCGCTCCCTGCGCGAAACTGGCATGACGCTTGTCGTCGTGTCTCTCCTTCTCACGGCGTTCCTTTTCATACCGCTTGCACCAAAAAAAATGCCGCCAAGTTCGAGCATTACGGTCGCGACTTCAACCGAGCCAAGCGCCTTTACCCAAGTTCCGCTCGAAGCTCAGGCGGCCATCGTCTACGATCTCGCAACCGGGGAGACGCTGTACGAAAAAAACGCCGACGCACAGCTTCCGCTTGCCTCGCTTACGAAGATTCTGGCCGTCTATGCCGCACTTATTCAGCTCTCACTGGATACGCCAATCACCATCCCGGCCGACGTTGTCCGTCTTGAAGGACCGCGCACGTTCTCTGCCGGGCAGATATTCTCGCTTTCCGATCTCGCGCGCCTTACGTTGACGGCCTCTCTGAATGACGGCGCCGCAGCAATCATTGAGGCGACCGCCGCCAGCCAGAATCGCTCGCAGAATGAGGCTCTTGCCGCCGCCGCGGCGGCCCTTAACCTTTCTCAAACCTATGCGGTCAATGGAAGCGGCCTCGATATGAGCACGAATATTTCTGGCGGATACGGTTCTGCGCGCGACATCGCGCGACTGGCGGGTGCGCTCATTGCCGAGTCACCGACGATCGCAGAGGCCACGACGCAGAGTTTTGCCGAGGCCGTCTCGGCAGGGGGCACGCATTTCAAAGTGAAGAATACGGACCCGATGATCGACACTATCCCGCACCTGTTATTCTCGAAAACTGGTTTTACCGATCTTGCAGGGGGAAACCTGGTTCTGGTGTTCGATAGCGGCATCCAGCACCCAATCGCCGTCGTGGTCCTTGGTTCGTCAAAGAACGCACGCTTTACCGACGGCACGGCGCTCGTCGCGGCTACGCTTGCGCACTTCGCAGGCATTTCCTCTCTATGATTGCAAGCGGCATCCTTAAGATCTTCATTCCTGCAATCGCCGCTTTTGCCGTCGGTATTTTACTGGCACCGCTTCTAACACACTATCTCTATAAGTACCGTGTGTGGAAAAAGACGACAAAAAAGACCGCTCTTGACGGTACAGCGGCCGTTGAATTCGAGAAGCTCCGCACCACGATCCATACCGGCACTGAAACGTCGACTCCACGCATGGGCGGCATTCTTATCTGGGCGACGGTACTTATTGTAACGATGTCTCTTTGGGTACTCGCCCAACTGGTGCCGATACCGCTTACGCAGAAACTTGATTTCTTCAGCCGCAGTCAGACCTGGGTGCCGCTCTTTGCACTCATGGCAGGCGCGTTGGTCGGCTTTGTGAATGACATACTCGATATCCATCCTTCAGGCGAACGGGGAATACGGCTTCGCACACGGCTTCTTTTCGTCACCCTTATTTCAGGCTTCATCGGCTGGTGGTTCTACGTGAAGCTTGGCGTGGATAGCATCGGCGTCCCGGGAGACGGAACGCTCTATGTGGGCGCGCTCATTGTCCCACTTTTCATACTGATATCCATCGGACTCTATGCCGGCGGCGTCATTGACGGCATCGATGGGCTTGCGGGCGGCGTCTTTAGCACCGCGTTCATGGCCTATGCGGGTATCGCGTATTTCCAAGATCAGATCAACCTCGCAGCTTTTTCCGCGACGCTCACCGGTGCGATACTCGCATTCCTCTGGTTTAATATCCCGCCCGCCCGCTTCTGGATGACGGAAACCGGAACAATGGGCCTCACGTTGACCCTTGCCGTCATCGCCTTCATGACCGACACGCCTGGAAACGGTTTCGGCATCGCCGCATTGCCCATCATCGCCTTTCCGCTTGTGATTACCGTTCTCTCGAACATCATCCAGGTCGCTTCAAAGAAATTCCGCGGAAAAAAAATATTTCGCATCGCACCGCTCCATCACCACTTCGAGGCTATCGGCTGGCCCGCGTATAAAGTGACGATGCGGTACTGGATCATCTCTATCATGTGTGCCACGGTCGGCATGACCGTAGCCCTCCTCAAGTAGGCATGAATCCCGTTAGAAATCGCATCCCGTTAGAGACTTTTCCGCGAGAAAGCGATATAGTGGTCGATATTAGTAGCCGTAATCAAAGTGGTCTCTAACGGGACTATTTCTAACGGGATGAAATTCGTTTCGGGAGATCGTATGTTCTTTATGCTGGTGATCTCGCTGGCTCTCGCTGGCCTCGCCATCTTTTCTTCGGCGGTGCTGGGACTCCTTGCACGGGAAAACAGCTCGGTATCGCAGGACATTCTGCTTCAAGCGGGGCTCGGGCTCGGGCTCGGATTTCTGGCCCTTCTCGTTGCGCGGACCATCCCTCTTGCGCAGATAAAGCGTTTCGCGCCATTTCTGTACGCTCTAACCATCCTTTTCACCCTACTTGTCTTCGTGCCGGGAATCGGATTCCACTCCGGCGGCGCGACCCGCTGGATCGATATCGGATTCACAACCGTACAGCCGGCGGAATTCCTGAAGATCGGTTTCGTACTGGCGCTCGCGTGGTGGCTCGCGCCGCGCGCCCGGGAACTGGCAAGCACGAAAAAAGGACTGTTTCCTTTCCTTATCTTCCTCATAATCCCTGCGGCCATCCTGCTTGCTCAACCGAACACCTCCACGGCATTTCTTATGTTTGTCACGGGCACTGTGATGTATTTCGTTGCGGGAGCTCCCTGGCGTGATTTCGGCATCCTCGCGCTCGGCGCCATCCTCGCGTTTGCCATCGTTATTGCTGCACGGCCCTATGTACTTGAACGTGTGAAGACGTTCATAAACCCCTCGGAGAATTCTCTGAGCAGTGGATATCAGATCCAGCAGTCCTTGATCGCTATTGGTTCCGGAGAACTCGCAGGGAGAGGGTTTGGTCAAAGCGTCGAAAAGTTCAATTATTTGCCGGAACCTGCCGGCGATTCCATCTTTGCGGTCTTCGCTGAAGAAACCGGATTTATCGGGGCCGCCATCCTTCTCGCGCTGTTTGTCGCCTTTGCGGCGCGCGGCATTGTGATAGCAGGGAACTCGCGCGACCTCTTCGGCGGGCTCGTTGCTCTCGGATTCTCCTTCATCATTATTTTGCAGACATTCATCAACATAAGTGCGATGCTGGGCATCATCCCGCTTACCGGCCTGCCCCTGCCATTTATCTCCCACGGAGGCACTGCGCTTATGGCCACCCTCATCATGTGCGGTTTTATCCTTAACGTCGCCGCCCGCCGTGTGACGTAAAACAGTCCGTCTCATTCAGTAGAATGACCTACTGGGTCGCCATCCCCGCTGCAAAGCAGACGAGGCGTTCTGGCCGAGGCCAGTAAAGGACTTCTTGCCAGAATATCAACGAAAAATCGTGTATACTTTTCCGATATGACCATTGTATTTACTGGCGGGGGGAGCGGCGGGCACTTTTATCCGATCATCGCCATCGCCGAAGCCATTAATGACCTGGTCCGCGAGGAACGCCTTGTCGCACCCGCGATGTATTACCTCGCCCCGCGTCCATTTGATGAGAAGGCACTCTTCGAAAATGGCATTTCTTATATCCATACGCCGGCAGGGAAGATGCGCCGCTACGCTTCTATTCGGAATGTGACTGACTTGTTCGTCACGTTTGTGGGGACGCTGTCGGCTATTATTACGCTCTTCCGTCTGTATCCGGACGTGGTGATGAGTAAGGGTGGCTATGCGAGCGTACCGACTATCCTGGCGGCGCGGCTGCTTGGTATTCCCGTCATGATCCACGAGTCAGATGCCAAGCCTGGACGGGCAAATCTGCTGGCCGCAAAATTTGCAATGAAGATTGCCATCTCTTTTGAAAGCGCCGCTAAGTTTTTCCCGAAGCGCGCACAAGATAAGATCGCTCGGACGGGTATTCCGATCCGTAAAGCACTCACTCGAGTAGAGGCTGAGGGTGCACGTCAATACCTAGGGCTTGAGAGGGACATCCCGACCGTCCTTATCCTTGGCGGTTCCCAGGGCGCAGTGAAAATAAATGAAGCGGTGCTTACGGCCATACAGAACCTTGTTGCATTTGCCAACGTCATTCACCAAACAGGTCAGGCAAATTTCAAGGACGTGCAGGCGGTTGCACAAGTGGTTCTCGGGAAAGATTCTCATGCTTCTCGATATCACCCCGTCGACTTCCTCTCTGAAATATCACTCCAAAGAGCGGCGGGCGCGGCGAACATCGTCGTCTCGCGCGCAGGAGCTAATTCCATAGCAGAAATCGGCCTTTGGAAGAAGCCCGCTATCATCATTCCTATTCCTGAATCGGTAAGTCACGACCAGCGCAGCAATGCCTATGCGTATGCCCGTACGGGAGCCGCCATTGTCATTGAAGAGGAGAATCTGACACCGCACCTTCTCGCTTCTGAAATACAGCGCATCGTGAACGACCCGGCGCTTGGAAAGCGAATGGCGGATGGAGCCGCCGGCTTTACCGACCCCGATGCCGCACGCATACTTGCGCAAGCGGTTCTCGCTATCGCGCTTTCGCACGAGTCCCGCTAAACACTCATGAGTAAAATCGTTACGCGTATCCCGCCAAGCCCGACTGGTCATTTACACATCGGTACTGCACGCACAGCCCTCTTCAACTATTTATTCGCACGACACAATGGCGGATCAGTTGTATTTCGTAGCGAGGACACAGATCGCACACGCAGTAAAAAAGAGTTTGAAGACGAAATCATTGCCGACCTCTCATGGCTAGGTCTTTCATGGGACTCATTCTCACGACAAAGCGAGCGCACTGATCGGTACCGTGAATTACTTGAGAAAGTCGTACAGGAAGGGAAGGCGTATGTCTCAACCGAACCAAAAAAGGACGACCCCAGCGTATCAATTGAAGTCGTACGACTCCGCAATCCTGGGACAAGTGTTGTCTTCACTGACCTCGTTCGTGGTGAGATTACGTTTGATACGGCCGAGCTTGGTGACTTTGTGATCGCGCGATCTATGACTGATGCGCTGTATCACTTTGCCGTTGTCGTGGACGACATGGATGCAGAAGTCTCGCATATCATTCGGGGTGAAGATCATATTTCAAACACACCACGTCAAATCCTCATCCAGGAAGCACTTGGTGCTGAACGCCCTGCATATGTGCACCTACCCCTCATTCTTGACGAGAAGCGCGCGAAACTCTCAAAACGGCACGGCGCAACAAGCGTCATGGAGTACCGTGATGAGGGCATTCTACCTGAGGCCCTTGTAAACTTTTTTGCGCTTCTTGGCTGGAACCCTGGTGACGATCGGGAGGACTTCTCCCTCTCTCAGCTTGTCGAGGTCTTTTCACTCGACGGCATACAGAAAAGTGGAGCTGTTTGGAATCGAGAAAAACTTCTTTCGGTAAACCAACGCTGGATGCGCAAGCTCTCGGACGATGCCTTCATTACCCGTGGAGATCTCGTGGCAAATAATCAGGAACGACTTCGAAAAGCGGTACCGCTTTTGAGGGAACGCGCGCGCACGTTTGCCGAGGCCCGCGAGATGCTTTCTGGCGAGCTTTCCTGTCTCTTTACGGAGCCCGCCGTCGACCGGGTCCGCCTGCTTGCGAAAGAGCCTCCTGAGCGCCCTGGGATGACTATATTGGCCCTGGAAAGCCTTTGTGAGCCTCTAAAAGCCCTCCCTGAGGACGTTTCTCCTGAGATGGTAAAAGAGGCTCTTATGCCGTTTGCCGATGCTGAGGAGTTGAAAGGGAAGGGGGGTCGTGGCGCAGTTCTTTGGCCCCTGCGTTTTGCCCTCTCAGGACAGGAACGCTCCCCCGACCCTTTTACGCTTATTTCGATCCTTGGCTCTTTCGAAACAATTTCGCGCATACGAAAAGCTATTGCTATACTCAGAAAATGACGCGCATCGGGTATCCGTTCTTTCTTTTCATATGTTTTGCGGGACTTATTCTCGGGGCTCCGAATTCCGTACGCGCCGACGCGGCGTCGGATATCCAGGCGCAGATCAATGAAAATAACCGCCAGGTCGAATTGCTCAAGGCGGAGATTGTCGCCTTCCAGAAAGAGCTTGACGTGCTCGGCTCAAAAAAGAGTACGCTCCAATCGGCCATCAGTTCTCTCGCAATCTCGCAAAAGCAGCTTGCAACGCAGATCAAAGTTACCCAAAACAAGATCGCCTCGGCAAATCTGAAGATTAAAGAACTCTCGCTCTCTATTGGCGATAAAGAAGCCTCCATCGCCATAAACCAGGACGCCATTGCTAAAGCACTCCGTAGCATCGCTGAAAATGAGCGCGCACCGATGATCACTAAACTCATCTCTTCGGATTCCTTCAGCGAGGCGTGGCAGGCAGCCGATGAAATGGCTCAATTCAACCGCGCGCTTGCGGATGACATTAGAAGTTTGCGTGCGGTGCGCACAGAACTCGCTGCGAACCGCGATGAGGTCTCCGCAACCAAGGCAAATCTCGTTGCGCTGCAGAACGATCTGACGTTGCAAAAAAAATCCGTCGATATCCAGAAGACAACTCAACAAAAACTTTTAACTGACACGAAGAACCAGGAAACTGCCTATCAGAAAATCCTGGCGACTAAGAAAGCCGAGGAGGCGGCCTTTGAAGCGGCGCTGTTCGAACTTGAATCCCAACTCCAGTATGTGCTTGATCCGAGTCGCGTTCCCCCTGCGGGTAGGGGTGTGTTGCGGTGGCCAGTCAGCAGTGTGTTCATCACGCAAGAATTCGGCAAAACCTCATCGTCGCGGCGCCTCTATGTTTCTGGAACGCATAATGGTATAGATTTTCGCGCAATGATCGGAACACCGATCCGAGCGGCACTTTCGGGAACAGTGCTCTCCATTAACTACGGCGCGATACAAAATTGCCAGTACGGGAAGTGGGTGCTCATTAAACATCCGAACGGCCTTGCGACGCTGTACGCGCATCTCTCCGACATCAGCGTACAAAAAGGGGCCACGGTCTACGCCGGTCAAGTCATCGGGTTTTCCGGTGATACTGGCTATGCGACAGGACCCCATCTCCACTTTGGCGTCTATATCGCTGAGGCCATTTCATTCAAACAATACACCTGTTGGAATAAAGCGGTCGTGACCATCCCGGTTGCGCCGCCAAATGCCTACCTCAATCCGCTTTCGTATCTCTAACATAAAATCGTATCTCTAACATAAAAAAGGGTAGGGCAACGCACTTAAAATAAAAACAGAAAATTAAATAATTTATTTTGTCGATTTCTTGGCGTACCGAGATAGATAATAGGGGAGTGGCCCCTTTCTGTTGTATAATATGCCCACTATGGTTCGGCTCATCTTCTGGGTGTTCGTGCTCCTCCTCGCACTGTCCTTTTTTGGTATTTCAGTCCAGGCCATCATCAACTCCCCGACCGGCCAAGAAAATTTTAGTTATCTCTACCACCTTCTCGTTCAGGGCTGGCAATACGCTTACCAATACTTCATCCAAGCCTGGTTATGGGCTACGTACTGGATCCGTCCCACAACATAAATAATAATGAGTAGCCTCTAGGATAAGAACGTGGGTGGAACGAAAGGTTGTGCGTGTGCAATTAACGCGGCACAACCTTTCGAATCTTTTGCGGACCAAGGCAGGGCCTTGTTCGCAAAAGATATAATGTGCGTACTTCTAATAAGGAGTCCCCCCCGAGGGTGGAAGGCCCGATAAAAAATTTGAAGAACTTTATTCCCCATCGTATTGCCCCAAAAAAGAATCTAGATAAATTTTGCCGAGCAAAACTTTACTCGTACTCAAATATCAAAAAACTAACGCACATACTTCACCTAGTTCCCTTGGCTGATTTTTCTACACCATGGGGGAGTGGTTACTTTTGAGTATCTACTCCCCTGCTACTTCCCTTCTTCGGATCGATAATTTTGATTGAACTCCTGATATCTAGCAAGAAACATTCGCAACGATGTAGTCGTATGCCTCGTCAACTGAATCAACGAGCGTATAGAGAGTCATATCCTCTTTACTGATAGCCGCGCGCTCTTGATAGAGCGTTTTTTCAATGAAGCCCAAGAGCGGTTCCCAGTAGCTTTTCCCGAAAAGGACGATGGGCACTTTGCGTATCTTCCTGGTCTGCACGAGCGTGACTATTTCAAAAAATTCATCGAGGGTCCCGAAGCCGCCCGGGAAATAGACATAGACCTCGGAAGCATACGTCAGCATTACTTTCCGCACGAAGAAATGATCGAAACCAAACTTCTCGGTGAGGTACGGGTTGTAATTTTGGGATTCGGGCAAATTGATATTGAGCCCGACTGAAGCGCCGCCGGCTTCAAACGCCCCTTTATTTGCAGCCTGCATAATGCCGGAACTCCCGCCCGTAATCACGGCAAAGCCTTTCTTTGCAAGCCGGCCAGCCAATTCCTCGGCATGCGTATAGACGTCGTCTCTGAGCGAGGCGCGGGCGCTACCGAAAAAAGATACCGCCAAGCCGTGCCGACGGATGATATCGAATCCCTCGATGAACTCCGACATGATCTTAAAGACTCTCCAAGACTCCACTTTGTTCGGCTTGCAGACCAAAAGCGGACGCTTCTGCGGCATAGTGCGCTGACCTTCGTGGACTACTTTTGCCAACCGCTCGGCCGTCTCATGTATCGACGGCTCACCGGGTACCGCGTGTATGATTGGCACGTCGCTTTTCAAATCCTCGTTCATGATTACATTAAAAAATTGTGCGTTACGCTTTGGTTGATTGTAACAGATTAGAGGCCAGCGCAATTTGCGGCCGGCGTATAACCGGCTTCTGCGGCGGCATCGCTGGAGGCAAACCAGACTTTGTTGGCATCGGGAATGCGATCCGCACCCGCACACCACGGCAAGTAATATTTTGTTCCGTTTTTCGAGGCGAGAACCTGTCCTTCCGTCGCGGTGGTGGAAAGGGGCTCTTCAAACATCACGCTGTCTCCAATCCGTCCCGCATCCCGTCCTGCAAGATAGCCGAGTCCGAAACTGAATACGGAAGCGAGCACGAGAATGGCCACGACACGGACGTCCCGAGGTATGCTTGATGCCTGCCGCCCGGATAGACGGCTGCCGAAACTTTTGCATTTTTCGCGCGCTTCTGCTATAGTAATCAGGTAAAACTATACCACTATGGCATCAACGAAAGCTGGCGGCTCAGCAAAAAACCTTAATACATCGAATCCGAAATACCTCGGCGTAAAGCTCGCTGATGGCGCACTAGCTCGCCCGGGCATGGTCATTGTTCGCCAGCGCGGTACGCAGATCGAGGCAGGTAAAAATGTCCGTGTCGGTCGCGATCATACGCTTTTCTCGGTAGCCAATGGTAAGGTCGCTTTTCGTACACGCCGCAAGATAAGCTTCACCGGACAAGCCATCTCCAAGAAAGTCGCCGACGTTATCTAAATCGAGTCTTCTGGAAACAAACTGGAAACAAAAAAGTGGCGCCTTCCCGCGCCTCTTTTTGTTTACTACCAGCCGGTAGAAAGAAACCCGTATCGGATACGGGTTTCTTATTCCGCCTCAATGGTAATGGAAAACTTCCCGAACACCTCGCCGGCGGCGACGGGGATATCGAACGTCCCGAGTTCTTTGATTGGTTTTTCAAGCTTGATAGCGTCTTCGGGCAAGTCAATCCGAGCCTGTTCCTTGGCGGCTTCCTTGATATCCGACTTCCCGACTGCGTCATAGAGATGGCCTTTTTCGTTCGCCTTGGATTTGATGACGATGCGCGCTTCGGCGAGGGCGGCAATGTTCTGCGCGAGAAGCACAGAATCGAGCGCGGAACGATCCGTTGCCTGCTTGCGGCGCAAGTCAGCTTGCTGCGTCGCACTTGGGGTTGCGGCAATTGCGAGCTTCTTTGGAATGAGGAAATTGAGGGCGTATCCGTCCGCCAAGGTGATGGCGTCATATGCGCGGCCAACCCCTTTTACGTCTTTCATTAAAATGACTTTCATCCCGTTAGAGGTAGGAAATCTTAGGGATTTCCGTACGATTATCGATGCGAATAAAATTACTGACTCCTCGCCCGTCAGGGGAACTATAGCAGAAATATTCGCTGTTTAGACCTCTAACGGGATTCATGTAACGCTAGCCTACTGCAAAAAGAATCAGACCGCAAGGCGCGTATTTATTTTCATGTACAAGGTTCCACCTTGTCTTGTACTTATTCATGCCTTTGAGAATCGCGGGACACTCTTCCCTTCTACCTCAACCGTGGCACACCAGCTCGAAAGAGGTCGGACGAATGAAATCCTCGTATCATATTGAGCTTCGTAAACCACAGCCACTTCTTCGGTCGCCTCGAGGATGGCGAGCGACTTCACGACGTATTCTTTTGTGGGGTCCTTATAGTGCACATAGCGAGCGCCGACCTCGACTTTCCCACTGACCTCAGCGAGGCGCTGTGCCAATTCTTCGAGCGAAACGTGCGCCATAGTTACTTCCCTGTCGTCAGAAACTGGACCGCACGCGCCATCTGCGGATCTTTTTTCGCAGCGGCATCCGCCGACGTGTACGGCACTATGATGTCCGGGGTCACGCCATTGCCCATGATCCAGTGCCCGGCAGGCGTGACCCAGCGCGCAACCGTGATCTTCAGCGAGCCACCGTCGAGGTCTATCAGCGTTTGCACCGAGCCTTTACCAAATGACTTCGTTCCGATCAAGGTCGCCACGCGGGCATCTTGCAGAGCGCCCGCAAAAATCTCAGACGCCGAGGCGGACCCTCCATCGATGAGTACCACAATTTTTGTCCCCGCAGGCACGTCATTGTACCCGAGACTGGTATGCACTTTGTTCGGCTCTTTTCCGCCGAAGTCTTCAGTTACGACCGTCGTGCCGACGGGGAGGAAATGACTTGCGATATCGATGGCCGAGTCGAGGTATCCGCCCGGATTCGAACGCAGGTCAACGACGAGCTTTCTCGAACCTGAAGCTTTGAATCTTTGAAGCGCTTCTCGGAAAAGGTCCCCTGAATTCGCGGTAAACTCGTAGAGCGCAATGTGGTAGACGCCGCTTGCCGCGTCAAGACCATCCTCGGTCTCAGGCACTTGAATCGTATCGCGAACCACTTTTATATCGAGCACTTTACCGCCTCGAATGATGGTGAGGCTGACAGTCGTACCGATCGGACCGCGGATCTTGCTCACCGCCTTATCGACGGAGAGGCCATCCGTCGATTTCCCGTCGATAGCGGCGATTTGATCGCCAGCCTTGATGCCCGCCGCTTCCGCCGGGGTGCCCTTAAGGGGTGCGACGACCATCAGAACGCCTTCTTTAACGTCGATCTCCATGCCGACACCCGCGAAGCTCCCTGAAATGCTATCGGCAAATATTTTTGCTTCCTCGGGCGGGAAGAAAACGGTGTAGGGGTCGTCATACGCGGCGGCTAGACCGCTGATGGCCCCATGGAGCCGTTCTTCGGTCGAAGGGAGTGTGGAAGAAGCGTGCGTGACGACATAATTTGCGGACAACGTGTTCCACGCCTTCCAGAAAGCGGTCATATCCACGGTTTGGTCAGGTGTGGCATCGAGGCCGTCTCCGAAGAGCGGAATGCGTGTGACGATCGCAGAGGCGGAACCGCCGGTGCCCATAGAGAGACCGGCGGCAAAAGCGAACACGGCCACCAACGCGAAAGAAATCCCGCGCAAGGCTACGCCGCGACTCTGTGAATCTCTGGACTCCATTTGACAGATTGTAGCACGTAGTCCGTGTGGTATCCTAGACAAATGATATTTCGGCACAAATACCGCGGTGGTGTATGGGTTGATCTTGAACAGCCGAGTGAAGAAGAAATTCGGCAGATCGCGGGAGAATTTTCGATTAGCGAGCGGCTGGAGAAGGAGCTTATCTTTCCCACCCCTACTCCGCTCGTCGCATCCGACGCCGAAGCAACGCTCCTTGTCCTCCATTTCCCAACCCAGGGTGCGGAAGAAAACGGCGACATGGGAAATCAGGAAGTTGATTTCATCGTCGGAGACCATTTTGTCGTAACGACGCGTTATGAGGTCATTGCACCTCTCTACCATTTAAAAAAACTTCTTGAGGCTCAAGAACTGATGGCCGGACGAGACTCCATTACGACCGACGTTCTGCTTGAGATCCTTTTTGCGCACCTGTATACCTCGGTACGCGATAACACCAACCATATTGCGAATCGTCTCGAACACATCGAAAAGGACATGTTCAATGGCCATGAGCACACGACGGTACGGGCGATTTCAAGCGTGAATCGGGAATTTCTCCATATAGAGGCCGCCCTGGCGAATCAGGAAGAACCTCTGGACCGTTTTCTAAGGGTGCTTGCGGAACGCGGTTCTTTCGGAATCTCTTTCGCCGAACGCGCGCAACGTATCCTTGCGGAACGCACTCAGGTCGCCCGGCTCGTTTCGACCCACCGGGCGGTTGCGACCGAGCTGCGTGAGACAAACTCCGCGCTCGTCGAGACACGACAGAACGAGATTATGAAAACGCTTACAACGGTCAATTTTATTTTCCTGCCGCTCGGCCTCATAAGCTGGACATTTACCATGCGAACGGAAGGTATGCCGTTCATTGATTCACCGAACGCTTTCTGGATTGTGCTCGGCATCATGCTCAGCGTTGCGCTCGTCTTGATTGCGTTCTTCATCAAAAGACGCTGGCTTTTCTAACGCGCTCGACAGTATGATTAAGAATCACATGAGTCTTCTTGCGCGCATCTTCGACAAACGAAAGGACGAGTCAATTACTCGACCTTCGCGGGTGTTTTTCGTAAATACTCTTTCGGGCAATAAAGAACTTTTTGTACCCCAAAAACCGGGACTGGTGCTTTTCTACTCGTGCGGGCCGACAGTCTATGGCCCTGCACATATTGGCAACCTGCGCTCCTATGTATTTTCAGATACCATCGCCCGAACACTTATCGCGGCCGGTTATCGCGTGCAGCGCGTCATCAATATCACGGATGTCGGCCATATGGTTGGCGATGGCGACCGTGGCGAGGATAAAATGGCCGTGGGCGCCGCACGCGAGCACACCACACCTGAAGAGATCGCCACTCGATACACGAAACTTTTCATCGAAAACCTCGATGATCTCAATATCGATACGACCGATATTCACTTCCCGCGGGCGACTGAATACATCAAAGAGCAGATAGCGCTCGCCAAGACACTTGAAGAGAAAGGTTTTGCGTACCTGCTTGCGGACGGTCTTTATTTTGATACGCAGAAGTTTTCCGGGTACGGAAAGCTGGGGGGGCTCAGCGGCGTGCGACTCGAGGCTGGCAAGCGTGTCGAAATGGTCAAAGGCAAACGCCACCCCGCTGACTTTGTGTTGTGGCGCAATGCGAAGCCGAATGACCTCCAGCAGTGGGACAGTCCGTGGGGCCGCGGCAATCCGGGCTGGCATATCGAATGCTCGGCGATGATCCGGTCACTCCTTGGGCAGGAAATAGACATCCATAGTGGCGGCGAAGATCACATCGCAATTCATCATAATAACGAGATCGCGCAGTCTGAAGCGGTCAGCGGCCGTACCTTCGTGCATTACTGGATGCATAACGCCTTCCTCACTATGGGCAGTGAGAAAATCTCAAAATCGCTGGGGAACTTCGTATACCTTTCGGAAGTCATCGAGAAAGGATTCCACCCGCTCTCGCTGCGCTACTTTTTCCTCCAAGCGCACTACCGCACACCGCTCTCCTTCTCATGGGATGCGATCGCAGGCGCTTCCGGCGCACTGAACCGGCTCTGGAACATTTCGCGAGAAATTGCGGAAGAGTCGAAACGTACCAGCGCGCCCTCCGAAGCGCGCGACCGTTTCCTTGCGGTGATGCGCGACGATCTCGCCACGCCACAAGCGCTTGGTATCTTATGGGATTCAATTAAGAGCGAAGAATATTCTCCTGAAGAGAAATGGGGACTGCTCGAAGATGCCGAGGCGCACCTCGGTCTCAAGCTCACCGCACCGCCAGGAACGGGCACATTGCGAGAGGCGGATATACCGACAGATATCAAGGATATGCTCTCCCTGCGCGAAGTAGCCCGTGTTTCCAAGGATTTCAAAGAGGCCGACCGCATTCGCGGCGACATTGAACGCAGTGGATATCGTGTGGATGACGGGCCTGATGGCCCAGTCGTGACTCGCGCGACTCTTTGATACAATAGCGGCAATGGCCGCTGACCGTATTCCCCCCCAATCCCTTGAATCGGAGCGCGCGCTCCTCGGAGCTCTGCTTTTGAAACCCGACGCCATCCACGATGTCTCGGACCTCATACACCCGGATTCTTTCTACGCAGAGAAACACCGCCTTATTTTCGGGGCAATGCGCGAGCTAGCCGATCGCGGCGAACCAATCGATCAGCTTTCTCTTTCCGAACGGCTCCAGAATCAGGGATTGCTTGAACGTAGCGGTGGCCGCAGTTATCTTGCAGAGCTTGCCGGTGCGGCGCCGGCGCCCGGCAACTTCTCTCACTACGCGGAACTCGTCTCGCGCAAGTACCTGATGCGATCCCTCATCGATGCCGCCTATGGCATCACCGAATCCGCCTTTGACGACGCGCGCGAAACAATGGAAGTTCTCGATGAAGCGGAGAAAAGTATTTACGCCATCGGCAATGCTTCAGCCGCACACAAATTTACGGCCATCGGCGACAAAGTGCATGAAGCGTGGGATCGCATTGAGGCACTCTCTAAAAAAGAGAGTGGAATTCGCGGCGTGCCCTCGGGTTTCCCCGCTCTCGACAGCCTCCTCTCAGGCTTCCATCCTTCCGACCTCGTCATACTCGCGGCACGTCCTTCGATGGGTAAGACGTCGCTCGCGCTCGACATTGCCCGGAACGCCGCCGTGCGCCACAACGTTCCCGTCGGCATTTTCTCGCTTGAGATGAGTTCCGAACAGCTTATTGATCGCATGCTCGCGGCGGAATCCTTTGTCAATTCCTGGAAACTGCGCACCGGCCAAGTGAAAGAGGAGGAGGATTTCAACCGCATCCGAGATGCGCTCGAAACGCTCTCAAAAGCCCCTATTTATATCGACGACAAGCCGGGTAATAACATTCTTGCGATGCGTGCGGTCGCCCGCAGATTGAAGCGCGAACGCGGCATTGGACTCATCGTTGTCGACTACCTCCAGCTCATGGCTCCCACGACGACAAAAGCCTCCGATTCGATGGTTCAACAAGTGACTGAAATTTCGCGCTCTCTGAAATCGCTTGCGCGAGAACTTGAAGTGCCCGTCATCGCACTCTCGCAGCTCTCGCGGGCAGTCGAACAGCGCGGCGGCAAGCCTCGCCTCTCCGACCTTCGTGATTCGGGCTCCATTGAGCAGGACGCCGACGTCGTGATGTTTATTCATCGCGAAGACAAGCGCAATCCCGAGAGCGACCGGCCGGGCATTGCTGAAATTCTCATTGAGAAACACCGCAACGGCCCGACAGGACGAACCGAACTCTATTTCGACGAGAAGCGGGCCACTTTCCAACCAGTCGACACGTCGGGCTATGGCGAACTTGCTGCTGAATTCTAAAATGGAGCGGACACGGGATTTTGAGGGCCCTCGGAGGCGAAGCAGCACGGTAATTTCTGCGCTGTTGGGCAGCTGCGCAGAAATTTGCGAGCCGAGAGTGAGCGCGCTTACCCGCTGGGTAAGCGACGTGTACCTCAAAATCGCGTCGTCCGCATAAGTATGGACAAGATCGACGAACTAGCACAAGCGCTTGCGAGACTTCCCGGTATCGGCCCCAGGCAGGGAAAACGTTTTGTTTTTTACCTCCTTGCCGCTCCCGCACACGAACGCTCAAAGCTCGCTGAACTTATTGCATCTCTCGGGAAAGATGTACGGCAGTGCCCTGAATGCTTGCGTTTCTACAATGGCAGTACCACACTTGCGTGTAATTACTGTTCTGATACGAAACGTGATGACACCCAGCTTATGCTCGTCGAAAAAGATCAGGACCTAGCCGCCATTGAACGCGCCGGAACCTATCGCGGCCGCTACTTCGTCCTCGGTGGGGTGCTCACACTCACGGGCAAAGGCGCCATTCACGAGAAAGAATTGCTGAGAATGATTGAAAAGCGTTTAAAAAATAACTTGAAAGAAGTAGTGCTCGCGCTCTCAGCGACAAGCGAGGGCGAGCACACTGCCGACCATGTGCGCGAACTCCTGGCGCCGTATCGCGATCACATAACACTATCCGTGCTCGGGCGCGGCCTCGCGACCGGGAGCGAACTCGAATACTCCGACGCAGAGACGCTCCGCGCCGCCCTTACCAATCGTCGAGAGACATAGATATAAAAAGGGCCACACTGATGTGCGGCCCTTTCCCCGTCAATCTTCCACTAAAACCCAAGTTTCCTCCGGATGATTTTGGTGTTCTCCCGGTGAACCCTGTAGTGGTGCGCGAACATCACGGAGAACATAAACAGCCCACCGACTATCACGTAAAGGACAAATGCTCCTGCCACGGCGTGGAGCTGGCTGAGCTCGCCTGGGGTGAAGCGGATCATTCCGTACCCCGCAAGAATGCCGAACAATACAGACGCAGTGCCCGCGACAATCATTGTGGAGCGCATCAAGGGGGATGCGGTGCCCCAGAAAAATCCTCCGACGCCTCCACTGAGAATGATCATCCCCCAGGAAGCGACGTACCAGACGTTGCACTCCCTGTGCACGTTCATGTGGTCGAAGACCGCGAGAAGAATTGTGTCCAAGAAGCTCGACATTTTGAACCCCGCTACTCCTGATTGCGCCCGGAGTACGGCATTACTGGATAGAACCAGACCCTGCTTGCATTATACGCGCATCAGTGTTACTTGTCAATAGGCACTGGACAATATTTCTACTAAATGCCATACTGCGCTTCAGACAAGTCTTGGCAATCCTGCCTCAAATCAAATTAAGATGGGGACAAAATGATGGACGGCACATCGATATCTATCTTGTACAGCCTGGCCAGCGCGACAATTATGGTAGTGGCCTTCGTCATCGGCGGACACTTCCCTGCTCGCTCAGTCGCTGAGACGATAGCTGCCGAAGCGGCAGAGGCCACCAAGAAACGATTGGCGCAGCACTACATCGAAGGTCCCTCGTGGGTCTGTGTGGAGCGAAATGATCATGCTCTTGGGCCGTTGGGCTGCCAAATCACATGCGTTCTCCTGGAGCGGTATAATGGGTGGGAGCGAGTTGTTTTCTACACCGAGTCGATTTCCGTTGGTGATCGTGTGTCCCTTCGTTTAAGAGATGAGACGGGATACCTCGCTGGAACTTTTTCCCCACCATTCGGGGGAGACATCCTCGTTCCCGACAAAATATGGCCAAGAGCAGCCGCATAGACCGTCCATCCGACACAAAGCCTCACCCTCACCGGTGAGGCTTTCCTTTATAGATATAAAAAGCAAAAGCGCCCCATCTGGGGCGCTTTTGCTTTTTTGTAAAATTTGATTAACGCTCCGGGACGAACGTGAGGGCCTTGCCTTTGTGAGCTGCACGGCCAGTGCGGCCGATGCGGTGCACATAGTCCTCATACGTCGACGGGAGGTCGTAGTTGATGACGTGCGAGACGGCTGGGATGTCGAGGCCGCGCGCCGCAACATCGGTTGCCACAAGTACAGTCACCTTCCCTGCCTTGAATGCCTCAAGGGCGCGGATGCGAGCGCCATGCGTCTTATTGCCGTGAATGCTCTCCGCATAGATGTGGAGACGCGAGAGAGCCTTCGCAAGCTTCTCAACCCCGTGTTTGGTACGGCCGAATACGAGTACGCGGCTGAAGTCGCGGTCCTTGAGCATTTCGGCGAGGACTTCGAACTTGTCCTTTCCGCGCGGGATGCGAACGACGTCCTGATCGATGCTTGAAGGCGTGTCGCGCGTCTTGACCGAGATGATGACCGGACTCGAGAGAAAATCGCCGATAAGCCGTTCGATCTCTTTGGACATAGTCGCCGAGAAGAAAAGCGTGTGGCGCTCTTTGCGCATCTTGCTGAGGATCATGCGCATATCGTCGATAAAGCCCATGTCGAGCATGCGATCCGCCTCGTCGAGAACCACCGTGCCAAAGCCGGAGAGGTTGAGCGCTTTACGCTCCATCAAGTCCTTCAGACGTCCGGGAGTACCAATGACGAATGCCGGGTCATGTCGAAGCTGAGAGATCTGCGGGCCGATGTTCGCACCACCCACGGCGACCATGCCACGGAACCCAAGACCCCTTGCGAAGCCTGCAAGCTCCTTTTCGATCTGCACCGCGAGTTCTCGCGTTGGTGCCATGATGAGCACATGCTCGCCCTTCTGCTTCATCACCTTGTCGATGAGCGGAATGAGAAAGGCCGCCGTCTTTCCGGTTCCGGTTGCCGCGAGGCCGACGACGTCCTGTCCGAGGAGTGCGTGCGGAATGGCTTTATCCTGAATCGGCGTCGGAAGGTCGTAGCCGCGCGCTTCAATATTTTTCTTGAGGTACGCATTGATATCGAAATCAGCGAACTTATGTTCTGGGACAAATACCGGTTCCTCGGTTGTGACGACCGTCTTGTTCATGAACTTCGAAATCTCGGCTTCTGTCTCGCCGAATGAGCCGAAGCCGCCGCGACGTGCTGGTGCCCGCCCGCGATTTCCAAAACTGCCACTTCCGTAGCCGCCGCGAGATGGGAAACGACTTGTCCCGCCACGCTGTGGCGGACGTGACGAATACGAGCGCCCTCGTGAAGGTGCTGAGGGACGCCCACTATCGTGCGAGCTCCCGCCTGTTGATTGATGATGCCATCGCCCTACTTGCATATATTTTATTGTGAGTGAATAGTTACTAAAACGAATTAGAGCCAGCTTCAAAAGCTCGGTATGCGAGACGCGGGAAAGCGAGTTTTGTAGGCGTACCTTGAGGTACGACGGAAAAACAAGCTTGGGCCCCGCAACGCTGCAGACTGAGTTTTTGGACTGGCTTAAGAAATCGAGTCGATTTTAACCTTAAGAAGTGGCTGACGATGCCCGACGCGCTTGTAGTAGCGGCTCTTCGGCTTGTACTTCACCACTTCAATTTTCTTATCCAATCCGGCGAGAACAACAGTGCCCTTGACCTCCGCACCCTTAATGACAGGTGCGCCGATGGTCGTGTCCGAGCCGTTGTCCACGAGGAGCACCTCGCCAAAGACAACTGTGTCACCCTTTTTCAAATCCCCTGGGAGCTTCTCTATAGCGATAGTGTCGCCTTTAGAGACGACGTATTGCTTCCCACCGGTCTTGATTACGGCCACTTCCATAGTTTCCCCAATCTAGCACTCTTCTGTATAAAAGACAAGCTTCCGAAAAGTTTGGGGCCAAACTGAATCAACGGTGACGGCTGAGCAGTCGCTTATTGCGTCACGGAATCCATCGTAATCAATTGGTTCTCATCAAAAACGATGCGCGATCTTTGGGCGAGAAATCATACCGAGCGTGACTACTAATTTATTTTCCCGAATTAGTACGGGTTTAGTCAGCTACGAATCTAGGCTGCCTTCGCTCAGTCGGACCCCAAACTTTCAAAAAACTACATATAGTGTAGCACATCGAATCGCAAAATGCAACTACTTTATTCCCCGATTCCTGGTCTTTCGAGGAGTTCGGGTTGTTCAATATCCATTCTCTCACCTGTTATGCGATAAACGTCCTTATCAATTTTGCCAAGCTCTTTGTAACCTGCGTTATAGTGGCTCACCGAGGTTCCAAGCGAGATACCAAGCTTGCGGTAGAACTCTTCATAGGCCGCCACATGCTTCCCGAGCTCCCCTACTCGCTGTTGGATCTCCACGGCCTTTTTCTCTATCTGGAGTGCCTTGAGCCCTTGCATCACGGTCTGAAGGTAGGCGAGGAATGACGTCGGGGAGACGATAATGACTTTATGCTTCCCTGCCGCCCTTTGAATGAGATTCTCATCCTCTCCCCCTCCGACCTGATTCGTGAGGAGATCATAATAAATACCTTCGGAGGGGATGAACATGAAAGCAAAATCCATCGTGTTCTCATCGGGGCGGATGTATTTTGCCGTCTCAGTGATACGCATCTTGAGGTCATTTACAAAAGCCTTTTCAAACGCCGGACGCTCCGCGTCCGGCGCATGCACAAGACGGTTGTAGTTATCGAGCGAAAACTTCGAGTCGATGGGGACGATCTTGTCGCTCACAAATACTGCCGCGTCCACTATTTCACC
Organism: Candidatus Parcubacteria bacterium; assembly: GCA_021731495.1. Taxonomy (GTDB): domain Bacteria; phylum Patescibacteriota; class Minisyncoccia; order Phycocordibacterales; family Phycocordibacteraceae; genus C7867-001. The sequence continues at coordinate 10,497 of JAKFXG010000023.1, read as the reverse complement.
ATTTTTAAATGGATACTGCATCTGATACATACCAGGCGGAAGCACGTTTTTCAAAACGGTTTCGAGGTAATACTCGCCGAGGATGCCGCGCTGCTTCGGATTCTTAAGGATGTCCTGCAAGTTCTGAAGTTGTTCGGCAAAGCCCTGCGTCTGACGGCCGATCTCCTTCACCGACGTCACTTCCTGGGTGATTTCTTTTATGAGGCGCGCGCTTTCGGAAAATTGGCGGTGCGAATTCTCCTGCATTGCACGGGATGATTCCGAGACACGCGCGTCGAGTGTGCGCGCAAGCTCCTGCATCTGCTGTTGGAGAAGTACCATGCCACTGCCCTCTTCAGTCGGGGTCTCGCGGCGGCGAAATATAAGATAGAGACCAACGCCCTGTACGAGGATGAGTGCGAGTACAATGAGGGCGACGGTGAACAAATCCATATCTGATATAATACCCCTTATATGGCTATCCACGAAACATTGAAGAAATCTATTCCTGACGCGCTCCGCGCGCACGACGAAGTGCGGCTCCGCACACTCCGTTCGCTCATCACGCTTATGACGAACGAAGTCGTCGCCAAGAAGCGAAAGCCCGACGAATTCCTCACCGACGAAGAGGCCCTCACGGTCATAAAACGCGCGGCGAATCAACGCAAAGACTCCATCGAACAGTTCGAGAAAGCGTCTCGCAACGACCTTGCTGAGCCGGAAAAGGCCGAGCTTGCGATTATTGAATCACTCCTCCCCTCCCAAATGAGCCGCGAAGAGATCGAAGTTATCGCGAGGACGAAAATGGCTGAGCTCAATGTTTCCTCTAAGGCGGACGCCGGTAAATTTACCGGCGCGCTGATGAAAGACCTCAAGGGCAAAGCCGACGGAGGCGATGTGAAGGCGGTTGTGGATAGCTTGCTTTCATAATAAAGACGAACAGAGGTATGTCGATGGAGAAACCTAGGCAAGTAAAGGAAGCTCGGTTGAAAGATAATTTTGAGGCACTCAGCAACATGGGTCGCAAGGGGGCAAAAATGAAGGCTCTCAATAAAAAGAATGAGGAAATGAAAGTGACTGAGCACCTTCAACAGGAAGCCTCCATGCTCAGATTTGAGGATGGTGATGTTCTCCCGCCGGATCCGGACGCATAAGATTTTAGCGATAGCGGGGGTAAATAATCCCCTAATGGAATTTGACTCACAAAGTAAAACGTTATATTCTATTTTTAGAGTTCTTAAGGGAGGCGTGAAATGAGATTACGAATCATCGATGCCTCCATCATGGAGGCTACAATCTGCGTCGAAGAGAAAGTGAGTCTCACTTTCTCGGTCATTGACAACACTAGTAGTGGGTTTGAGCTCCGTAAAACGGCAATATCTTCCGAAAGCCGCGAGCCGCCGTGGGTACCTCAGGTCGACTTCAACGACGCATTACGATACGCGTACGTTGCAGTGAGGCAAGCTCGAGAATTAGCGCAGGAGCCCTCTGGGCAACGATCGGCTGAAAGCTTTAGAATCGCTGCGTTCACCCGCTTTCTCAAAGACGTGACGGGAGAAACCTATCCGGAAGCTCTGGGGCGCGCCTTAAAAGAAATTGGAGTTCCGGATGAAAAACGTACGGAAGTCCTAAAAGAAGTCGGCTCCATTTTGGGCGACCGGTGGGCTCGATATGTTCGAGACTTGCCGCGACCAGTTCCCCCAAATCCGCACTATAGTTTCGAGAGAAAAACTATTCTGGCGCTGATGGCATCCCCTGCCGGGACAAGATACCAACAGAAAAAGCGTCGGACGCGGGTAGCAAAAGATCATCGACAACTAAATCTTGTGTGAGGGCAAGGATGTCATCTGTGTCCCTCTAATAAACTTGAAACGAGCGGATACCATCCGCTCGTTTTTATTTATGGTATCTATGTTTTTATGCTTTCCTCTCTTCTCTTTTTCTGTTATAAAACATACAAGGCCCTATCGTCTAACGGTTAGGACGGAGCCTTCCCAAGACTTAAAGACGGGCTGAAACGCGAGAGTTCGTAGCGTTTCAGGGCCGGAGCGCGACAGCGCGAGGCGGGGTCGCGCAAATTTCTAGCAAGAAATTATGCGTGACCGATTCTGAATCGAACCAAAACCAGCAGTGCGAAAAATATTGGCCCTATCGTCTAACGGTTAGGACGGAAGCTTCTCAAGCTTTAAATCCGGGTTCGATTCCCGGTAGGGTCACAAATTGAGTAAAGCAGGCAAACTGCTTTGCCTGCGGTCAATTTGTGAGGCCGGAGCCATATTTTCTCAGCAGAGAAAAGGCGAGGCGAGGTCGACGAGTACTTACGTAGTTTGCTAATACGTGGAGCAAACTACTTAGTAACTTGTGACCACTCAGAAAAACATAAAGCGTACTCCAAGAGTCATTCTGCTGAATGAGGTGTGCTGAAGCTGTAAGCTTCGATAAGCGTAATCGTGGTCCTCGTGAGGTCATGATTTCAGGCAACTTCAAACCAAAAGAAGAAGGCACGGCCCGGGAAGGGGTCGCGCCTTGAGATCGCGAGGTTTACGCTCGAACGCGCTCGGCAAAGGAAAGGGCTGGATGCGCGAAGAATGCCGCTTTCTCCACCACCTCCTCCATTGTGTCATAGATGATGAATCCCGGGAGAGCTAGTTCGAAGTTGCGCTTGATTTGACTCAAGCCCGGGAAGTTCTTCTCTGCACCCATGGCGACGCGCAGATTATGATCACGCATCATGTGGCCGCGCCATTCGCCGATCTCGCCACGAGTGTCCATGGCATACGGCATGCCGTCCGGCCGCGGCTCTTTTTGTTCCGCAAGCCAGAAGATGATACAGCCGGTCTGCCATTTGTCCGCGGCTTGCTCGAGATAGTACCGTTCCCAATCAGTCTGACGCTCGAACTGAATTTCGGGCATCTGCCGTCTGGTGTACTTGGTCTCCGTTTCGAGGTACTCGCGGTATTTGCAGTGCGGGTGCGAGTGCTGATAGCGGCTGGGATTCACTACGATGAGACCGTCGAGCCGCTTCATCAGCAGTTCCGACATCCGCGTGTGCCAATCGCCACCACCCAGGATTGGCCCAGCGAGGAAGAACATTGGGAGCTTGCGATACTCGTCCAGAACGGGGTGCATCTTGGGAAGGATCAGGAACATGGCCATACTCCAGTTTGAGGAACTCTGCCCGCACTATGCCACCTCTATCTCTTTTTGCAAAGCCCATCCAAACTCCCGCCATTGATACAATTCTGTCCCGGTAGGGTCACCCCTTCTGCTCCCATCCTTCCTCCTGGCGAACAAGCCGCGGGGCATCCGCAGGATTTGCGAGAAGCGCCCGAACGATACGTTCGGTGCGAATCGACTGGGAGCCCTTCACGAGAATGACGTCGCCCTCTTGGACAAAATCCTTCAGTCCGGAAGCTGCTGCGCGAGCATTATCAAATGGTATGACCTTTGGGTCAGCCGGCACTACGGCAAAAGCACGGGCGCGAATGCCGACGGAAACGACGATGTCAGCCGATTCACTCGCAAGCGCGCCGATCCGTTCGTGCTCCATCACGGAGTAGCGGCCGAGTTCAAGCATATCGCCGAGAACGGCGATGCGGCGCTTCGCGTGAGGAAATGCCTTCAATGTCGCAAGTGCTTCTTCCACTGCCGCGGGCGACGCATTATATGAATCGTCAATGATGATGGACCCATTCCCCCCCGCCAAAAGGCGCCCACGTCCGGGCGGCGGTTCGTAACTTTCAAGCGCCGTAAGCGCTTCAGAAAGCGGTATGGAAAAGGCGGACGCGATCGCAAGCGCGGCGGCAACGGGAAGAACTTGGACCTTCCCCACCGATCCCTTTACGATGCAGGTCCCCTCTTCCCCCGCGGAATGCACCTTCGCACACATGCCGGCAACTGCGCCATCGACCTCATAGAACCCTATATCGTGTATACGCACAGTAGCATCGTCCGTGTCACCGTATGAGATGACGCGAGCCGGCGTCCGCATCGCGTTATCAAGCGCATACAGATCATCAGACGGAATGATGAGCGGCGCAGAGGCTTTGAGCGCATACGCCGGCGAAAATTCTTCTTCCCGCACCGCTTCGGGTGATGCATACGCTTCGACATGCACCGGTATTTCTGGTAATCGGGTCACGACGACAACATCTGGTGTCACGGTACGCAATGTACGTGCAAGGTCTCCGGGACGATCTGCTCCCACCTCAAGCACAAGCATATTTGGGTAATGATTTGGCAACAGGAGAAGAGCGAGGGCATTCTTAAAGAGGGACACCCAGGCCAAAGGATTCTTCCATGGATTCTCTGCGCCGAAAACAGTAAAGGGGACCCCGAATTCAGTGTTGAAACTCTTTTCGCTCTTACGTACGAAGAAACGTGTCGTGAGCACCGCCGCAACTGCGTCCTTCGTCGACGTCTTCCCTACCGATCCGGTCACCATGACAATATGGGGATGGTACCGCCGCAGGACGGCTCGGGCGATGAGCGCGAGGAGAAATGCGACGAAGGATTTGAGTGCGTTTTTCATGATGAGGTCGTGGTGGCGAAGCCACGGTCGGGCGGCACCGCATAATACTCAATGAGAAAATGCACGAGGTCAAGGAACGTCGCGTCAAGGGTCTCCGACGCATACTCAACACCTTGCGGATCGTTCGTGTAGAGCAGGATGATGAAGCGCGGGTTATACGAAGGGAAAAAGCCGACAAACGAATGGAAAAAGCGGTCGGTGTGGTAGCCGCCCCTTCCGTCGGGGATTTGCGCGGTGCCGGTCTTTGCCGCAACCGACATGGTGGGAATCTTTGCCTTGCCGCCCTCAAGCTTTTCATCGACGACCGCCGTCATCATCTCCGTCGTTGCGCGTGCAGCGGCGGCTGAAAAGACCGGCGTTTCCTGATCCCAGTCGAGTTTCCGTTCGATGCCGGAATTGAGGCGCACCGCACTCGCAAGATGTGGCTGTACCATGCGACCGCCATTGGCTATCGCACCGAGGGCACGGATCATCTGTATCGGCGTTACCGCGATGCCTTGTCCATAGGCTGCGGTATCGTACCCGATCTGTTGAGGCTTTGAGAGATTGCCGAGAAGCGCGCGGCCCTCGTTTGGCAGGTCGATGCCGGTCTTTTGCCCGAAAAGCCTGGTAAAGTAGTCGCGAAACTTCTCTTGTCCGAGCTCGGTCGCAATCCACGCAGAGCCGATATTTAGCGATTGGACGATAATCTGCTTCATGGGTACGACACCACGAGCTTTTAAGTCCCAATTGCAGATGCGCGCCGTGTTTACGGTAATGCAGCCGGTATCATTGTACGTTGTCTCCGGTGTAATGACTCCCGCATCAAGCCCCGAAGTCATGGTAATTGGCTTCACGATGGAGCCGAACTCGTAGACGTGTTCTACGAGAGGATTGCCGAGGAGCAAGGGATTGACGTTCCGCAGATCATTCCCGTCGTAGGATGGATATGTCGCGAGCGCCACGATCGCTCCCGTGGAAGGGTCCATGATGATGCCGCCCGAGTGTTTGCTCGAATAGCGTTTATTCAGTTTTGCAAGACCGTTCTCAAGTCGCGTCTGAACTTCCGGTTCGATTGTCGTGACGACGCTGCCCTCGCGCGCATCCTTCGCATCCACGAGCAGATTCCCGACATTAGAAAAAAGTTCTGCGAAGAAGTTTTTGTACAGCGAATCTCCCGAGCGGGAAAGCGACCCTTCATAGACTCTCTCGAGGCCGGTTTGACCGACGAGTTCATCGCCGGAACCGTATGAGACGATACCTATCGCCTGAGCGGCAAGCGTCGCTCCCGGATAATACCGCCAACGTTCTCGCAGCACCTGCACGCCGGGCATGTCTTTTGCGGAGAGCGCTTGTCCGGCTTCGTCTGAAAGGCGGTGCATGATTTCAATATGCGCCTGACTCTTCTTTGCGGCCGCGGCGAGAAATGTGTCCCGCAAGGAGGGCGTTGAGGAAGCAACGGACGCCACCGCAGCGTATGCGGCTTCAGGATCGGCAAGTGTTTGAGGGTTTATGGCCACCAAAAAGCCGGTGGCAATCGTCGCCGCAGAGATGAGCGTGCCGTCCTTACGAGTGAAGTAGATAGAACCGCGATCGAAAAGCCCGCTTGCGCTTGATGCGAATTGCCGATCTGCTTTTTGCGCATAGTCCTCTCCATGCACGATCTGCACAAAATAGAGCCGCACGAGTATGAACAGCGCAACACACGCAACCACGAAGAGGACGAGACGGATGCGCGAGCGAAACTGTGCACGCATACCCGATGTTAGCGTAATGCCGTCGCGCTTTGCGCGCGGACAAACGTCTCGACAAGAGGTTTCGCATAGCCCGCGGCAGCGTAGTCCGTATTTGTAAGCTGCGCCACATTCGCGAGGTACGTCGATTCGAGCACTGCGACCGCCGCTTCGTCATTTCTGACTGATTGCGAGAATTCTATGGTGAGGGTCGCATAACTCATGACGGTGGCGATGAGGCCGATATACGCGACCAGAAGGATCGCAACAATGCCGGTACACAGCGATACCATTGAAAAGGACGGAAATGAGAGAACATTACGCATAGGAAAGTGCGGCATTATTTGGATTGGTAATATTTGTCTGAGAATGAGTGGCGGCCCGCTCGAACACGCGCAACTTTGCACTCCGCGCGCGCCGATTTGCATGCACCTCCGCGCGCGTCGGTGTGATCGATTTCTTCGGATTCATCGTCCCCAAGCCACCCTGGGCCGCGTCACGCAACATATTTTTCACAATGCGGTCCTCGATACTGTGGAACGATATAACCGCCAGCCGCCCGCCTGGCGCGAGTACGTGCAATGCCGCGGTGAGCCCTTCACGGAGCGCGCCGATCTCGTCATTGACGGCAATACGGAGCGCCTGGAATGTTTTCGTCGCGGGATGTATTTTCCGGTCGTGATACCAACGCGGCGTACCAGCGAGAACGGCCGCCACAAGCGCACCAGTCGTGAGGATCCGCCCTTTCGAACGGGCCGCGACAATCGAGCGCGCGATGCCCCGCGAGAAACTTTCTTCGCCATAGGTGAAGATGAGATTGGCAAGGTCCTCCTCGGAAGCGCTATTGATGATATCGGCCGCTGTTTCGCCCCCCTCGCCATATGTCATAAGAAGCGGCTCTTCATTCTGAAACGAGAACCCGCGCGGCGCACTGATCTGGTACCCGCTCCAGCCGAGGTCGAACAGTACCTTATTGACGGGAGCGGTGTGGAGCCGTTCAAGGATGCGCTCAAGGTTGCGGAAATTATCGTTCACGAGGTGCGCGACCGGACGTTCTGTCCGACGGTCTTCCGCGTACGCTTCGCGGCCGCGCTCGACCGCCGCAGGGTCGGCATCAATGCCGACGATTGTGCCGCCCTCGCCAAGCGCCGCGAGAAGCGCAGCAAAGTGCCCTGCCCCGCCGAGAGTCGCATCCACGACCGTGTCGTGTGCCTGCACATCGAGCGCCTTCAGCACCTCATCCATCAGAACGCTGTCGTGGCGAGATTCCATATCAATTGTTGTCGCCTATCTTTTCAGCGAAAGCGTCGGCATCGCGCTCGATGTCGGCCGTGTACTTCTTCCACGCGTCTGCATCCCATATTTCAATACGGTTCGCGACACCCGCAATGACGGTCTTGCTTCCAAGACCAGCGAAGCTCTTTAGATGATCCGGTACGAGCACCCGTCCGGCGGCATCAACATCTGCCTCCATTGCCCCCGAAAGAAAAAGACGTGCAAGCCCGCGAGCTGCGGCTGTTCCTCCAGCATGTACTGCACGGCTCTCGGCTTCCTTTGCCCATGCCTTCTTCGGATACACGAAGAGGCAATGATCAAGGCCGCGCGTCATGACGACAGAGCGGCCGAGATCCTTCCGAAACTTTGCTGGAAGTGAAATTCGATTCTTGGGATCGAGAGTGTGCAGGTATTCGCCGATGAACATGATGAAATATAGCAAGATTATTGAGGAAATAGGCCACCACTCCCGTTTCCCCACTTCATCCCACTAGTAGTGAAGCTTACTCCACTTTCCCCCACTTACCTAGTATGGTTATCCCCACTTTATAAATAAAACCGGCGCGGGCTGTGCCACGCCGGTTTTAAGCCAATATTTGATTACGCGACCGCTTCCTTGAGACGCGCGATGACCATATCCTGCGGGAGGCCCGCGAGGAACCACCCGGCTTTAGGGCCGGAGTCGCGATTCAGGAACACCCGGTAGATAGCTTGGAAAAGTTCTTTCGGTTGAATAGGAATTTCGGTCTTCAGTTCGTGCAGACGCAAGTGCAGTTCTTCGCCCGTGCGTTTTGCCGCCTGGAGAAACTCCGCGAGCGTAGCGAGCGCCTTCTTTTGAACATCCGTAAGCTCGACGTCCGGCATCTCTTGTTGAAGCTCATATTTAAATTCTTCAGGCGCATACATGGTGAGCCAGAACTTTGCATATTGCGCGCGCTCAGTGAGCGCGCGCTCCTCGTCCTCGGTCAAAGCGCTTCCTTTCACGCGCGCAGCTTCTTCCGTGACCGAGAGATGCGCCATTTGCACGATGAACGCCACTTCGCGGAATCGCATTTGCCATGGAGCCGTGAGTGCCGCGCGATTTTCGGGAAGCTCGCAGAGCGCAAAGAGCCGCGAGTAATCATCGGACTTCCCTTCGCGCACACCCTCCGCCAGTTCGTCATACCAGTCATACAGACGCGGCACGGACTCACCTTGCGGATCGACGTCTATCTGCTCACGGATGTCTTTCCCAATGAGAGCGAGGCGGAACACTTCAGGCGGAAAGAGGTCGCACATATCCTTTGCAGAACTGCCGCGGCCCTTGGAGGAGGACATTTTCTTTCCACCCACGAGGAAAAACTCATAGGGGATGTCGAACGGCGGTTCTTGGCCGAATATCTCGCGGCAGATGTGGTTCGCCACGTCGCGCGAACCGCCCTTGGTCGAGTGGTCCTTGCCCCCGCCTTCAATGTCGACTCCTTGTGCGACCCACTTTGCCGCCCAATCAACTTTCCAGTGGAGTTTTGCATTCCCTTTCCAGGGAGCAGCGCGGCCTGTGTGCCCGCAGGACATGGTGTCATCAGGATTTTGATCGCAAACATATGCGACGGTATCTCCATCAAAATCTGAGGTGCGCGTTGTTCTAAGCTTTCCGCATTTCTCGCATACCACCGTGACTGGGAGCCACCCATTGGCCTTTGTAGAACCCGATACTTCCTTATATATACGCCGCACCTCGGCCGCCTTTTCAAGCGCAGTACGGATAAGTGGATCCATCTTCCCCGAGCGATACAACTCAGTTGCACGGTAATACGTCGGTATGAAGCCAGCCCTTTTGTGTACATCAGTAAATTCTGCACCGAAGTACTCTGCAAAATTCTTGAATCCCGCCTCGGGACTCGGGACGGCATAGAGCGGCTTCCCGAGATGTTCCCTAAATTTTTCTTGGTCTAGATATCCAGGTACCGTATCAAAATCATCGAAATCATTGAGCTCGTAACGAAATTCATTTGCAACTCCATATTCCGTAAGGACTTCGCTCACGAGGCCATGGATGGCCACGCCACGCATGGAGCCCACGTGTACGCGTCCCGAGAGCGTCTTTTCGTCGCGAATGAGAAATGTCGCCCCGTCACGGGGCTTGCAGGTGTCTCGTATCTCACTGGCTATGCGGTCGGCCCAAAGCATAGGCGTATCGTATCACGCCGCTCTACCTACCCTTCTACGTACAACCCGACTACCTCACGGATATTCGCGATAAGCTCATCAAGCGTATCCCCTTGTGTCACGATAGGCACGCTCACACCCTCCGCGACGTAGCCGCCATCGCTCTCCGAGATTTGAAGTTGGATGATGCTTTCATGCTCGTTGGTATACCTCATTCTAGAACAAGCTTTCTTACGTGTTCCTGTACTTCTGTTATCGCCGACTCGGAAACGACACCGACCTTCTCTGCACGGCGTTGTTTCCAATCTATCGATCGAATCTGGTCGGTGAGTATTACGCCCTGCACGACTTTTGTTTTAAATCCGACCTCGAACGGATACCCTTTCACCTGAGAAGTAATCGGACATGCGAGTACAAGTCCTGACTTCGCGTTGTATTTCCCCGGAGAGATAACGAGCGCCGGACGCCTTCCTCCTTGTTCGTGTCCGCGAACAGGATTGAAATCAAGCCACACAACATCGCCTCGGTCAGGAACGTATGCGCGTTTCGCTACCATGCCTCTTTCCCAATCGCTTCGCCCCAGTCAACGACACTATGCTGATTCTTTTTCGTAATACGAGCCACCATCTCCGTGAGAGAAACGGTGCGTTGCCGCATGGGAATAATGGAAAGCGTTTGGCCATTGGCCTCTTCGCGAATTTCTACAGAGTGACCCGTCTGTAGATTCAGCTTGTGCATAGCGGCCTTTGGGAGACGCACAGCATAACTGTTTCCCCACTTTTGAATTGTTGTAGTGTTCATATGTAGAGTATATACGTACGTATACACTTCGTCAATGTTGCCCCTAAAGGT
>JAKFXG010000017.1 GCA_021731495.1 Candidatus Parcubacteria bacterium | reverse complement strand
AAAGGCAGGCGTGTTACCAGTTACACCACTCCCCAATGAATCAACGATACCATGAACCCAGCCGCTAATCTTTCGGTTCAGAATCGCGCTCGAATTCACTTTAATCCTTACCAGACCGTGGTACAAGTCAGCGATATTTTTCCGTTTTGTTTTCGGATTACCTTTCTTAAAATATACCCGATCTAGCTGATGTTTGGATATATTAAGCTCGTGTGCCCACCAATTCTTAAAGGCAGAGACTTCAGATCTTCGTGCCTCATGAACATATAGTTCAAAGCAGATTGCTGACGCTGGTACGTTCATTTTCTCAAGCCACTTCAGGAAGACGCGAACCATTCGAGCATCAGAATTATTGAACGTGACGCCCGTGCTTGGAGAATGATTGTATTGTTTGGAGCCCTCGGACCAGTAAAGAGCAATGCCAATGAGCCAGAGTTCGCGACTTGAGAGCCTGCCAATCTCAGTGCGGCCATTACGCTCAAGTGTCTTTATTTCTGAGATTCTTGCTTCACGTCGTGCGCGGCCTCCGCGCAATCCCGCCTCTCGACGTTTCTTAGTGAGACGTTGCCTCTGCGGGGTCGCAAGTTGGACAGCTTTAAGCCACTCAGAGAGAGTCGATTTGGCTATTGGAATTTCAGCAAGAATTTCTGCATAGGTTTTACCCGCCTTGCGCAGGGTAATCGCTTTTTGCTTTTCAACTGGCTTCATAAAGGTAGTATACTGGCTCTAGAGCCAAATGCTACCTATTATGCCCAGTCATCGCATCTATTAGTCAGTCCCACAGACGGCTGTAAGCGCCGCAAGATCGGATTGGGTCGGGATCAAATTTCCGCTCTCATTTTTTGCGAACATAATGGATTTGGGGTCGTCATTGTGGTCGAGACCGATCGCGTGCCCGAACTCATGGGCCAGGACGCGCTCAAGCTGGGTAGTATCAACGAAGTGAAAAATATTAATCCGCGCGCCTGCGGAATCTTGAATGTATTGCCCTTGCTCGAACGTACGCCCGGCGGTTTGATTGTATTCTTTTACCACTGCATTGAGCGCGGCAATGCTTTTATTATAATTGGCAACTTCTTTATTGATCGAGTCCGCAAGCGCATTGAGCGACTCGCGCTCCCGGTCGAGGGATGAAGCCTCACTCCGAGTCGCACCGCCGCGGGCATTAATCGCACTAACCTTCTCGTTATATGCGGTCTGCCTTACGGTAAATTCTTCTTGTACAGCATCGAGTGCGGCGCGCGCGTTGTCCAGACTGGATTGCTGGCGTGCAATCTCATTTCCAAGTTTCGCGTTTGCTTCGCGCGAATCATATACCAGATTGATCTTTAGGTCCGCCGCGGGATCGTAAACGAGAACGGTACGACCGGCGGCCTTATTCCAGATCTCGACGGCTCGATTGGTATTTTTGAGTAGCGTCGCATTCGAAATCTCGAAACGCGGGTCTACGACACCTATCGAATAGGTAACCGGGTACACACAGGGACGAGTGTCCTGATATTTAGAATAGAGCGCGCTCCCGCTTACCGCGAGGACGACTATAAGCACCACCCAGTGAATAGTGTCCTTAATCATTCTCCGCCGAGAAGTTCGAGAACCGCTAATTCGAGGGGGAGCGCTGGAATGGGTGCGTAACGGATGCGATCAGCGGCGGTGAGGAAAGCGAGCATGGTCGTGTGGGTAATATCCTTGCCTGCCGCAAACTTCTCAAGCGCAGCGAACTCGTCCGCACCGAGGTCGCTCTGGAGCTCGGTGCGGAGTTCTGGTGCGTAACGGATAAGGAGTGTGGTGCGCAATGCTCCAAGCACAAGTTCCAAAAAGAGTTTCATGTCTACATCCGCTTTTGCTGCTTGCCCGATTGCCGCAAGAGCTTTGTCGCGCTCGCCGGAGGCGAGCGCGCCGATAAGCGCATGAACTTGTTCGCGGCGCGGCGCGCCCGTTGCAGCTTCCACCGCTTCGCGCCCCAAAGGGGCCCCTTCGGGGCGAGACAACGTCTTCCCTTCCGTCGCCGCAAACACTTTCTGCAATACCGATAGCGCATCGCGATACGAACCATCAGCGAGCATCGCGACGAGCTCCGCCGCATCGGGAGCAAGTGTGTACCCCTCCTTCTTTGCAACTGCCGCAACCATTTTTGCGAGCACGGCACGCGTCGGCTTCTTGAATTCGAAGACCTGGCACCGCGACTGTACCGTCTCAGGCACCTTCTCGAGCTCGGTCGTTGCAAGGATGAAGACCGCATGCGCGGGCGGCTCTTCGAGTGTTTTCAAAAAGGCATTCCACGCGCCTTTGGAAAGCATGTGCACTTCGTCAAGAATGTACACCTTGTAGGGTGAAGCAAATGGCAGTGTATACACACCCTCGGTAAGCGCACGAATGTCCTCGACGCTGTTATTGCTCGCGGCATCGATCTCATACAGATCGTTCTCGGTGCAGCCGATGGCATTCGCAAAAATGCGCGCAACTGAGGTCTTCCCGAGGCCACGCGAGCCGGCAAAAAGATATGCGTGCCCGATCTTCTTTGTCTTCGCCGCTTCCTCCAGCGGCTTCGTCACCTGCTCCTGCCCCACCACATCCGCAAACGTTGCGGGACGGTGAATCCTATAGAGAGATTGATGCGCCATAGGATCGATTATAACTGATTCTCGTTCAGGATGCGCTCGAGGTCAGAAGCAGACTCGGCCTGCATAAGCTTCGCACGGAGTTCGGCAGCGCCATCGAAACCGGTAACAAATGCCTTGATGTGCTTTTTGAGAATGGCAAAATTCTTCGCTGGTGTGATTTTCTCAAAACCCTGTGCGAGCTCAACGAGCGCCGCGAGCTTTTCAGCGAGCGGCGTATCTCCCGCATCGGGACATCCGAAGGGACGCACTGATTTGCGTCCCGCAAAGACCCATGGATTGCCGAACATCGCGCGCCCGAGCATGACGCCATCGCACCCGTATTCTGCAGCTTTCGATCTTGCATCTTCGAGGTCCTGCACGTCGCCATTGCCAATGAGAAGTACGTTTGGATTCACACGATCCCGAATCTCCACCGCCTTTTTCATCAGTTCCCAATCAGCGGGCACAAGCGACAATTCTTTACGCGTACGCAAATGGAGCGTAATGGCCGCGGGGGACATTTCGAGGAGCGCAGACAACCACTCGTCGAGCGACTCTTTATTGTAGCCAACACGTGTCTTCACCGAGACAGGGAGAGCACTCGCCTCTTTCGCCGCAAGGATGATGTCTTGCGCAACTTTGGGCGTTTTTATCATCGCCGAGCCGCACCCTTGCCGCTCAATAGTGCGCTCAGGACAACCCATATTGATATCGACACCATCGAAACCAAGCTCGGCAACAAGCTTCGTCGCGTACGCGATCATGTCGGGTTTGCTCGAAAATATCTGCGCGACGATAGGTCGCTCGGCCTTGCTGAATGCGAGATCGCGCATGAGTGGATTTTCTGCGTCGCCCATCTTCTTGATCTCCCGTGTGTGGAACAACCCGTCAGCCGAGACGAACTCGGTCCAAAACACATCGGGCTTACCGCGCTTCGCGACGAGTGCGCGAAAAGCCACGTCAGTGACATCCGCCATCGGCGCCATTACGAAGAACGGTCTCGGCAGTCTGCTCCAAAATGATTCCATCCAAACACCGTATCAGAAATCTCTGCTCCCTGCTTACCTCTTCTTCAAATACACTTTGCGGTCAAAACGCAGATCAATATATTCCAGAGAGCCATCTGTGAGATCGAGATCCTTGCTTGCGGACGAGAGCGCCGTGAAAGCATTCTGTTCATTACCAAGCACGTACGTAATCCGTGTGCCGCTCTTGAGGTGAATATCGATCTCATCGCCGCGAAGAACGATATGGGTGACCGGGGAGCCGAATGTGCCGAGCTGTCGCGCGAAATCAAACGTTGTCGGAAGCTCCTCGGAGCCGGCGACTGTGGCAAGAAGCGGTTCCAGCGTCGCACCCTCAAGCGGCGCATACAGCGTGAAGCTGTTGATGGTTTGAGCCGCATTGTCAGCAGCCGCAAAGATCAAGCCGTTTGCATCAAAAACGTAGCAGTATTCGTCTACACCTTCTCCCGATGGAGCAAGTCCGCACCATCGCCCAACGGGAACGCGATCATTCACTTTAATTGAAAGCCCCGACAGCCCATTCCGGAAAATAGACACCGCGGCGATATCGGGGTGCGCAGCGATAATGTCGGAGCGAATACGCGAGCCGGGGAAAAAGAACGTTGAATCACGCGGAATGACGCCGAAATAGTTCCCTTGCATTGTCGTTCGTGCTATATCTGCCAACGATTGGTCGGCACCGAATATTTCTATACGCGAAATACGCACGGCGCTTTGCCGAAACTCATAGATGATTCCTGCAGAAAGCAGAACAAAAATGACGCCGAGCGCAGTGAGGACACGGCGGCGCCGGTTACGGCGCCGCGTTGCGAACCGGTCTTTACCGCGCGACGCCGATGACACTCTTTCCGACATACGGCACGAGAGCATCGGGCACTTTGATGGTGCCGTCCGCCTGCTGATAGTTTTCTACAATAGAAACGAGAATGCGCGGCGTAGGAATCGCGGTGGAATTCAGGGAGTGCGGGAAACGCATGTTTCCTTCGGCATCGCGGTACCGAATATTAAGCCGGCGCGTCTGGAAATCATGGAAATAAGAAGCCGAGCTGATCTCCCGGTATGTTTTTTCTCCCGGTACCCAAAGCTCGATGTCATATTTCTTCACCTGCCCCAATCCCAGGTCGCCACCGCAATTCACGACCGTGTGATACGGGATGTTCAAAAGCTCGATAAATTCTTCTGTATTGCGATTGAGCCATTCGTGCATGCGGACCGACTCGTCATGTTCTGCCTTACACAAAACAACCTGTTCCCATTTGAAGAACTCATGCACGCGAATCAGTCCGCGCACATCCTTGCCGTGCGCCCCTGCTTCGCGGCGGAAACAAGGAGAGAACGCGAGGAACTGCACCGGGAACGCGCTCGCCTCCAGTGTCTCATTCATGTAGTAGCCCATGGCTGCAACTTCGGCTGTGCCCGCGAGGTATTCGCCGTCCTGCGTTTTGTAGAGGTCTTCCTCGCCCTGCGGCAGGTAGCCGGTGCCCATGAAAGATTCGCGGCGGACCAGGCTCGGCACACTCATCGGCACAAGTCCTTTCGTGGAGAAATGTTTGAGCGCCAATTGCCATACCGCATTCGCGAGTAGCACACCATCGCCTTTGAGGAAGTAGCCGCGGAAGCCGGCGACTTTGGCGCCCCGCTCAAAATCGGCGATATCGAGTGCCGTCATAATTTCGACATGGTCTTTCGGAGTAAATGAAAATTCTGTAGGAGTCCCCCACTTCTTCACCTCAAGGTTCTCAGTATCGCTCACCCCGTCCGGTACCGACATGTCGGGAATATTCGGGACTGTGAGCATGAGCTTCTGCCACTCCTCCATCACGACCTTCAGGCGCTCCTCGCTTTCGGCCATACCCGCCTTGAGATGTTGCATCGCCTCGATCAATTTCTCGCGCTCGCTGCCGCTCGCGCGCTGTATCTCATTGCTGCGTCGATTTTGTTCAGCCCGCTTCGCTTCAAGCTCCTGTTTCAAAAGTTTACGCTCATCGTCCACCGCAAGAAGCCGGTCGACATCAACGTCGATACGCTTCTTTGCCGCACCAGCCTTAACAATATCGGCGTTCTCCCGAATAAAATGTATATCGAGCATTGCCCCATAATACTACGCCATCTCCGCCTATACAGGAAGGCGTATCGTGCCAGAATCTCCCCAGAAACCACAATTGAAAGGATTCGTGCAATGAGCGGAAGTGGCGGCAAAATGGCAAAAGCCATGACGATGGAAGAGATCATTATGCAGGTGACAAAATGGAAAGAAGACTTTGCAGCAATGTCTGAAGAAGAACAGATTTTGTTCGTCCAAGCCCAGAAAATTAGCCTCATGTATGGCTTAGGCTCGGGCAGTCCTGAGAAAGACGAGATCGCCAAGCACGTCTTAATAAAGAATCTCGGGCCGAAATTCACTGAGCGGGTACTCGCCGACCCGAAGTATCGAAAAATACTTGGTCTCGAGTAGAAATACCCGTGCGCGTCGGCTCGGTCGGCGCGCACTTTTTTGACTTATACTAGACGGATGGACATCCGCGAACTGGAGCGCACCGAGTGGCCGAAGCAGTTACTGGAAATACCCCAGCCGCCCGAGCGGTTATGGATACGGGGTAGCTTGCCCGCAGAAGGAACGAAACTCCTGGCGGTCGTCGGGTCGCGTGCAATGACGCGCTACGGCCAAGAAGCATGTGAGAAGCTCATCACCGGCCTGGCCGGCTACCCTATTTCTATTATCAGCGGTCTCGCGCTTGGCGTGGATGCCTGTGCGCATAAAGCCGCTCTTGCCGCAGGACTCCATACCATCGCGATTCCAGGCTCAGGGCTTGACGATTTGGTCATCGGCCCGCGAACAAACCTCGGGCTTGCGAAGGATATTCTTTCGGCAGGAGGTGCACTTATGTCTGAACACGAGCCGAAGCACATTGCACGGCCTTTTGATTTCCCCGCGCGAAATCGCATCATGGTCGGAATGTCGGATGCCGTGCTTGTTATTGAGGCCGGTCAGAAATCCGGAACGCTTATCACCGCCCGGCTTGCAAGCGAGTATAATCGCGAACTGCTCTGTATTCCGCATCGCATTGGAGATGCCCACGCATTTGGCCCCCACCTTTTTATTCGTCTCGGCGCGACACTGGTCACCGAGCCGGCTCATATTCTTGAAGCGCTTAGAATTCCTCCGCGGGAAACTGCCTCAAGCGCTGAGGCGCCAAGCGACCTCGATAATGTTGAGCTGGTTATCTGGGGTATGCTTGAGGAGCCGAAGACACGCGACGAGATCCTGCGCGACGGCTCCCGCATCGGGACTTCCGAAGGGAAGCTAGCCGCCACCGCGGGCGAACTCCTCACAGCGCTTGTGGCGCTTGAACTACGCGGTCTCATCAAAGAAGAGTTCGGGGCTTGGCGCAAAATATGAAATGAAAATTTATTCCTGGAATATGCTCTTCCGTAACCGCGAACTCGATCGCGCTTTTCATTTTATTGCTGAGAGCAATTTTGATATTTTCTGCCTGCAGGAAGTGCCTGAGGAATTTCTCAAACGGTTGCAGACGCTTTCCGTCGCCGTCGCGGCAGTTCCTGAGACTGATCGTATGTTCAAAGGTGAACTCTCGACGCAGTATGGCGTCCTTCTCTCGCGATATCCGATACAAACATTTGGAGCAATCCCCTTTCCGTACCGTGACCCTCATCTGCCGTTTCGCGGAAAACTGTTTATCCGGCTTATGTTCGCTCTGCGGCTTTTGGTGCAAGGACTTGGCAACCGACACGCCATGTATGCCGACACAGAAACACCCTCTGGAACTGTGCGCGTCTTCAATCTACACCTCTCTCTCACACAGCCCGCATGGCGGTTGGAAGAGTTCGAACGTGCGATGGTAGAACGCGACACGATATCGCCGGCCATCGTGTGCGGCGATTTCAATATTCTCGAGTCGCCCAAAATCACCGTTTTGAACTGGCTTCTTGGAGGCCGCGCGAGTGACACGCTCCTCTGGACGCGCGAGCGCACGCATATCGAACGACGTTTCGTCTCTCACGAACTCAACAACCCGCTACGCGGCAAGAGCACGCATCCGCTTTCCCGTTCACAGCTTGATCATATCCTCGTCTCCCGCTCATTTTCGATAAAAAATGCGGAGGTGGTACACGACCGCATCGGTTCCGACCACCACCCGATACGAGTAGAAGTTGATTGACACACTATAGGTATACGCGTTATGAGTTAACGTGTGACGAAGAGATTACTTATTGTCGAGTCGCCCCATGAGATAGCCGAATACGGCATCTCACGGGGCGAACCGCCCATACATTGCAAATGAAAAGGTTATTGATTGTAGAATCGCCCACGAAGGCGAGGACTATCGGAAATTATTTAGGCAAGGACTACACGGTCCTTGCCTCGGTCGGTCATGTACGCGATCTTCCGAAGTCCAATAAAGACGCTGTCGATATTGAGGGGGGATTTATTCCGCGCTACGTGATTCCCGCGGAAAAACGCGAGGTGATCGAAAAGATACAGCACGCCGCAGAGAAAGCCGACGAGATATATCTCGCAACCGACCCCGACCGCGAGGGTGAAGCAATTGCGTGGCATATCAAGGAGGTGACCGGCCTCAAAAAGCCAAAACGGGTTGTCTTCCACGAGATCACGAAGGCCGCCATTGAAGAGGCTCTTGCGCATCCGCGCCTCATCGACGAAAACCTGCGTCACGCGCAGGAGGCACGGCGCGTCCTCGACCGCATCGTCGGGTACGACCTCTCCGGACTCATCTGGAAAAAAGTACGGTACGGACTCTCGGCCGGACGCGTACAATCGCCGGCGCTCCGCATCCTTGCGGAACGCGAACGCGAGATCAAATCGTTCATCCCGGTGACCTATTTCGTACTCTCGGCACTTTTCAAATCGAAAGCCGGCGATATCAATACCGTCTGCACCAAAGAGCCTGCGTCGAAGGAAGAGGCCGAGCGCATCGTCCAGCTTGGGAGGAGCGCAAAGTGGAGCGTTGCCGATATCTCTGAAAAGGCCGAGGAACGTAATCCCCGGCCGCCATTCACCACGTCGACTCTCCAGCAAACCGCCTCAACACGTCTTGGTTTCGCCCCTTCGCGCACCATGCGCGCGGCACAGAAGCTCTATGAAGCTGGTCACATCACCTACATGCGTACCGACTCGGTAAATCTCGGAGAAGAAGCGGTCGCGAAAATGGCAAGCGTCATCGAAAAAGAGTTCGGCAAAGACTACTTGACCGTGCGCGCCTACAAGACGACGAGTAAGAACGCGCAAGAGGCGCACGAAGCCGTCCGCCCTACGGACCCTTCTCATGCGCGCGCGGGCTCAACGCCGGACGAGACCGAGCTCTACGAACTTATCCGCATCCGTGCGATCGCTTCACAAATGTCTGCCGCAAAGATCATGCGCACCAATATTGCTGCAAAAGCCGATGCTGACCCCATTAGAGACCGAGACGGCTCTAACGCGGCAAGTATTCCTCTTTTTACCGTAAACGGTTCACGCGTGCTCTTCCCCGGATGGCTCGCGCTCGATACGACCGCAAGAGGGGAAGATGTTGAACTACCAAAAATTTCGACCGGCGACCCACTTACCCTTCTCTCGCTTTCTTCGGAAGAAAAGCAAACCGAACCGCCGAACCGCTACACCGAAGCGGGCCTCATCAAGGAACTCGAGAAACGCGGCATCGGCCGTCCGTCGACCTACGCCTCCATCATGAAGACGATTGCGGATCGCGGATACGTCGACAAGCTCGGCCGCTCTTTGAAGCCGACTGCGACCGGTATGGTCGTGTCGGGATGGCTCGAAGAGAACTTTCCAAAATATGTAAGCGATACCTTCACCGCAGAGATGGAAGATAAGCTCGATGAAATTTCTCGTGGCGAACGCGGCTACACAGAAACATTGACCGAATTCTACGGCCCATTCGAAAAAGCAGTGCATGCAAAAGATAAACTCCCGAAAGCAACATCGCTCGGCGATGCGCCGAGCGAATTCCCCTGCCCGCTCTGCACGAATCCTATGGAATTTAAACTCGGTCGCGGCGGCGTCTTCATGAGCTGCAAGAAATATCCTGATTGCCTTGGTGCGCGGACCGAGGAGGGTACTGAACTCAAAAACGACGTCCCTATCGGACATGACCCGAAAACCGGCGCCCCCATTTTTATAAAGACCGGACGATTCGGACCGTATGTCGAAATGGCGTTACCAGAAGAAGTGGGCAGTGAGCGGGAGGCGGCAGGCAGTACAGAAGAACCAAAAAAAGATGCAAAGAGCAAAAAGAAAGCGACTAAGAGAGGAAAGGGCCGGCCGAAGAAGGCTGCAAAACGAGCAAGCATCCCTGCTGGTACGGATCTTTCACAAGTGACCCTTGCCGATGCCCTCAAATATTTGTCATTG
The DNA here is from genome assembly GCA_021731495.1 of Candidatus Parcubacteria bacterium. Lineage (GTDB taxonomy): Bacteria > Patescibacteriota > Minisyncoccia > Phycocordibacterales > Phycocordibacteraceae > C7867-001. Next base: position 26,565 of record JAKFXG010000017.1, on the reverse strand, counting down.
CCGCGCGAGCTTGGCATGCATCCCTCGACCGGCAAGGCAGTGTTCGCTTCTACCGGACGATTCGGGCCGTATGTCGGCAGCGATGGTGAGTTCCGCTCGCTCAAAGTCGCCGTGGGCGACCCATACACCATCACGCTCGATAAAGCGCTTGCACTTCTCTCCGAACCGAAGAAGCCGCCCAAGGGCGTTGAGGTCGTAAAGGAGATCGGCAAGCATCCGCGTACCGGCAAGAATTTGGTGCTCTATAAATCAAAACAGGGTCTCTTCCTAAAGAAGGGCCTACGACGCATCTATTTACCGGAGACCACAAAATTGGATTCCTTCACACCCGAAGAAGCTGCCGAGTATTTAAAATAAAATAAGTCCTTGGTGAGAAAAACAGTCGCGGTGTATAGTACTCTCTATGACGACCGTCAAAGAGATCGTCGCCGCAATGTCGGGGGCCTCGCCCGAAGATATCGCTTTCGTCGAGAAGGCATACGCATTCTCCGAGAAGGCGCATACAGGGCAAACCCGTTATTCGGGCGAGCCGTATTTCATACATCCGGCGGCGGCGGCGAAAATTCTTGCCGAATACGGCATGGACGCGACGACGATCGCCGCAGGGCTGCTCCACGATGCAGTCGAGGACGGCCGCATCTCGCGCGAAGAAATGGAGAAAGAATTTGGTAAAGAATTACTGTTCATCGTCGATGGCGTGACGAAACTTGGTACCCATAAATACCGCGGTGCCGAGCGCCACGCGGAGAGCCTCCGCCGACTCCTGGTAGCAACCGCAAGCGATATTCGCGTGTTGATCGTGAAGCTGGCCGACCGTTATCACAACATGCAGACGCTTGAGCACGTGCCGGAGCACAAGCGCCGCCGCATTGCGCTTGAAACGCTTGAGATCTACGCTCCCATCGCCGACCGTCTCGGTATGGGCAAAATGAAAAATGATCTTGAAGACCTCGCCTTCCCTTTCGTTGATCCCGATGCTGCTTCGCATGCGATTGAGGTGCGTAAATTGAAAACACGAGAAACTGAAGCGGGTCTGATCAAGGTGCAAAAGGAATTAAAAAAAGAGCTCGCAAAAAAAGGCCTAACCACATTCCGCACCGACATCCGGATGAAGGGACTCTGGAGCCTACACCAGAAATTGAAGCGGAAGAATGATGATGTGAATCTTATCCATGATATCGCGGCACTGCGTCTCATTGTGCCGACCATCGAAGACTGCTACATAGCGCTGGGCGCGGTGCATGCCATTTACCGGCCGCTACCGGGCGAATTCAAGGACTACATCGCCTTCCCGAAGCCAAATGGGTACCAATCGCTCCACACCACCGTGGTAACGCCCGAGGCTGGCATCGTGGAGATTCAGATTCGTACCGAAGAAATGCACCGCCTTGCGCAGTTCGGTATTGCCTCGCATATGTCGTATAAACAGCTGGGGAAAGGGATCGAAAAGCTCGAGAAAGAAGTCCAAAAAAGCAGATTTTCAGCTCTTTCTTTTTCCTGGGCTCGTTCGCTCATCCCATCGCTCATGAAATTCAGGAAAAAAGAAGGCGGTGCGAGAGGTATCACAAAAGCGCCGCCCTGGCTCACTGAACTTGCTGACGCCCATATGGAGGTCGGGGGCTCTGAGCAGTTTGTTGATGGTCTCAAGGAAGATTTCTTTTCACACCGTGTATTCGTCTTCACTCCGCAAGGAGACGTCATTGATCTGCCAGCGGAATCGACGCCGATCGATTTTGCGTACGCGATACACAGCGATCTCGGCGACCATCTACAGGGCGCGAAAGTGAATGGAAAGCTTGTTTCGTTCGATACCAAGCTCGGTAATGGTGAAGTCGTCGAGATCATACGACGCGAGAGTGCCCACCCTTCGCCAAAATGGCTTGAGATCGCGCGAACCTCGCTTGCTCGGCGTCATATCCGCACCGCCCTAGGCACGGCTGAGTCAGCAAAAACATACGAGCCATCCTCCGAACGAAGACGTCGACACCCGCCAAAAAAGAAATGAGAAAACTGGATGCCTGACCTATACGGAAAAACCACTCACTGAATAAAGCCCGTCTTCGGAAGATTCTTCCGGCGCCGCGGCGGCTATAGGGTCATCCGAGAGCTGAGTAGTGTTCGGAAATATTTGTGTGGGAACTGCAGCAACTTCTTCGGTTTGCTGCTGTGCGGCGAGGGTATCGACTAATTGTTGCAGGTCGTCCGGCGAGAAAAATTCTATAAGCAATCGCCCTCCCTCGGCATTGGTCTCTATGATGACACGCGTGCCGAGCGTCTCCGTGAGCGACTTTTCGAGCTCGACCATCTCCGCCGTCTTTCGGTGATATTTACGTACCTTCTCTTGCGCAATGGAGCGCGCAATGCGCTCGGCGGCACGAACCGGTAATCGCTTTAAAATGATTTCTTTGAAAAGAGTCTCTTGCTCTTCCGGGCGACTGGTAAGGGCGAGGAGTGGGCGGGCATGACCCTCGTTGATCTCCTTCCCCACGATCGCACTCTGCATGTGCTCGGGCAGAGAAAGCAGACGAAGACTGTTGGAGACATATTCACGGCTCTTGCCGATCTTAGCTGCGGTCTCGGCATGTGATATGCCGAATTCGTCAATAAGTTTCTGGAGGGCCTTTGCGCGGTCAATAGCATTCAGGTCCTCCCGTTGAAGATTCTCAATGATGGCAAGCTCGAGTTTCGTGAGATTGCTTTCGCCCTGACGGATGACCACCGGTATCTGCTTCAGACCCGCAAGCTTGCTTGCCCGCAAGCGCCGCTCGCCCGCAATGAGTTCGTACATGCTCTCAAGTCCGCCTTCCGGTTTCTCCACTTCGGTGCGGCTGACGACAAGCGGTTGCAGGACACCATACTGACGGATGCTCTCCGCAAGCGAAATAAGGCCCGATTCGGTGAACTCTTTCCGCGGCTGGTACGGGTTTGGTATGATCCGATCGACGTCGATCCAGAAGACCGAGTCGTACTTGGTCGGTATATAGCCTGCATCGTCCTTCATGTAAAAGATTTTAGCATATGCTATCGTGCAAGTGATACGGGAGTGGCGGCCCCGCACCAAAAGGGTACTTTGGTACGGGGTAAAAATTGGTAGATTCACCCCGTACGAAACGCTGGAGTGGCGGAATTGGTATACGCGCACGACTCAAAATCGTGTCCCGCAAGGGTTGTGGGTTCGACTCCCACCTCCAGCACCAGCGTTTTCGTGCTGGGGCGCAAGGGATTCAAAACCCCTCGTCGAAAGACATGAGAGTTCGAGTCTCTCTCCCGGCACAGATTGAGCAGAGCGAAAGCTGTGCCGGGAAGCGTGACGCCTGCGCGTCACGCGGGAGAGACTCGAATGGCGGAACCATGTCCGAGGCTTTGCGAGGACAGTGAGCCGGGGTCGCGCATACTTATGAGCGAAGCGAATTAGTAAAGCGTGACCGAGCCTCTCCCGGCACAACAAAACAAAAACCGACCAAAAGGCCGGTTTTTGTTTTCTTTACAACTTCCCTACCAAATCCAACCCCGGTTCAAGCGTGTCCTCTCCCGGCTCCCAGGATGCGGGACAAACTTGACCCTTATGCGTCTCAACATACTGGGCCGCCTGGAGTTTGCGCAGCGTCTCTGCGCCTTTGCGGCCTATAGAATTATCATTGATCTCCATCGAGCGGAGTATGCCGGCGGGATCGATGATGAATGTACCTCGGAGCGCGAGACCCTCGTCCGGAGTGAGTACCGCCTCGCCGCCTTCGATAAGGACCCCAAAGGCGTAGGAAAGTTTGCCGGAAGGGTCGGCCGCCATCGGATATTTAATTTGCTTGATGCCTTCTGATGTGTCGTGCCACGCCTTGTGCGTAAAGACTGTATCCGAGGAGACTGAAACGATCTCGGCATTGAGCGCTTGGAATTTAGGATACAGTGCCGCGAGCTCCTCAAGCTCCGTCGGACAGATAAATGTAAAGTCCGCAGGGTAGAACACTAGAACCGCCCATTTCCCGCGCAGCTTCGAAAGGCTCATAGTCGAGATTGCGTCCTGGTGGAAAACCTCGAATTCAAAATCAGGCACCGTCTCGCCCACTTTCACCTGCGAGGTGTAATCGCGCACCGCGTCATGGAATTCGCCGCAATTTTCGCAATAGTTGCTTTTGGTATCTTTCATATATTTTTTGATTATGCTTCCGCCATGATACCATCGCGGACAATGGCAACACAAACGCAGCGAAGCGAAGCCCCGCATCAGTCATCTGGTGTGCGGGTCCTCCTTATCGCGGGGCCTACCGCTTCGGGCAAATCCTCCCGGGCGGTCGAAGAAGCGCTTAAGCGAAACGGCGAGATTATCTCGGTCGATTCGCGCCAAGTGTATCGCGGGCTCGATATCGGTACTGAGAAGATCAGCATCGCCGATAGGCGGGGCATACCGCACCATCTTATCGATGTTCGCGACCCGAAAGAAAACTACTCTGCCGGAGATTTTGTCGCTGACGCAACACGACTGATTGACAACATCTCTTCACGGGGGAAACTTCCGATACTTGTCGGGGGAACGCATTTTTATTTTAACGCCCTTCTCACAGGTCTTCCGACAGGAGTGGATGCGAATCCCGTGCTTCGCGAGGAACTTGAAAAGCTTCCGACCGAAGAGCTGTACGCACGCGTGCGGAGGATGGATGCGCGCCGCGCCGCCGAGCTTGACCCCCACAATCGCCGCCGGCTCATTCGCGCCTTGGAAATCATTGAATCACTTGGCGTCGTCCCGCCAAGGTATCCACAACTTGTCTCTATAGAGACAAGTTGTGGATACCTAACTGAATGGATAGTTATTGATCCGCCCCGAGAAGAATTGCGCGCAAGAATCGATGCGCGCCTCGCAAGCGCACTTGAACGTGGACTTGTTGACGAGGTACGTCGTATTCGCGAAGAGTTGGCTAAACCCGCCAAAGGCGGGTCACCCGACGCGTCCCAGACTGAGGACGCGTTTAGGGCGAATAAAAGATTGAATGAGCTTGGGCTCGAATACAAAATTGTCGGTGAATTCCTGCGCGGAGAGCGGGACGAAGCGTCGCTCCTCCCTGCCCTCTCGGCAAAACTCTGGCAGTATGCCAGGCGTCAGAAAGCGTGGCTGCGCAAACTACGCGAGGGAAACACTATTTCGGAAGTGGCGTAGCTCCCGGACAGAAACTGAATCCGAGATTTCTTCCCGAAAATTGCGAGTTTACGCGATTCGGCACACTAACCATATATTTAAGCCCACACATCTCGTCCTCCGATATGCCGAGGTGTACCGTAAGGTACTGTTGCATCTCTTCTCGCACACTCCCTATCGGCTCTTGGAGTAATGCGATATTGAAGTACTGGGTCGCATTTATATAGGTAATGATATACGGCGGATTCTCGGTCGCGGTCGGATCCGAAACCCCTTCATAGACATGGTACCCGAGATAATAGTAGCCGGGATTGATTGGGTCCTTTACGGTAGCGGGGTCTTCCATAAAGTCTTTTGTCTGGATGGTCCCGCCATTGGCGGAGGCGACCGACATGCCTGACGATCCGGAGGATGGCGTCACTTGTGTGATGGAGCCGGCGATTGGTAAACTGGCAGGCTGATTACCTGAGGGGGTTGGCGCTTGACCATTGGAACTGGCAAACCACGACGCGAATATGATCAGCCCGATGACCACTGCTGCTCCTATACTTACTATCCAAATTCTATTCATACAAATTTTTATTAGCCATTGGCGTACTGCTGTACGCAGGCGGCTGCCTTCTGATTATCAGAACGAGGAGGGGTCCAATCCTTATAACCAGACTGCGCGACCATATTCTGTGCCGCCTGTGCGTTGCACTGTGGATCTTGTGCAGCCTGCACGCAAGGTTGGCATGATGGTTCATTCTTCACTGCACCGCCCCGCGCCGCCTTGCAGAGAGCCGGACAATTGAGAGTGGGGTTGCCGTTGTTGTATTGTGCACATGCCGAACCAACGAGTGGATTCGCCGTCAGCATGATCTGGAATGTCCCACATGCGTTCCCGTTACACCCGGTCGCATTGCCGCTATTTTCGGTCACGGCAATACAAGACATTACATTCGCTTGTGTTTGATTAAAGCCTGCGGCTTGCAAAGCCTCAGGGCTACAGGCAGGACTTGCACACTGCGCGGTAGCTTTGGGGCTCAGGGCTCCGCCCGCTCTCACGCCGGGGGCACTTTGTTTCAGGCTGTCACCGGGTAATGCACCCGCTTGAGGAAGACAGATGGGGGCACCGCCGGTGGTGATGAGATTTGACCATGTGGTTAACACTGTAGTGCCACTACGCGCGTTTGGGTTATAGAGCACCGCCATGACCGCATCGACGATCATCCAGCCGGCGAGCGCGACGACGATGCCGACGATGGTGTTCCACAAAATTCCCTTTGCCTTGCTTATACCACTCGGATCCACCGGATTCACGACGTAGAGAAAGCCAGCGTAGGCAATCATAAGCGGCGCAACGAAAACAATCGCTATCGTGATGAGGAAGCTGATGATGTTATTGATAACAATCATGAGCATGCCGAAACCTGCGGGACATACCGCTTGGTTGGCTACCTGCGGAATAATCGGCCCAAAAAACGGAATTGCCGCATGCGCGGCAAGAGGCAGGGCGAGAGAACCCGCTACAAGCAAGAGCGCGTAAAGAGAGGCGCGAGAACGCATGCTTTCATCATACCGCGCACCAGCTACTGGCGTGCGGCTTTTCCCCTACAAAATCAAAGAAACCGTCTCATGCGAGTTATAATGGGTTCATGAAGTTGAAGGAGAAGAGATACGCAATACGATTGCGTCATAAGGGTAAAACTATGAACGAAATTTCCGCACAGGTCGGAGTTGCAAAGAGCTCCGTATCCCTTTGGGTTCGTAACCTACCTCTCTCACCCCAGGCTCTCGCCCGTATCGCAAGCCTCCAGACGGCAGGACAACGTGCTTCGCAAAAGGTTAACTTGGAAAAGACAAGAAAGAATCTGTTGATTGCGAAAGAGGAAGCTGTCACGATTGTAGAGAGAATAGTCATAACCCCTGATTTAGCGCTTTTGACCTGTGCCCTACTCTATTGGTGTGAAGGTGCAAAGGATAAAAACGATCAAACGTTCACCTTCTCTAATTCTGATCCGGAATTGGTGCGCGCTTTTATGAAGCTTATGCGTAATGGTCTTACCTTAGACGAGCGAAAATTGAGAGTCAGAATACACCTTCATGAATATCACAATGAACTTTCCATGAAAAAGTTTTGGTCGGAGGTGACTGGCATACCTATGGAGCAGTTCTCCAAGCCTTATTGGAAACCACATACGGCAAAAACTATAAAAGACGGATATCCTGGCTGTGTACATATTGAGTATTATGACGTCAAAATCGCACGGAAAATATACGCGACGGCACGAGCTTTTATTGAGAGTGTGGTAAAGTAATCGGACAAAAAGGGCCTATAGTTCAATGGTAGAACGCGCGGCTCCAAACCGCGTAATCCCTGTTCGAGTCAGGGTGGGCCCGCAAATGAAAAAACCTGGACTGCTCCAGGTTTTTCTCTTTTGCGGGAGACGCAGTGATGATTTCCGAGCACGGAAATCCACGAGGCGGGGTCGCGGAATTTTGCGAGTGACGACGAGTAAAATATCTGTGACCGCAAAATGACGAACTCTTAGTGTACTGAAGCTGTAAGCTTCGATAAGCGTACTCGCGGTCCTGGTGGGCTCGCCGACTTAGTTTAGTCTATCCTTATACAACTCAAGAAACTTTGGATATTGAGAATGTAGTGGAGTTGGAAGTGCATCAAGCGTGAACCATTTAACCTCATCGAACTTATGCGGTTCGCCGTTTTTCACTTTTGACGGATCTACAAGCACTTTAAAGTCCAATGCAATCCAGTGGGTCTTTTTTCCACCATGTTCGCGATGCACATCGCGAAAACCAAGGAATTCATACGAGAGTACGTCGGTGGAATACTCTTCAGCAATTTCTTTCCGTAGAGTGTTTTCAACCGTGTCGCCGAACTCCAACCCTCCACCTCCGGGGTCCCACATCCCCTGTTCATCGCGACATGCGAGCCCTCGTTTATTCAAGAGAAAATTACCTTTTCCATCATGACACGTATACACAATAGTTACTCCCGTATAATCCTGACCTTTCTTCATAACAAAACTATATCAGAGCAAAGTCTCAAACACTCTCTTCCACTTCAGGATAGTCTCCTCAATCGTGTTCCATCCCAGGCTTCATAGGCCCGCTAAATCAAAAACCGCCCTTTCGGGCGGTTTTTGATTCTGCTTCTACTTCTTCGTCTCTTTAAAGAGGACGCTCTTGCGCAGAGTCGGGTCGAACTTCATAAGCTCGATCTTACGTTCGGTGGTCTTTCTATTCTTACGGGTCCAGATGACGTGCTTGGACTTCGTAGATTTAAGCCGGAGAAGGCGGTCTTGTGACATGCGGGAAATGTAGCAGATTCTTCACTCCGCCGCAAGCGGCGGAGCCTTACGCTTCTTTTTTATCCCAGCCGCAGTTTCGCGGAATAAATTCAGGGCGGCGCACTCGCTCCGCTCGGCCTATTCCGGCTCTGCACCGCATAGGCTACGAGCTAATTGCGTATAAAACGGACCTCGTTATTTTACCGGCGAAGCTGCAGCGGGATTCCGCGAACGGCGTTGCGCCGTTCGCTTCACATCGAAGTGCGGTTCGCCATTTTTTATAGATACGTTTACCGTGCCGCCCTCCATAACGCCCTGGGCGACCATGAGCGAAGCGACGGGCGTGAGAATCTTGTCCTGTATCGTACGGCGCAAAGGACGCGCGCCATACTGCGGATTGTAGCCCTTGTCCGCGAGCCAGGTACGCACTTCAGGTGCTATCGTGAGCGCGATACGCTTCTGTGCGAGCCGCTTCACTACTTCTTCGACCTGCGTATCAACGATACGCGCGAGCGCTTCCTTCGCCAGAACGTCAAAGATAATGATGTCATCGAGGCGATTGAGGAACTCGGGACGGAAGTGCTCCTTGAGCGCGTCCATCACCTTCCCTTTCGTCTCTTCGTAGCGGGTGGCGTCGGTCGCATCGGCCGTACCGAAACCGATATGCGCAAGCCGATCGATAAATTCTCCGCCGACATTACTGGTCAGCACGATGATCGTGTTCTTGAAGTTGACTTTGCGTCCTTTGCCATCAGTGAGATGTCCAGAGTCAAGCACCTGAAGTAAAATATTAAACACTTCCGGATGCGCTTTCTCAATCTCATCGAAGAGCACGACCGCATACGGGCGATGCCGGATGCGCTCGGTGAGGTTCCCCGCTTCTTCATAGCCGACATAGCCAGGAGGAGCACCTATGAGCTTGGCGACCGAGTGCTTTTCCATGAATTCGCTCATGTCCACGCGCACAAGCGCTTCGGGGTCGTTAAACATGAACTCCGCAAGTTTTTTGGAAAGTTCAGTCTTACCGACGCCCGTAGGGCCGAGGAACAGGAATGAACCGATGGGGCGATTCGGGTCGCTGATGCCAACGCGCGAGCGCTTCACAGCATTCGTCACTTTTGCCACCGCAGCGTCCTGACCAATGATGCCGCGCTTGAGCGACTCTTCCATGCGTGTGAGCTTGGCCGCTTCTTCTTCAAGCATTTTGGCGACCGGGATACCCGTCCAGCGCGACACGACCGCCGCGATGTCCTGCTCGGCCACTTCTTCATTCAGCACGCGGCGCGATTTCTGCAGAGTTTTTAAACGCTTGAGTTTCATCTCAAGATCTTTTTGCAGATGAGGGATTTTGCCGTAGCGGATCTCCGCAACGGTGCCGAGATCGGCGGCAGCCTCGGCATTGTCTGCCTGTATCTTCAACGCTTCGAGTTCGGTCTTATCGGAGCGAATACCTCCAAGCACTTCTTTCTCATTCTTCCATTTGAGTTCAAGCTCTCTCGTTTTCTCCTTCAGATCGGCGACCTCTGCATCTATGCTCTTAATGCGTTCCTTAATCTCCTTGCTGTGCTCGCCGTCCAAGTCCTTCTGAAGTGCCTGTCGCTCGATCTCCAATCGGCGGATCTTGCGATCGGTCTCCTCAAGTAAGGGCGGTTTATTCTCAAGCGCGATGCGCAGTCCGGAAGCGGCTTCGTCGATGAGGTCGATGGCTTTGTCCGGCAAGAAGCGGTCGCTGATATACCGCGACGAAAGTTCCACTGCCGCGACGATGGCGCCGTCGGTAATACGTACACCGTGGAAGAGTTCGTATTTGTCGCGGAGCCCGCGCAATATGGCGACACAGTCCTCTATCGAGGGTTCCTGCACGAATACCGACTGGAAACGACGCGTGAGCGCGGCGTCTTTCTCAATATATTTCTGGTATTCCTTTAACGTCGTCGCGCCGATGATGCGGATCTCACCGCGTGAGAGCGCAGGTTTGAGCATATTTGACGCATCAAGAGAACCCTCCGCACCGCCGGCACCCACGAGCGTATGAAGTTCATCGACAAAAAGGATGACCTTCCCTTCCGCGCGCTCCACTTCTTTCATTACATTCTTCATGCGCTCTTCGAACTCGCCGCGATATTTCGTACCGGCGATCATGAGGCCGAGGTCGAGAGAGAGAAGCTCTTTGCCTTTGAGCATTTCGGGAACGTCGCCCGTCGCCAAACGCCCCGCGAGCCCCTCGGCAATGGCGGTTTTCCCTACACCCGCTTCGCCGATAAGAACCGGGTTGTTCTTCGTGCGCCGCGCAAGGATCTGAATGACCCGATTAATTTCAGTATCTCGGCCGATGACCGGATCGAGTTTGCTCTCTGCGGCGAGCTTCGTGAGATTGCGCGCGTACTTAGCGAGCGCGCGGAAGCGCTTCGGCTCCGTGTTCCGACCATCCTTAGAGCTTTTGAGTTCTTTGAGAATGGCGAGCGCGGCGTCGCGACCTATCGAGAAGCGCGCGATGATGTCGCCCGCCGGGCCCGGATGCTCGATGACCGCGAGGAAAAGATGCTCGGTGCCGACGAATGTGTCATTCATTCTTGCCGCTATCTTCCCTGCCGCCTCGAGCGCCTGTGCGAGATCGGGAGTGAGATAGATTTGGTAGGTAGGCGAGAGTACTGAAGCGCTTTCGGGAGTTTCCAGGTGCTCAAGTACAGCGTCCGCAAGCATAATGGTGTCGACCTCCATCCGGTCGAGCATCGAGAAGACGAGCGATTCTTCCTGAAGCACAAGGGCGGCGAGCAAGTGGAGGGGTGAGACGTGATTCTGTCCGCGCTCGATCGCGAGCTCGTGAGCGCGGCGCACGGCTTCTTTCGCTTTGGTGGTGAAATTGTTAAAAGGAGGCATAGAGCTTGGTTGTGGTTGGGAGGAACGCGTTATGAGCCTTTGGGGGCAGCCGAGACTTCAGTCGTTGTGGTCGCCGTGAGAAGTGTGGTTATTTTGTTTGTCGGTATAAGGAGTCCGGGTATTACTCCCGCACCAAGACCAATGAGATTACCTGAGAGGTCGACCGCCGCGCTGCCGGCTCCTATATCCGGCAACGTAGTTTGGATGCCCTTTTCATTTACTCGCGCGATGATACCGGTAGAGGCGGAACCGTCTGCTCCTATAGCGAGAACTGTCTGGCCAAGTTTCAAACTACCCGAATCGACCATGGTCATTGCGGCAGCTTTGGGCAAAGAGGCGCCATCCGCAAAACCGTAAACGGCGACGCCGTCGCCCTTACGTGCAAGAGATGCGGAAACGTATAGCTCGCCGGGAAACCCGATGAGTGCTTCTTTCGGAAGGGCGTCTTGCGCTGCCGTCACGACCACTCGCGACTTGGGGATGTAGGTACCGACGGAAATAGCATCCGTTGATGTGCCAGTTTCAAGAGTGTAAATGACGACCATACGGGTTGCATCCGCCCCGAGCGCTGCCGTGACGAGATCCTGGTTTGATGGAGCAGGCGCCTGAATGATCGCTGCGGGAGCGGCTTGCGCGACTGTCTCAATGGTCCGTTCGACAACGCGGTTCACCGTCTGAGTAACGATGGCTGGCGCATTATCAAGCAACGAGACCGTCAGAATGCCGGTTGCGACCGAGGTCACGAAATTCACGAGAATCGTGAGCAGTATGAGTTGAGATTTGGAGAGTTCCTCGATGTTCATATAGACTATAATGCTACCCCTTGTCGCCGCTGTCAATAAAAACAATCGCTTTTGCAAGTGCCTTCGCGAAACGAGCAAGCTCGGACGGGCGAACCGAAGGGTTCCAGGAAATTCTGAGTGTCGCACGGGCGCGAATAGAGTCTCCTGTCAGGGCAAACACCGCGCGCGAACCCTCCTCCGAATCCGTCTCGCACGCACTGCGCGTGGATACGGCGAATCCCGCTTCGTCGAGGAGGGTCACGAGGTAATCGGTGTCTCGTCCAGGCAGTGAAAGGTTTAGGATATTCGGCGCCTGTGCACGGCCTTGTTGGATATGCGCGTGTGGAATTGTTTTTTCAATTGACTCAACAAGACGTTCCCTGTCGCGCTCCGCACGCGCACGAAATGCTTCACGACCACGCGCGGCGGCGCGAAGCGCCGCCGCGAAACCCTGCGCGAGTTCGGGAGATTCACTTCCCGACCGCAAACCGCGCTCCTGACCGCCGCCTCTATAGAGAGGCGTGATCGGAATCGTGCGATGTGCGACCAACACACCGATACCACGATCCACTCCGACCTTGGAGGAATCAAGCACCAGTATATCCGCATCGAAATGCGCGCGAGAAATCTTTTCAGTGAGTGGCGCCTGACTTGCGTCCACGTGCAATAACGGGTGTGAGCCCGGACGGGTTTGGAGAACGCGTGCTACTTCGCGCGTATTCCATACCACCCCCGTTTCGCCGCACACAGCGTCCATTGAAACAAGTACGGTTTCTTCGCGCAACATCTTTGCGAGGGCCTCAGTATCGACACGGTAATCCTTAACGGGAAGCGCCTCGGCGATAATTCCCTCCGCCGCAAGAACTTTCGCATTCTCCACGACCGAGGCGTGTGCGCTCGGCAGGTACAAAACATGCATGTCTTTGTTACCGGCAGCGGAGAGCGCTCGCACGTGTCCGAGCATGGCGAGTGCATTTGCTTCAGTCGCACCGCTTGTGAAAATTATGTCACCCGGCTGCACTTCAAGTAGGCGCGCGATGTCCGTACGCGTCTCTTCAAGTACCTCCTTCGCGCGGCGCCCCTCCTCGTGCGGCGACGAAGGATTCCCGCTTACGCCCGCGGCGGTATCGAGATACGTCCTCTTCTTCCAAAACATACGATGATTCTAACAGAGATTGCAATTCGGTCATTTTTGTGATGAAATAGAGCCATCATGGCGCGAGTCCCACGACCGCCCGTCATTGCGGTGATGGGCCATATAGATCACGGCAAGTCCTCGCTTCTGGATTACATCCGGAAGGCGAATATCGTCGCGGGCGAGGCGGGAGGCATCACGCAACACGTCGCCGCATATATTACCCTCCATAACGACCGCGCAGTCACCTTCCTCGACACCCCCGGGCACGAGGCTTTCAAGGCACTGCGCATGCGCGGCGCGGCGGCGGCAGACATCGCCATTCTCGTCGTTGCGGCAGATGAGGGCGTGATGCCGCAGACCCTCGATGCGCTTGCCGCCATTTCCGAGGCACATATCCCCTATATTGTTGCAATAACAAAGATCGATAAAAACAACGCTGACGTCGCTCACACAAAGAACTCGCTTGTCGAACACGGCATATACATCGAAGGTATGGGGGGTGACGTCGCGTATGCACTCATTTCTTCAAAGACCGGCGAAGGCATACCGGAACTTCTCGACCTCGTCCTTCTCTCGGCAGATCTCGCAGAGCTCACTGCCGACAATGAGGCAAGCGCCACAGGCTTCGTACTTGAGTCGACCCAAGACCCAAAACGCGGCGCATCAGCGACACTCATTATAAAAGACGGTACGCTCACACTTGATGGCTTCGTGGTTGCAGGAGATGCCTACGCCCCGATACGTTTTATCGAGGATTTTCGCGGTACACGTGTCGAACAAGCGGGCCCATCGGAGCCGGTACGCATCTCCGGATTCGGCAAACTCCCCTCAGCCGGATCGCTTTTCAGTATTGTGAAGAACAAAAAAGAGGCGGAGGCTCTCGCAAGGGAACAGGCAAAAATACTTGCCACTGCCACCGAACGCAGCGCTGTAGTTGAAGGGATCGTCGAACTGCCGCTCATTGTGAAGGCCGACGTGGCCGGGTCGATTGATGCGATCGCTCACGAACTTAAGAAAGTGACTCACGAACGCGCTGCGGTTCGTATCGTTTCTTCCGGCGTCGGCAGTGTTTCAGAAACCGACGTCAAAACTGCGCATGCTGCCGGAGGAGTCATCGTCGCATTTAATGTTTCGACCGATGCGATCGCGAGCGACCTGGCACTACGCGATCATATTCAAATCCTCTCCTTCTCGATCATTTACGAATTATCCGATACCATCGCGAAATTGCTTGAGGCGCGCGTCCCCGTCGTCGCCGCAGAGAAAGAACTTGGGCGAGCGCTTGTGTTGAAGACATTCTCTTCAGGTGCAAAAAAACAAGTTCTTGGCGCGCAGTATATCTCAGGAACGCTCACCGTCGGGAACCGCGTGAAAATACTGCGGAAAGGGGAAGAAATTGCGCGCGGTAGCATTGGAAACCTCCAGCAAGCACGCGCGGATGTAAAAGAGATTAAAACCGAAGGCGACTTCGGCACCGAGGTCGAGGCACGAGAGAATGCGGCATACGGCGATGAACTTGTAGCCTTCATCGTCACCGAATCATGATCACTGGTGGAAGAGCACGCGAACCGCGCAAAGAAAGCAACCGTGTCACTGAAATTGTTGCGCGCGAAGCAGCGCAATTCATCTCTCGCGAGGCCTCCCGCATCGGGACGTCCGAAGGGACGCTGAGCGAGTCTCTCATTACCGTGATCCGCGCCCAGAGTGTGGCACACGGCGACCGTATCATGATCTTCGTGAGCGTCTTCCCTGCCGAAAAAGCGCGTGCCGCGCTGGCATTCCTGGAGCGGCAGCGCGAAGCATTTTCAGATCACTTAAAAACGCACGCACGCATTCGCCTTCCGCGTATTGACTTCATGCTTGATAACGGCGAGCAAACTTGACCCAGTAGGTCATTCTGCTGAATGAGGCCTGGGCGGGAATTGACCACGGATAATTCTCTCGCCGTCGCTCGAGAATTTCCTCGGTCCCGCCTCGCGGCTCGGCCTGCTGGCCAAGCATCGCTGCGGCATTCAATTCCCAATCATGATTCAGCATCATGATATCGTGGAGGCCCGGGCGGGAATTGAACCCGCGCATCGCGGTTTTGCAGACCGCTGTGTTACCACTTCACCACCGGGCCGTACTACGAGGATAGCAGAGATGCTAGTATCTTCAAAAGAAGGTTGAATGAAATTGCCAAGGTGGCGGAATGGTAGACGCACAGGACTTAAAATCCTGAGAGGGCCTAAAAACCCTCATGTGGGTTCGAGTCCCACCCTTGGTACTGGTATAGTGTGAAGATAATGAATGACCATATTTGTTTTCTGAATGGTTCCCTCATTCCTTTCAAGGATGCTCACGTAGGCCTTGCGGATCTCGGACTACTTCGCGGTTTTGGCATCTACGAGGGCATCACCGCATTCACCGGAGAGCCATTTCATTTCAACGATCACTGGAAGCGATTTGAGACTTCCGCTCGCGCGCTCGAACTCTCACTCCCCTTCTCTGAAAAAGAAGCATTTGAGGCCACGCGGGCGGTCATCGAAAAAAATTCCGCCGGTCGGCGCGCAAACATCAGAATGATCCTTACGGGAGGTGAAGCGAAAGGTGGCATTGAGCACGTTGCCGGACGCGAGACGTTTTTCATCACTGCAGAACCGGCGGTCCCGCTCCCGGAAAAATTTTATACTGATGGCGCTCCGATGCTCACGTACGAACATCAGCGATTCCTTCCTGCGTATAAGACGACCAATTACATCACCGCAGTCCTTCTCCAGAAGAAAATAAAGGAAGCGGGTGCGGTCGAAGTTCTATACATTGCAAACCGCATGGTACTTGAGTGCACCGGCAGCAATGTTTTTATCGTGCGGGGCGGCAACATCGTCACACCAAAAGAAAATATCTTGCACGGCATCACGCGCAAAGTTACCCTCGAGCTCGCGCGTGAATCCTACCCTGTCGAGGAACGCGCTGTGCCTATCGACGAACTTCTTGGTGCAGACGAAGTATTCATTACTTCGTCATTTAAGGACATCGTGCCTATCGCTTCAGTGGACGGGCACACCATTGGCCCCGGAACGCCCGGTCCCGTTACCCGGGATCTCATGGAGCGCTTCGCAAGTCATACAAAAAAAACGTATTGAAGAGAGCAGCTCCATCGTGTAGAGTTCTCCGTAAGGACACGCTCACGTTTCCTCACTTCGCGCCTATATCTTCGAGGACTCGATGTAGGCGGCTCGTTCGGAGCAATAACCCGAACGAGGAAGTTCGTTTCTTGTCCTCACTCGCGCCTATAGCTCAGTTGGTAGAGCAGCTCCCTCTTAAGGAGACGGTCCCTGGTTCGAGCCCAGGTAGGCGCACAAAACGCACAGAGCTTGCTATAGTTCTAAAATCGCTGGGGTGGCGAAATTGGTAGACGTACCAGACTTAGGATCTGGCGCCGAAAGGCATGGGAGTTCGAGTCTCCCCCCCAGCACTTGACTTTTCTATAGTTTCGTGTATTCTGCGTAGCAGAAAGTAGCCCTTTGGTTACTAGATATAGTCACTGAAACAAGGAGAGCTGACATGACCTCGATTCTTTGGTGGTGCGCATTCGCACTTATCATCGCTATGGGTATTCGTGCCTTGGTAAGAAGTGGCGGTGTGTACACTCCGGCTCCTGCCTCTACTCCGCAAGCACGAACTGATGCGGACAGTGCGGCAGACGTCCCTGAATATCCGACATTGTATTTGATTCTCCTGGGGCTCGGAGGAACAATCATGGCCGGTCTGGCCATCACAGCCTGGAAAGTGTGGGGCTCTATGCTTCACGAAGAAGAGAGGCTTGGCATCACGTTCGACGCCGGACCCACCATCGTGCTCTTCGTCGCAACCTACCTGGTACTTTCTCTCAAAGAAGTGCCAGCGAACCAGGTTGCAGGTGCGTTCTTCTACGGAAAAGCGCTCAGCCGACTTGAGCCGGGCCTGCAATTTGTGCCGTTCGGCCTTATGCAGGTGCGGGCGGCTCCTCGAGAGGTGCAGCAGTTCCAGTGTCCTGGTGAACCAGAAATGGTCCAGAAGGGGGATGATAAGATACCTCTCGAATCATCAGGAAAGGTTCGCCCAATTCGTGCCGTTACAAGAGCGGCTAGGGATGGTGAGACGGACGTTCTCGATACGAGGATGACTCTTGAACTCAACTTCGTAGTCCAATATGCCATCACTGACATATTTGACTTCATCGCCAACTACGGAAACAAGGAAGTGATCGAGAAACAGCTTCGTGACATCGGCGAGACAACGCTTGCTGAAGAAGTGGTGATGAACACCCCGAGGACTCTCCTCGAGAGGTTGCCTGAAATCAATACATCTCTTGTCCTGAAGATAAAAGAGCGATTCCGGAACGCGGGAGTGGACATCATCTCGGCTCGGCTTATCTCACCCGATATCACGCATAGGGTCAGCGAAGCTCTAGCTGACACCCCTATCGAAAGAGAGAAGGCGAAGCAGGCCGTAATCAGGGGCGAGGGAGCGGCGCAGGTTGAGCTGTCGTTGCTCTCCGCTCGGGCCCAAGGACGTAAAAAGATGAAAGAAGCTCTCGAGGTCACTGGCGCCGATGTTCTTGCTGCTGAAGCTACACGAGACGTCTTGGAAAAAACAGACGTACTCGTGGTGGGTGCTGAGGGCGGCATGAGAGACGTTATGGGCCTCGTCAAAGGAGCCCAGAGCGCACTTAACTCTAGTAAAGGGAAAGGATCACAGTCATGACGGGACCACTTCTTCTGCTGGTTATCATCGCCGCAATCGTGGTGATGGTGAAGTACCAGACGCAGACGAAGACTGTCTTCGCCGGCGTCGGGAAAACAGCCGGCGGATTAATGGGGTTTCTCACGAAGTTGTTTACTTCTAAGAACTTCCTTTTCTTCCTGCTTGCTGTTGGCATCTTGATCCTCGCGTTCTGGATGCCATGGAGTACGCTCGAATCGCCGTCACTCAGCACCGTCTCGGCGACGGCAAAGAAGTACTGGCTGTGGATTCTCGGTGTCTCCAGTGTTCTGCTCCTACTCACCCTGCTCATGAAAAAAGGAAATGAGTGGAGACAGGCTCTTCAGGTCGGAGTCGGGCTGATGCTGTTATCTCTCTTCGTCGTCATACCAGCGTTGTCCTGGATACCAAGCTCGTTGTCGTCTGGTGGATGCGTCAAGGGGCATCCGTGTGTTCCATCCCTCTACAGTGATGGATCTTCGAGTGTCGTGGACGTCCCGAAAGGAAAAACGGCATGTTTCGATCCATGGATGTGGCAGCGACTAGATGAGGTGGGTCTGGTGATTTCCTATCAGGCCGCCGGTGTGCCAAAGATGCCGTTCCCTTGCTCGGCAAAAGACGTATATGGCGGAAACTGTACCGCAATATACGACAAGTTCTCGTTCAAACCACCACAAAAGACTCCTTTGCCAAACTATTGGTTCGTGGCAAGCGGATCTCTGCAGTGCTAAAGCTCTTTCAAGCAAACAAAAAGCCGCATGGTTTACCATGCGGCTTTTTTCTTTATATTCCCCTACTACTTAGAAATCTTCTGAATTCGGTCAATGCTGAACGTGTCCAGTGCGACATTGATGATGCCATACGCGCCGAAGATAACCACAAGACCAATGAGGCCCCAGAGGATAGCCTGTTTGCCCTCCGCACGTTTTCCTTCGTCCCCCGCCTCTCTGATGAACTGAAACACGCCCCAGATGAAGACAACGAACGCACCCGCCGCGAGGAGCAGAATGATCGGGTTAACAATCTCTTTGACGACGCTCCCGAGGAATTTATCGAGAACGGGTGGAACTTTCCCGGGCATTTAGTTTCTTATCTTACCTGTACGCCAGTGGTCGGCACAGAGGTAGGACCGGTGCTATTTCCGAAGTTGATGGTGCCTGTAAGAATGTTCACCAGACCCCAGATTGAGACCATCACGAAGAAGCCGATGAGGCCCCAAAGCATGAGATTCTTACCCTGTTCCTTTACTTCATCGGAGCCGGCTCCCAGGATGAACGTCTTGAACGCGCCCCAGAGGAAGACGATGAACGCCACCGCAAAAAGTACGGGGACGAGGACGCCGTTGATGGTGTTGATGACAAACGAACCGGCATCCGAAATGTTACGGATCGTCTGAGCGGATGAGGCAAGCGGCAGGGCAAACACAGCAAGAACTCCTGAAGTAAATGTAAGGACCTTTTTCATGGTATAGGTAAGCGGATAACGAAGTAATTGTACCGTTCCTACAGACGGGGTCAACTATACTCTTCCGGTTCGTGTGGATAGTTTTCCACAAGAACATTCAGAGAAATTAAAGCGTCGGGTATGGCGGCGCTCGACCGCCTGCATATAGACCAAAGGTATTCCCAACAACAGCTACAAGCCCCCAGAGAGAGGTAATGATGACAAAGGCTATGATGCCCCAGAGGATGAACTGTCTCCCTGTTGCGCGTTCGGTGTCGCTCTCCGCGCCCAAAATGAAATACTTAAAGACGCCCCACAGGAAGAATATGAACGCGATGGCCATCAGAACCGGCGCGACGACGAAGTTTATAGCCCAGATAATAGTGTCTCCGTAGTACTGAATGAGGCGCGGATTGACGCTTCCGGCCTGTGCAGACGCCATTAGCGGCACCAAAGAAGATGCAAACAGGATTGTCGGTGCCGCGATTCGATAGAGAGTACGCATAATATTAGAATCGGTTAGTATGACCTTGGCAGAGGCGGCGCATAGGCACCCGTAAGACCGAATGTGTTTGCGATGACGTTTACCAGTCCCCAGACCGATATCATTACCACAAATGCAATAAGACCCCAGAGGATGAGTCGGTGGCCTTTTGACACTTCTTCCGGCTCTCCATGAGAGAAGATGTATGCCCGCGCGATACCGTACAAGAATACGATGAAAGCAACCGCGAAGAGAAGTGGGACTAAAACGGAGTTAATGATGTAGAGGAACGTCTGCCCAATTCCGCAGATACCACTCAAACAAGAACCCATGCCACGACCTCCAAATAAACCGCCGCCAAACATACCCCCAAAGACTGACCCGTTCGAGAAAAATAGGGATGTGTTTTGAGTGTATGGACCTGGATATTGTGCGGATGCGATAAGAGGCGCAAGAAATGCGACGGATACTGAGACCGCACGAACGATTGATTTCATATACGACAAGTATGGCACACTACCGGGTCGGCGCTATACCGAGCGTGGATAACAATATGTTCACGAACCCCCAGACCGAAAAGAGAACCACCATCCCGATAACGCCCCAGAGGGCAAAACTCCTTCCCTCTTCGCGCTTCGTCTCTTCTCCTCCATGAATAAAAAAGTAGTTTATGATGCCCCAAATGAACACAGCAAACGCGAGGGCAAATATGACCGGCACGACGATGGTGTTGAGAAGGCCGACGATGCCGGTCGAACCACTGCCAACGAATTGAGCGAAGGTCATACTGTTATCTATCCACCAGCCGAGATCGCTTGCACTGTAGATTTGATGGCAATGGCTATCGCTTGTGACCCGAGCAATATCAGAGCGCCGACCACGGTCCACAAAAGTGCACTACGTGCCTCCGTGATTTTGCCGGGTTCACCACGTGCGACGACGAATTTATACCCCACAAAAACCAACATGAGTATGACGGCGATGGTACCGATGCGTATGACGAATGCAAGGATACTGAGAAGGAACGATTCGAGATTGCCTCCACCTTGAAGCGGATTGATGAGGGTGACATTTTGGCCAGAAGCACTGGGAGGTGCGCTCGGGTTTCCTAGCCCGGCAGGAGGATTAGAATTACCGGGTCCAGCTGGAGGATTCCCTCCTGTAGAGATACAATTCCCCGTGCTTGGATCGCAGACCTTCCCAACAGAACTGCAGTCCGCTTCTTGTGCAGCATCACAAAGACCAGCGGCGCCCGCAAGTAATGGTGTCCCAAAGGACGCGACGAAGATAAGGGCAATGATGGCGAGATGCACCTTCATAATTTATTGTTGCAGAAGCGCGCTCAAAGAGCGCTCGGCTGTCGCGAGCGCCTCTTGCGAGGCTGAACGTCCACTTATCACACTCCCAATCATACTTGAAAACACCGCATCGGTAGCGGCAGGCGCTGGGGACAGCCACGTCCTGGTGTAGAGCGCTCCGGCGTACGCGATGGCGGCAACGGGACTCTCTGGCACACTCGAAAGCGAATTCAAAGCGGCAGGAGCAAGGCCGGTTGCGTTAGCGGCAATCGTTTGCTCAGCAGCACCAGTGAGGAGAACCGCAGCCTGATACGCTCCGGCCGCATTCTTCGCACCGCGCGGGATCATGAACGCGTAGACGAGACCATGGGTGCTCTTCACGTTCGCGGTCGCCGGCTGTGGCAGAGGCGCGATGCCAAAATCAAGATTCGGATTTGCCGCCGCGAGAAAGCGCGCTTCGGACGCATAGCCGATGTAGAGCGCGAGGTCTCCATTACGAAATCCCTGCTGTGAATCCGGAAGTGATGCATTCCAAGTGTACGAAACCTTCGAAGGGTCGGCGAACTGGCTATAGAAACCGAGCACCGCCTGTCCGGGCGTCGTGTCGCCGGCGGGACCGCTCAGATTGGCGGTAAGAACTCCATTGGCCGCATACGCAGACATAGGAACACCCGTTTGGAGAAAGAGCGCTGAGAGTATCCCGCGCGCGTTGCGGACGTTGTCGTACGTGCCAAGCGCGATGAGTCCGCGCGTGATCTGCCGCGAGGGCGTAAGAACCGCGACCTTGGGCACGAGGCCGGTCAATGCCTCCCATGTCGCAGGGGGTCTCGCGATACCGTTACTGGTGAGAATGGTTCGATTCGAAAAGAGCACGAGCGGATCGACGAGGAACGGGATGCCGTAATAGCCGCTCGGTGCCGCAAAAACGCCCGCACCCATGATAAACGTGTTCATAAATATATTCGGGGAAAGGGTATCGGAGGGGATTGGGGAGATGAACCGCGCGAGCGCATGCAACTCCTCTTGCGACGAAAGAACCATGTCCGGAGCGTTCCCTGTCGCTATGGCCGATGAAAGTTCCGAGGCCAGGGTCGCCGAATCCTTCTCGACATACGAGACACTTTTAAAAGAATCTTCCGTTTGAGCCACAGCGACAAGCGTGGCTTTCACGTCTTCCTCGGGCAGCGTTCCCCAGATAACCACGGTGCCAATTGCACTTGTGCCGGTTTTGTTCGTGGATGTCGAGAAAACAAAAAGACCGATGAGCGCCGCAACGCCAAAAACGCCAAATAAAATGCCCTGGAAGAGAGTTATTTTCATGGAGCGGTAAAAATAATGCCGTAATGGTGCGGCCCTGCACGAAATGATTTTGCCTTATGAAAACCTCCGTTGATGAAAAACGCTTCGGCGTCGTGTTCGGAAATGACCTTCTCGGGTGTCGGGCCCATGCCGCCATAGCTGCCCGCCCAGTCGACCACCATAAGCTTTCCGCCCGGCTTCAGGACACGTTTTATTTCCCCCAAACACCCGAAACGATTTTCGATCTGGAAGAATGTGTTCGCGAGTATGATCGCGTCAAGCGATGCATCGCGCAGGTGCGTGCCGCCTGGCTTCTCGATATTGCCCCACACTGCGTCGATGGTACTTTGGTGGTGAATGTGTGTGTTGAGCTTCAAGTGCTTCAACACATTTTCTTGCACATCGATCGCATAGACTTTCCCATCACGTCCGACGACAGCCGCAGCGGCGCGCGCATAGTGGCCGGAGCCGGCACCAAAATCACCCACCTTCATGCCTTCGTGCAAACCGAGCTGAAGAATGTTCTCACGCGGAGAACTGAAGTGCGCGCTCATATGCCTATAAAATAGCACGTGGCCGCCTCTGGCGGCCACGCAATCAACACTATAAAAGTTCGGGCCGCTTCTCGCGAAGCGGCCCTTCCGTCCTTATTGTTCCAGCAGTCCCATTATCGTTTTCAATATAGGGCCGGGCTTTGCGCCGGGCGGCGACCTAAAATACCCTGCCCTACCGATTGGTGAACAATACACGACGATTCCACTCAATAGAAACGCGGTAATTATTCTTTTCGCGTAAGGTTTTTCGAGCCGTCCCTCGAAGACCTCAATGACTCGCACGAGAGCTTCCTCCTTATTGTCCGAGATCATGGCATCCACTACGATGCCGGTTTTATCCGGCCGTTCAGTCTCGGCACCCTTTCCTTCAAGCCATGCACAACTGTATTCTATGCACGCCTTCGGGCGCCTTTCATATATTGAGCATTTGACCCCGATGACGCAGTGCTCACACCATTTATTGGCGGGCTTTTGCAGAGATTCTATCTCGTGCGTCTTACAACATGCCGTGCACTCCCCACAAGAGCGCACGACCCCACTCTTTTCGGTCATGGTTCGCTCCTACAAGTGATTGCTCCGCTCGAACCCTACACCGCGAATACCCTATTTACAAGATTTAGTGTTTACAAGGTTCAACCTTGTAAACTCGACGCGGCCGCCAAAGGCGGCCGCGCAATCAACTTTCGAGTGGATAGACGTCGATGGCGGGTTCTTCGTAGGGGTGCGCGGCACGAATAGCGGCGACTACGTCTGTGACAAGTTCATCAGCGCAGTTCACTTCGATACGCTCTTCTTCAACTTCTTCGAGCCTCCCTACTTCACCGATGGCGGGATGCGCATCATCACCTGGCAGAAATCGCCCGATGCCACGCACACTGAAACTGCAAAAAGAATAATTCCCAACCTTCCCGTAACCTCACCTATCGCCTGTCGGATCTTATCCGCATCCGCTACCGGCATCGTGACAACAATCTTTTTCATTTTACGAGCGTCTTTCGAATCCAGTTTGCAAATTTTTGGTTTCCCTCTACTTTCGAAAAGGCGATCATTGGCACTTCTTCTACAGACAGTTTTTCTGTTGCTGTAATTATATTCTTTTTGTTCTGTTGAGGAGCAAAAGTAATGATATTGCTGTAATTCATCTGAATTATTTTCCCCTTCCACCAGAATTTTGCAGGAGCAGTGACGACTAAACCTCCTATGACTAGCTTCTTTCTTAGGAATCCCGTTAGGATGACATTCGCTTATTTCTTGTTTTCAGCACTGATTAAGATTTGTAAAAGCTGCATATTAGAGCGCAACCATGGAGGCGATAGAGTCACCCTCGCGCATCTTCATAATGCGCACGCCCTGAGTAGCACGCGAAAGAATGGAGATCTCGGCAACCGATGTGCGTATCACCTGCCCCTTCTTCGAGACGACGACGATCTCTTCGTCCTCAATGTCTCCCGAGACGATTTTTGCGCCGATGATCTCGCCCGTCTTTGGCGTAACTTCCGCGGTCTTGATGCCCGAGCCGCCACGACCCTGTACTTTATATTCGGACATCTTCGTGCGCTTGCCGTAGCCCTTGCTCATGATGACGAGGAGCGATGCGTCCTTTGCTGTGGCAGGGATGACTTCTGCCGAGACAACTCGGTCACCCTTTCGCACACTCATGCCGCGCACGCCGCCGGCCGTGCGACCCATCTCGCGAACTTCCTCAGCATCAAATCGGATGCTCTGACCCTTTGCAGTCACTATGGAAACAGTGTCTGCGCTCTCGGCAAGTTGAGCCGCGACGAGCGTGTCGCCCCTAGACGCCGTTGCGGCGTCGGGCGAACCGGCTTTGCCGGTTTTAGCCTTCTTCAAATTAATCGCGATAATGCCCGAGCGGCGCACATCTGCGAAGCTTTTCGCGGCCACACGCTTCACGACGCCCTCCTGCGTCACAAATACAATCGACGAAGCGTCGAGCGCGGCGCCCTTTGGCACTGCGAGCACGCCTGTCACCGATTCTTCGCCCGCAAGCGGGAGGAAGTTCATGATGGACTTCCCTTTTGTCGCACGGCGACCTTCGGGTATTTCATACATCTTGATCTGATACGCTTTGCCGAAATTCGTAAAGAAAAGCAGATCGCTATGCGCAGAGGCGACGAGGAAGTGCGTCACGATGTCCTCCTCCTTTGTTGCGATGTCCACGACGCCCACACCACCGCGCTTTTGTTTGCGGTACTCGGCCGGATTGGTGCGCTTTACATAGCCGCCTTCGGTCAATACAAGCATCGATTCCTCATCCGGTACGAGATCTTCGACGGAGATATTCTGCACGCCGCCTTTCACAATCTTTGTGCGGCGGTCGTCCCCATATTTCTCTGCAAGCTCAATGAGCTCCGACTTCACCACCGCGAGGATCTTCTTCGGCGAGGAAAGGATCTCTTTCAGAGTTGCGATGAGTGCCTGCACTTCGGAAAGTTCGTCCTCAAGCTTCTTGCGCTCAAGACCCGCAAGCTTCGAAAGACGCATTTCGAGAATCGCCGCCGCCTGAAGTACCGAGAAACCGAATTTCTTCTGAAGCGCGAGCGACGCGGCAGGAACATCCGTCGCTTTCTTGATGATCGCGATGACTTCATCGATGTGGTCGAGTGCTTTGCAGAGCCCGAGGAGAATATGTTCGCGCGCTTCGGCCTGCCGCAGATCATACTCGGTGCGGCGCTTCACGACCTCTTGGCGATGCTTCACAAAGTGTCCAAGCATACCCGAGAGCGAGAGTATTTCCGGCACGCCGTCGACGAGCGCAAGCATGTTGTAGTGGAACGTACTCTCGAGCTCGGTGTGCTTATACAAGGCGTTCAGGACCGCTTGCGGATGTGCCGTACCCTTCAGCTCCACGACGACACGGATGTCGCTCGTCGACTCATCGCGCAAATCGCGAATGCCCTCGAGCTTCTTCTCCTGTACTAAATCTGCGATACGCGAAATGAGCTCGCTCTTGTTCACGCGATACGGGATGGAAGTAATGATGATGCGCGTGTCTTTCTTTCCATCGTCGACTATCTCGGCCTCGCCGCGCACCACGACCGGCCCTTTACCGGAGCTGTAGGCATGTACGATATCGGTGCGACTGAACGCAACGCCGCCAAGCGGAAAATCGGGACCTTTCACGAACTCGAGAAGATCGTTTGTCGTCGCTTCCGGATTTTCAATGAGATGCACGGTTGCGGCGACCACCTCGCGAAGATTGTGCGGCGGAATATTTGTCGCCATACCGACTGCGATACCGAGCGTCCCATTTAAAAGAAGGTTTGGCAGTGCGGCAGGAAGCACCCTCGGCTCCTCACGCGTTGCGTCGTAGTTCGGGTTCCAAGCGACCGTTTCTTTTTCGAGGTCGGCGAGGAGAGCCTCGCTGATGCGCGACATCTTCGCTTCGGTGTAACGCATGGCCGCGGGGGAGTCGCCGTCGATAGAGCCGAAGTTGCCTTGACCGAGCACAAGCGGATAGCGGTAGGAAAACTCCTGCGCCATCTTCGCCATTGAGTCGTACACCGCGATGTTGCCGTGC